>CAZVHW010000188.1:0-12159 GCA_964626835.1 uncultured Enterobacterales bacterium
TGTTCAGATATTTTGACAAAAAATCGTAAGGATCATGTGTTTCTTGACCGACTCCGCGCGTTTCTGGCCCAGGGAGAGGTTGTAGTCGGTGGTGCCCCGCTCGTCGGCATGTCCCTGGATCTCGATCTTGAGGTCGTTGTTGTCCATCATGATGCGGACGTTGGCGGTCAGCGCCTGCTGTGCCGAGCTGGTGAGGCCGGCGCTGTCGAACTCGAAGAAGACCTTGGAGAAGTTGGCTGCCATTTCCTTGACAGCGTCGGGCACGGGGGTGTTGATGACGGGTGCTTCGACAGGGGCGATGGGGCCATCGGACACGGCCACGGTCTCGGGGGGGGCCTTCTTGCAGCCAAAGACAACGAGGGCCATGAGGATCGCGAGCGCGATGGAGAGGAGGGACTTCATGGGGGAATGCTCCAGGGGATGGTCGGCGGAGGACTGGCCGGAGGATAACACGACGGGCCCGCGGCTGGAACGGCAGGTAAGAGGGGAACATGGACCCGTCTCGCGTTGCAACACCCTCCGATGCCCTGGCCCTCCATGGCCTCCTCCCCGAAGCTCCGTTTCGCCTCGTCGAGCCGGGTGGGCTCATCAACACGACCTGGCTGGTCGGCACCCCTCCCAGCCACGTGCTGCAGAAGGTAAACGCCATCTTTCCACCGGGGGTACACCATCGCATCTACGCCGTCACCGAGCATGTCGCCGAGCGTGGGTTGGTCACCCCGCGCATCGTACCCGCGCGGGATGGACGCCTGGTTATCCCAGCGCCCGACGGTTGGTGTTGGCGTTTGATGGACTTCGTACCTGGCCGCACGGTCCACCGCGTCGAGCATCCGGCCATGGCTCGCGAGGCCGCCTGTCTGGTCGGCCGCTTCCACGCCGCCATGCTCGACTTTACCGGGGATCTCTCGCCCCTGCGGCCAAACCCCCACGACACGCTACGGCACGTCGCGGCGCTCGAAGAAGCTGTCGATGTGTGTGGCGATCATCGCTTGGCCGATGGCATCCGCCAGGTGGGGCGTACGATCCTGGGGGGCTGGGATCGCTGGTTGGCCCGCGTCGGTCTTCGCGAGCTCCCCGTCCGCCCTGCACACGGTGACCTCAAGATCTCCAATCTGCGCTTCGACGCAGGGGGCAGGGCCGTGTGCCTCATCGACCTGGACACCCTCTCGTCCATGCCGCTGGCCCTGGAGTTGGGCGACGCCATGCGTTCCTGGTGCAACCGCGGCGGTGAGGATTCCGGTCTGGTCGATGTGGATCTCGGTATCTTCGCTGCCGCCATGGGTGGCTACGCGGATAGCGCGGTGTTCGCAACGCCGGCCGAGCTGGCGAGTGTCCCTGCCGGCACCTGGCGCATCTGCTTGGAGCTGGCGGCTCGGTTCGCGACGGACGCCTTTCACGAGTGCTACTTTGGCTGGGATCCGCAGGTTGCGAAGGGCAGGGGAGAGCACAACCTGCTGCGGGCCCGTGGCCAGCTGGCCCTGGCCCAGGCGGTGGAGCGGAGGCTCGGAGAGATGCAAGCCATAGTGAGCTGAACGCACCTCATGCCGGCCCACCCACGGGTGGCTACATTACCCCATTGCTTCCCCTCCCAGCGGGAGGGCTCGAGGTGCTCGTTGCAGTCAATTATCACCGACATTCCACCCTTGGTGGACCGCGGAGCGGCCGAAGCGCCGGGCTGCGGATATTTCGAGCGCTTCGGCGTCACGGCCACCACACTCCGGAAGGTCCTCGAGGCAGCGCTCTCACGAGGCGGGCAAGACGCCGATCTGTTCTTCGAGCACGCCACCTCGACCATGCTGGCGCTCACCGATGGAAGCGTCAACAGGGCCTCCACGGGGGTGGATCTCGGCGTCGGGGTTCGGGTCGTGTTGGGCGACCAGGTTGGCTACGCCTATTCCGAGGACCTCTCGCTGGAGGCCATGCTGAGCGCCGCGCGCACCGCTGCGGAGATCGCCACGGGCGGCCCGCCCCGGCAGCCGATGGACCTGACACCCCGGCGCTACGCCGACCTCTACCCGCCACTGCGGCGATGGGACGCCGTGGGCATCGAGGAGCGGCTGCCCCTCCTGCGGGCCTGGGAGAACGACGCCTTTGCCAGGGATCCACGCATCCAAAAGGTCCAGGCCTACCTCATGGACGGCGAGCGGGTCATTCTGGTGGCACGGCCCGACGGCCGCCTGGTGCAGGATCACCAGCCCATGACCCTCGGATTCGTGTCCTGCACCGCACAAGACGGTGAGCGTCGCGAGTCCGCGGGCTTCAACATCGCTGCCCGCCGGGGCATGGAGCAGTACACGGACGGTGGCGTCGGAACGCGCCTGGTGGACCGCGCGGTGGAGCGCACCCTCTTCCTGCTCACGGCCGGCTCGCCCCCAGCGGGAGAATTGCCCGTGGTGCTCGCCCCTGGGGCAAGCGGTATCCTGTTGCACGAGGCGGTAGGCCACGGGCTCGAGGCCGACTTCAACCGCAAGGGCGTCAGCATCTACGGCAGCCGGTTGGGACAGCGGGTGGCACCCGAGCAGGTCACCATCGTGGACGACGGCACCATGCCCTGGGCTCGTGGTTCCATCAACACGGACGATGAAGCCAACCCGCCCCAGCGCACGGTGCTGGTGGATCGTGGCGTGCTGAAGGGCTTCCTGCACGACGAAATCTCGGCCCGGCACTTCGGCGTCGAGCCGACGGGCTCCGGCCGCCGCGAGAGCTTCCGGCAACCGCCGCTGCCGCGCATGCGGGTCACCTTCATGGAGAACGGCCCCCATCACCCCGAAGAGATCGTCCGGTCTGTCAAGAAGGGCATCTACTGCGAGTCCTTTGCCAATGGCCAGGTGCAGATCGGCGCGGGCGACTTTGCCTTCTACATGCGTCATGGCTGGCTCATCGAAGATGGCAAGCTCACCCGCCCCCTCAAGGACGCAAACATCATCGGCAACGGGCCGGAAGCCCTCGAGCGGGTCAGCATGGTGGGCAACGACCTGAAGCTGGACGAGGGCGGTTGGACCTGTGGCAAGGACGGCCAGGGCGTACCGGTTGGGCAAGGGCTTCCGACCACCCTGGTCTCGTCCCTCGTGGTGGGAGGAGCAGGCTGATGCGCGACGAAACGATGGTCGAGATCGCCCAGCAGGCCGTACGCATGGCTCTGACTGCAGGCGCCTCCGAAGCCGCGGCGTCCGCTTCGAGCGGTGTGTCGGTCGAGCTTTCCCAGCGGGAAGGGCAGCTCGAGCAGGCCACCGAATCCCGCTCGTCCAGCCTCGGTCTGCGGTTGCTGGTGGACGATCGGTACTCCAGCCACGGTACCTCCGACATGAGGCCGGAAGCCGTCGAGGTCTTCATCCGGCGGGCCGTGGCCGCCACGCGCCTGCTCGAGCCCGATCCTGCGCGAGCCCTTCCTCCGGCCGAAGCCTGCGGCATGGCCCAGGGCGTCGAGCTGGACGACTGGTCCGACGACCAGGAGAAGCTCGAGTCCTCCACCCGCCGGCAATGGGTGGCTCGCTTCGAGCAGGCCCTGGTGGAACGTCGTGACCGAGCGAAGCTGCGCTCGACGACCGCCTACGCCGGCGACTCACGCGCGTTGTCAGCCGTGGTTTTCTCCAACGGCTTCGTGGGCCACAGCCGGGGCACGAGCTTTGGCTTCGGCGCTACGCTCACACTCGAGGACGAAGGCGACAAGCTACCCGAGGCCAGCACCGGCTACTCGGCTTCCCATGCCGAGGATCTTCCATCCGTCGACGCCGTGGCTGACGAAGCGTGGGACCGCGCCATGCGCCGGCTCGGTGCCAGACCCGTCCCCAGCGGGCGTTACCCCATGTTGCTCGAGAACCGGGCGGTGGGTCGCATCCTGGGCGTGTTGCTCTCCCCGCTGGCCGGGTCTGCCCTGCACTACGGGCGATCCTGCATGGCGGAGAAGCTCGGGCAGCGGGTGGCGGCGTCGAGCCTCGAGTTGTGGGACGAACCCCATATCCACAGGGGTGCGGGTTCCCGTCTCTTCGACGGTGATGGATTCCCCACCAGTCGCCGTTCGCTGGTTCAGGGCGGCGTACTGCAGTGTTTCTTCGTCAACCAGTACTTTTCCCGCAAGCTGGACATGGAACCGACCACCGGCGGGACCTCCAACCTGGTCCTTCCGCCGGGACCGCGTGCGCCCCTGGCCATCGCCGCGGGCTTCCCCAGTGTCATCAGAGTGGAGTCGTTCCTTGGGGGGAACGCCAACAGTACGACAGGAGACTTCTCCTTCGGCATCCGTGGCACCCTGCTCGAGCGGGGTGAACCGGTGCAGAGCGTGGGCGAGATGAACATCGCGGGCAACCTGTTCGACCTCTACGAGCGCTACACCGAGGCCGCCAGCGACGTGCATCGCTATGGAACCTCCCGCGTACCCTCGGTGTTGTTCGACGACGTCCAGTTCAGCGGGACCTAGCCTTCGATCACGGGAGAGAAAATGTCACCGCTCCTCGAGTCAGCCGGCGTCGGCGCTCGACCGAGGTGGCTGTGGCTGCTGCCCGCGCTGCTCGCCTGGGGTGCTCCCTCTCGGGCGCAGCAACCGATCGAGGCGATCTCGAACGACCAGCCCGTGAGCACCGAAGCGGACCCCACGCTCGAAGACGAGGAGGTACAAGGCGACTCCGAGCCGGACGAGATCATCTACGTGGACGACCAAGCGGTGATCAAGGCCCGCCAGGAGGTAGGGCTGGCACTGCGCGATCTCGGCTACCAGAAAAAGCGCAGCAGGAACGGGCGCGAGATCTACGTCAACGAAGCCCCGTGGAAGCCCCAGGTGGTCGTGGACGACGATGGGTGGATGGTGGTCCGGCGAGCACCTCCCACGGTGGGAAAGCCGGACCTGCCCGGTATCTGGGGTGGCCCGTTGGGCTACCTCGTCTGCGTGGCCAATCCCACGGCCTGCATCCACATCGGGGGCTGGGTGGTCTCAGGGCGCAAGCTGGCATGGCAGAAAGAGGAGGTGGTCCGGCACCTCGAGCCCAGCATGGGGCGCTACGAGGACGCTCTGGTCGGCCGGGCCTTCAACGAGCGCACGGGGGAGGTGATCCCCGACGCCCTGGTGGCACTCTGGGAAGGGGGAGTTCCCATCGACGGCGACGAGCCGCTCGTCACTCACGAAGCCAGGCGCGCCGCCTTGCTGGAGCTCTGGGCCAGCCGCAACTGCAACGAGTGGGGAGAGGCCGTGCGTCAGGTCGTTCGCGACTTCATGGTCTACGAAGTCCAATCGAGCGAGCACCCTTTCCTCGCGAGCGAGGTGGCCTTGGCAAACCTGAGGCGCAGCTGCGAGGAACCGTTGTTCCTGGAGGGTTTCGATGATTGAGGGCAACGAGCAGGCTCGCCCCCGCGTCTGGGCCCTGTACACGCTTCTGCCGGTGCTGCTGGCCTCTTCCCTCGTCGCTGCCTACCTGGGGTGGGTCCACATCGTCCTCACGCACGGAGCCGGCGCCTTCGAGAGCGCTTGCAACCTCGGTGGAAGCTTCGATTGCGACAAGATGAACACGAGCCGTTGGTCCGAGTTGTTCGGATTGCCTGTCAGCTTGTGGGCCATGCCGCTGTATGCGGCCACCGCCTGGCTGGCGTGGGTGGCGCGAGGTGGTGGACGGCGAGCCTGGCGCGCCCAGGGTGCGGTCGTACTGGTAGCCAGCTGGAACGTGCTCGTCAGCGCCTTCTTGGCGTATGTCAGCCTCTTCGTCCTCCAGTATGTCTGCCTCTTTTGCGTGGCCCTCTATGCGCTCCACGCGTTGGCACTGGTCCTGGTGCTGTTGCCCGCGGGGGGGCGCAAGCCCGCCATTCCAGCCCCCGTCGACCTCGGGATCTGCATGGGGGTCGCACTGGTGGCGCTGGTCCTGCTCTTCCCCCTCAACATGTTCCTCACGTCGAGCCTCGACGAAGCGGTCGTCGTGGAGCTCGAGCAGAGCGCAGCCTCACCCACGGAGGCCCGCCGCGATAGCGGCAGCGTCCGGCTTCCCGACAAGTTCGTGGACATCGCCCCTTTCACGCACAGCCCGGCAAGGGGGCCAGCCGATGCGCCGGTCACCGTGGTGGTCGTTTCGGACTTCGAGTGCAGCTATTGCCGCCGACTCCAGTCCTCCCTGGCTGCTCTCGAGGAGCGCTACCAGGGCCGGGTGCGTTGGTCTTTCGTGCACTATCCCCTGGACAAAGCCTGCAACGAGTCCTTGCCCCGCAGCATGCACCGGCGGGCCTGCGCGGCGTCGGTGGCGGCTCAGTGCGCTTCACGCCAGGGTCGCTTCTGGGACTACCACGATCAGCTCTTCCTCAACCAGAGCTACCTCGAGGACGACGACCTGCTCACCTACGCCGAGCGACTCGGCCTCGACATGCCTGAGTTTCACGCGTGCCTGGCCAGTCCCGAGGCCCTCCAGGAGGTGAAGCGGGACATCGCGTTGGTCAGCAGCAAGGGCATCTCCGGAACGCCTCGTACCTATGTCAACGGACGTGAGTTCGAGGGGGCGCTCCCGCAGCGAATCCTCGACGCGGGGCTGCGCGTCGCGCTTGGCGAAGCCGAGGCGTCCGTCGATGGCACCGTGGCCTCGGAAGAGCGCGTCGTTCGAGCCGAACCGCTTCCTGCTGGAGCCGCTCCGATGGTACGGATGACAGCGGGCGACCTGGACTTCTGGATCGATGCGGTGGAAGGCTCCCAGGACGCCGCCGGGACTGCACTGTCTCTGGCTGGGGTCCAGCCCACCAACGTCAGCTGGTACCAGGCCCGCGACGCCTGCGCGACAGCGGGCAAGCGTCTGTGCTCCGAGCAGGAATGGCTCACGGCATGTCGTGGCCAGGAAGCCACCGATGACGATGGGAATGGGGCCTTCCACGACGACTATGTCGAGGGACGTCCCTATCCCTACGGCACGTCGTACCAGTCCCGACGCTGCAACGACCACCTCGGACGCGAGGTGGGGAGGGCCCGCGCGGCGGGCGCGCACTCCGCGTGCGTGACGCCGGAGGGCGTGTACGACCTCGCGGGAAACCTCTCGGAATGGGTTGGTGCCGAGCCTGGATTGGCGGTCGCGTTGGGGGGTGCCTTCTTCGAGGCCGAGCGGGCGTCGTGTCTGCAGGTCTTCGACACCTTCGGCCCCGGCTTTCGCAACATCCATACGGGCTTCCGTTGTTGCGCCGACGAACCACCGGAGGCGGCCTCCAAGGTCGAGCCCGTGCCGGTCGTCGCCGATCCCATCGCCGTCGGCGCCGCCTGGCCCGTGCTCGAAGGCAAGAGCCCCGTGGGTCGCGTCGTGGACAGCTCCGAGATCCAGGGTCGCGTGGCGGTGGTCACGCTGTGGGCGTCATGGTGCCGGCCCTGCCAGGAGCA
This sequence comes from uncultured Enterobacterales bacterium, assembly GCA_964626835.1. Taxonomy (GTDB): domain Bacteria; phylum Myxococcota_A; class UBA796; order UBA796; family JAFGLY01; genus CALDOK01. The sequence continues at coordinate 7,331 of CAZVHW010000188.1, forward strand.
GCTCGAGTCCTTGAAGTCGCTCCATGCCGACTATGGCTCCGATCGCTTGGCCATCTTGGTCATGGGAGTGGACCGTGATCCCCAGAAGGGCAAGACCTTGCGCGCGAAGGGCCTCGAGTTCCCGTTCCTACAGGACCAGGACGCTCGTGTCATGGCCGCCATGGGCGCCTTGGCCATGCCCAACACGGTGTTGGTCAGCGGCGAGGGGACCGTCGTCTCCACCTGGAAGGGTTGGAACGACGAGCGTGAAGCCGAGGTGCGCGCAGAGGTCGAGAAGCTGCTCGGTGAACCCTAAGCGGCTTGTTGGTAGTGGCCGTGGGCCAGCCGATTCTCGTATTCGGCGCGATGGAGCTCCCAGGCGCTGGCGTGGCCGGCGCGCTCGAGGATCATCATGCCGGTGCGGTCGGCGAGCTTCTCGTTCGTGCTCTGGCACCGGATGTGGGCGAGCTCGTGAGCCATGATGACGAGCAGGTGGTCCTCGGAGAACCAGTCCTGGTCGAGTAGGCGCTTGTCCACGACGATGAAGGGCTCGTCGATGCCTTCTCCGAAGACCGCGAAAGCGTGGGAGGTGTCCAGGCGAGTGGGGCCGAGGTCGGTTGGATCGACGAAAATGACCTGGACCGTGGGGTCGAGGGGACAGGGCATCATGGTCCGCCTCCGGGGTTGGTGCCGTTTGGCTCTGTCAACAGTGTTGACGCGGCTCCTGCATGTGTCTTCGGACCAGAATCCCCAGACCTGAAACCTCACATTCACCTCCGGCCTGGAGCCCCGTGTAGGCCCTCCTTAGAGGAGAAAGTACTTTGATGTCTTCCGCTGTCGCGGTCGGTTGGGCGCAGCTCCGCCCGGTCTACATCGCCCGAAGGGCTCCTCGGACGCGTTCGAGGCCGGCGGCCACCTTGATCGGGTCCGCGGCGCCTACGGAGATGCGGAACCATCCCGTGTCGTCCGTCAGGCCGAAAGCCTGGAATGGTACGACAGCCAGGCCCACTTCGTGTAGCAGGAAGCGGCGGATGTCATCGTTGTTGTCTAGCCGCTGACCCGTGGGTGTGCGTCGGCCATGCAGGTCGAAGCGTACGCTCAAGTAGATGCCACCCTCGGGGCGGATGACCTCGACAGGTAGGCCCTCCGAGCGGACTCCCTCGAAGGTCTCGACCAGCAGGCCCAAGCGCTCTCGCACCCCCCCGCGCATGACCTCGCGGTCGGCCGCTACAAGGTCGGGTTGGGACAGGTACCACGCGGTGGCGCGTTGCTCGGGGCGGGGGGCGAAGCCTCCCATGTGTCCGATGACGGACTTGAAGGCCTTGTGCAGGTGGGGCGGCACGACGGCCCAGCCTACGCGTAGGCCCGTTGCGGCCAGAGACTTCGAGATGGCGTCGAGGTAGATGACGTAGGGCGCCAGCTCGGGTACCAGGCCCAGGGGATGGGCATGCTGGAAGCCGGGTCCGGTGAGCGTCCAATAGACTTGGTCGTAGAGCATCATCACGGGCTTGCGGCCGTCGCGCTCGCGGCGCTGGTTCTCGGCCAGCAACGCGCGGCAGACAGGCTCGAGCTCCTCGGGCCTGTAGGCCGTCCCCGTGGGGTTGAGGGGCGAGTTGAGCACCAGCATTCTGGCCTGGGGTAGCACGCGCTCGACCTGTTCCACCGTGGGGAGGAAGCGGGAGGCCGGCTGGCCGGTGATGACCAGGCCGCGGCACTGAAAGAGGTAGTCGTAGTACTGGGTGTTCCAGCTGGGCACGCCGTAGGCGAAGCCGTCGCCGGGTTCGAGGAAGGCCATGTACGTGGCCCACATGAGTGGGCGGGCACCGGCCCCGACGACCACCGAGCCCGGGCCGTAGTCGATGCCAAGCTCGCGTGCGTACTGGTCGGCAATGGCGGCCTTGAGCTCTGGGAGGCCATCACTGGGCGTGTAGTTGGTCTGACCAGCCTGGGCCTCGAGCACCATGCGCCCCATGAACGCGGCCGGTACGGGGAACTGGGACGGAACGAAGTCGCCGATGGTGAGGTTGCAGACCTCTGCGCCCTGAGCCTGCAGCGCCCAGACCTGGGACGCCACGGCTCGAATCTGCGAGTCTTCCATGTCGGTAGCGAGGGGCGTAAGGGCGCGTCGGGCAGCCTCGGCGGCGGTGTCTTCTGTAGGGAGGAAGGACGCGGGGCTGTGGAGCATGTCGATACCTGGGGTTTCAGACCTTGATGGCGTTGAAGCCAGCGTTGCTGGGAGACGCGCCATGACGGTGGACAGCTTCCATAATGGATTGACCGCTTGCCAGCGGGGAAGCGACGGGCGGCACGTTGGGGTTCGTGGTTTACTGATCGCGTGCCCGGAGGCCGTCATGCTCGAGATCATGCTGACTTTCTCGGTCTTGATTGCACCATCGTTTGCTCAGGAGGATGACTACCTGGAGCGATTGCGAAGCCTGCAGGAGCAGGTGGCGCTCTCCGAACAGTCTTCTCAGCAGGTCTGCGAAGCGAGGCAACGGGAAGCCGCCGAGGCTTGGGTCATCGTCGAGACCCTCGCCGCAACGGGCCGGCCCGAAGGGCTGGCTGCCCTCGCGGAGTACGTGGACCGCTACATGGCACCACTGGTCGTGGATGGCATGCCGGTTGAATGCCCTGTCGAGTCCCTGAGCATGGCCCGGGCGCTTCACGGCAGCACGAACTTCCTGTCCGTGCGCACGCACCCCTCCGGGGCCATGGTGATGGTGGATGGGCTCGCCATGGGCCGCACGCCGTTTGTCAGCAATCGGCTTCCGGAGGGAAAACACATGGTCCGCATCGAGATGGACGGATACCGCGCCGAGACGCGGCTGGTGGAGGTGCAGGCGGGTGCCATCGTCGAGCTGCACGACGTCACCCTGGTGTCCGAGGAGTCCACTTCTGAGTAAGGTTCCACCAGGCTCCTGCATGCCGGTCCTCGCGGTCCAGGGTGACCTGGTTTTTCTGCGCAAGGGCGCTGGGGAGCCCGTGTTCCCGTTGCATGCGGATCCGTCGCGGCCCAGCCTGCTCGGCCGCTGGCTCGCTGCCAGTCCGGGACAGGCGGACCTGGCCTGGCCGCAGGGCTTCGAAGGAGGCATCGCCCATCGGCTGGACAACGCCACCAGCGGCATCGTGGTCGCCTGCACTTCCTTGGCCGCCCTGGCCGAGCTGCGGACCTCGTTTGCGACCGGCGCGCTGCGCAAGCGATATCGGCTCGTGTCTCGACGACAGGTGCCTTGGCGGGAGCACGTGGTCGATCGGCCTATCGCCCACGATCGGAGGCGGCGGGCGCGCATGGTCGTACAGCGGGGTCGCAGCACACCCCATAGGGGCCGCTGGTTCCCAGCGCACACCGAGCTGCGCTGGCTAGAGCCTTCCTGCTGGGAGGCGGTCATCACCACGGGTGTGACCCACCAGGTGCGTGTGCACGCCGCCTTCGTCGGCCTTGCCCTGGCCGGTGACGGGCTCTACGGCGGGGGTGCGCTTCCACCGGACCTCGGGGCACCGTCGGGTGCGCGTTTTCTGCTGCACCACGAGCGGATCGCAGGGCCGGGTTGGTCCTCGCCGACCCTCACGGTGCCGGCGTGGTGGGGCCGCTACTCGTCGTCTGGCTCGTAGTCGAACTCTAGAATCTCGAGGGTACGCTTTCCGCCAGGGGCTTGGATGACGGCCTCGTCTCCCTCTTCCTTGCCGATGAGCGCCCGCCCCAGCGGGGAGCTGTAGTTGACCCGCCCAGCCTTGACGTTGGCTTCGTCCACGCCGACCAGCGTGTAGGTGTGCTGCTCACCTTGTCCGTCTTCGACCACCACACGGGCGCCAAATCGGATGCGATCGCTGGCCACGTCTTCGGGGGTCACCACCTCGACCGATTCGATGCGGTTGCGCAGGAAACGCAGGCGGCGATCGATCTCGCGGAGTCGTTTCTTGCCGTAGATGTAGGATGCGTTCTCGGAGCGGTCACCCAGCGATGCGGCGTAGGCGACCTCGCGGGTGATGCGCGGCCGCTCTTCTTTGAGCAGCCACTCGAACTCTTGCACGAGCTTGTGGTAGCCCCCACGGGTGATGTAGTCGGGCATGGGCTAGCCCCGGTGTGCGCGCCGCCGGCACCCGAGCCAGGCCATCGCGCCGAGTACGAGCGCGCCGAAAGGCCAGCCGGGAGCGTGGCGGGGAAGGGCGCTGCAGTTGCAGGCGCCGTGGATGCCAGACGACCATTCCTGCTGCTCTGGGCCGTCCAGGTCGCCCTGACCGCAGTGTTCGTCGATGGTGCCGTCACAGTCGTTGTCCAGCCCGTCGCAGAGCTCGCTGGCGTCGGGGTAGGTGTCGGAACGTTCGTCGTCGCAGTCTTCTCCTCCCGCCTCGGGTGAGGCGTGGCCATCCTGGTCCACGTCGTACAGGTCCACCCCGTCGCAGTCCTGGTCGATGCCGTCGTCCGCTGCTTCGGGGCTGGAGGAGGAGATGGAGAGGTCGCCGTCGTTGCAGTCCATTTCGCCGAACGTGACACCGTCGGCGTCGCCATCGAAGGCCAGGCCGTCCTCGTCGGTGACGCCGTCGCAGTCGCCGTCGAGTCCGTCCAGACCGTCCCAGGCTCCCGGATGCACCCCCGCACGGGTGTCGTCGCAGTCGCCCTCGCCGATCGTCCAGCCGTCCGCATCGCTGTCGGACGTGGGGGTGCCGTCGGCCACTCCGTCACAGTCGTGGTCTACGCCATCTTCACCCTGTTCGGTGGTGCCTGGGTTGCGTTCGGGGTCGCCGTCGTCGCAGTCTCCGCCGAGCTCGGTGTAGCCATCGCCGTCGTCGTCGAAGTACCAGGTGCCTTCGTCCACGACCCCGTCACAGTCGTTGTCGGCGCCATCGGC
>CAZVHW010000189.1:0-12154 GCA_964626835.1 uncultured Enterobacterales bacterium
ACCTCCAGGCCACGTGGGGTATCCACGACCTCATCAACGAGACCATGGCGGCGGCGGCCAAGACCCACATCGCCGAAAAGGGCGGCAACCCGTCGTTGGTCACCGTCTCGGCGTTCGGCGGAGCCGGGCCGGTGCACGCCTCGGGCCTGGCCCGCAAGCTTGGGGCCCCCAGGCTGCTGGTGCCACCGGCCGCGGGGGTCGGTTCCGCGCTGGGCTTCTTCACCGCCCCCCGGGCCTTCGACATGGTGCGCAGTCACAAGGTGGCGTTGCAGGGCGCAGACCTGCGGCAGATGGACACCCTGTTCCGCCAGCTCGAGGCCGAGGGCGCCCGCACGCTGGGCCAGTCCGAAGACAGCGGCCAGGTCGCGTTCGAGCGCTCGGTGGACGCCCGCTTCGTGGGCCAGGGCTCCGAGACGCCGGTCCCCGTGCCTCGCGAGGGCTTCACGGATCTCGACCCGGCCACGCTGCGCGCCCAGTTCGATCAGGTCTACGCGCGGCTGTATGGCCGCACCTACGCCGACTCGCCGGTGGAGATCGTCAACTTCCGCGTCCGCGCCAGCCTGCCCGTGAAGCTGCTGGAGCTACCCAGGCTGGTTGGGAAGCCCACGGACCTCCGCGCAGCCCACAAGGGCGAACGCCCGGCGTTCTCGGCGCTGGCCCGAAGCTTCGTGCCCTTCGCCGTCTACGACCGCTACCAGCTCTTCCCCGGGGCGAGCTTCCCAGGGCCCGCCATCATCGAGGAACGCGAGTCCACCGTGGTGGTCGATCAGGGCTCCACGGTCACGGTCGATGACTACGGATTCCTGTGGATAACGCTGGCACGGGAGGCGAGATCATGAGCGCCACCTTCGACCCGGTCACCCTCGAGATCCTGTGGCGCAGGCTCATCTCCATCGTGGACGAAGCCGACGCCGCGGTGGCCCGCACGGCGTTTTCCAGCCTGCTGCGGGACGCCCACGACTACACCTGCATGTTCACCGACGCACGCGGGCGCGAATTGGCCCAGGGCTCCTTCGCCACCCCAGGCCAGTCCGGTGCCATGGCCCTGGGCATCAAGGCCCTGGTGGCCAAGCTGCCCCCCGACCGCTTCCAGCCCGGCGACGTGTTCATCACCAACGATCCATGGGCCCTTGCCGGGCACCTCAACGACGTCTGCGTGATGAGCCCCATCTTCCATGGTGACAAGCTGGTGGGCTTCACCGCCTGCGTCTTCCACCACGCCGACATCGGCGGTCGGGTGTCGTCGGACAACCACGACGTGTTCGAAGACGGGCTCTTCCTCCCCCTGGTCAAGCTGTACGACGCTGGCGTGCTCAACGAAGCCCTGCTCGAGACCATCCGCTGGAACGTGCGCACCCCCGAAGAGGTCACCGGCGACATCCGCTCCCAGATCGCGGCCAACCACGTCTGCGCCCGGCAGGTCTGCGCCATGCTCGACGAATACCGGCTCGAAGACCTCGAGGGCCTGGCCGAGGCCATCATCTCCCGCACCGAGCGCAGCATGCGCGAAGCCATCGCGAAGGTCCCCGACGGAACCTACCGCGCCGAGGTGATCATCGAGCAGATGGAGGGCAAGGAAGACCTGGTCATCTGCGCCGCCGTGCAGGTCGAGGGCTCGGACATCACGGTGGACCTGGCAGGCTCCTCGCCCCAGGTGGACTGGGGCGGCAACGTGGTGTTCAACTTCACCTACGCCTACGTCTTCATGGCCATGAAGAGCATCTTCGACCCGGACATCCCCAACAACGACGGCTGCGCGGCCCCCATCCACCTCGAGGCCCCCGAGGGCACGGTGGTGAACTGCCGCTTCCCGGCCGCCGTGGCCGCCCGCATGCAGATCGGCCACTTCCTCACCGAGGTGGTCTACCGCGCCATGGCCGAGGCCCTGCCCCACCGCGTGCTGGCCGGCAGCGGCGGCACGCCCGCCACCATGAACGTCTTCTACGGTCGGCGGGGTGACGGCAAACCATGGCACTCGGTGGTCATCCGCGGCGGCGGCATGGGCGCCAGCGCCAGCGGCGATGGCGAGTACTGCTACATCTTCCCCGCCAACGGGGCGAACACACCGGTCGAGATCCTCGAGAGCGACACCCCCCTGATCGTCGAGCGTCGCGAGCTGCTGCCCGACTCCGGCGGGCCCGGCCGGCAACGGGGCGGCCTGGGCCGCAGGATCGTCTTCCGCGTTCCGGATGACGAGCACGCCCCCCTGCCCCCCGTGAACCTCGGCATCCAGTCCGGCCGCTTCCGTCACCCCCCCGAGGGCCTGTTCGGCGGCCGGCCCGGCGCCAGAGCGCAGTTCCTGGTCAACGGTGAGCCGGGCAACCCCTACGGCCTGACGCGCCTGAAACCCGGAGACGTGGTCACCATGGATGCCGCGGGCGGGGGCGGCTACGGCCCACCCCACGAGCGAGACGCAGAGGCCCTGCGCAAGGACGTGGACAACGGCTACGTCAGCGCCGAGCGAGCGCGCCGGGACTACGAGGACGGATAGGAAGCAGGGCTCCGGCAACCCCTTGCGGTGGTATGTTGCGACAAGATGAGCGTTGATCTCGACAACAAATCCACCACATGAAAACCCGCAGCACCATGTCGCTTGTCCTCGTCGTCGTCGGCCTGGTACTGGTCGCCGCAGGCCTCACGGCGTTGCTCCATCGTTCGGACCGCGGAGCCGCGGAAACCATCGTGCTGGAATCCACCCGCTACGACCCCTTGTTCGACTCCTACCTGGACCAGCCGGTTGGCTGGGACGCAGAGTGGGTGGCGCTGGCGGACATCAACGGGGATGGTCACCTCGACCAACTCGTGGCGGCCCAGATCGGAGGTCACGTCGCCTTCCTGGCTGGGTATGGCGACGGTGGCTTCGCCCCCGCACGATTCCTCGAGGTCGGTCCCCTACCTACCTGCATCTCCGTCGAGGACTTCGACGGAGATGGGCTACTCGACATGGCCGTCGCCACCACGGGCGATGGCAAGCTGGGAATCTGGCTCGGTGACGGCGAGGGTGGCTTCCGACGCCACCAGCGGGTGCAGGTGTTCACCGAGTCGCGCGAGCTATACGAAGACGAGGAGGCCTGGTTTTCGGTAGATCGGGTGTTCGCCATCGAGATCGTGCGAGCAGGGGACGTCACGCTGGATGGGAAGCTCGATCTGGTCGTAGGCCGGGCCATCTTCCCCAACACCATGGGTACCGTTCGAGACCTGGGCAAGGGTGTGGCCGTACTGGCGGGGCGAGGTGACGGATCCTTCGACGACCCGGTCCTGCTGGACACGGGGGGCAACGCCGTCGGGTTGGCGCTGGCCGATCTGGACGAGGACGGTGGGCTGGACCTGGTGGTCTCACATCGCCTTCGAGGCGAGGTCGTTGCCTTCCGCAGCTTGGGCGGGGGAGAGTTCGAGCGCACGTCCACGGTCGCGGTCGATGATCAACCTGTCTACCTCCAGGAAGGCGACCTGAACGGGGATGGTCATCAAGACATGGTGGTGCTCCAACGGACGGGTGACGACATCACCGTCCTACAGGGCATGGGTGATGGCTCGCTGCGCCACGCAACGACCCTGCAAGCCGGGCCCGTGCCAGAGTCCGTGGCCATCGCGGACCTCGACGGCGATCGCGTGCCGGATCTGTCCGTCGCCAACGGTGGGAGTCCCGCGTTGCTGGGCCTCTACCGAGGCCTCGGCGAGTTTCGTTTCGAGGAGGTCGAGGAGTTCCCAGCGGGGCACTGTACCAACCACACGGCGATCGGAGACTTGGACGAAGACGGCCTGCTCGACGTGGTCATGGCCAACTCCAGCTCCATGACGACCTCGTTCTACAAAGGGCTGGGACGGGACGGGATCCTCGGCCCATACGTGCACCGGCTGGGCGCCGACAGCATCGCGGGAGCCATGCTCGACTTGGACCAAGATGGTGAGCTCGAGGTGGTGCTGGCCCATCCCGGCGACCAGAGCCTGTCCATCCTCGGGGGTGCGGACCGAACCTGGCCGACCCGTCGGGTACGAATCGCCCTAGGCGGAGCGCCCCACGATCTTCTCGTGCTTGATCCGCAGGGTAGCGAGCCCCCGATGGTGGTGGTGAGCTTGCCGGCCCGAGGGGCGTTGGCCCTTGTCCGGATCGACGACAGCGGACAGCCGGTCCTCGAGCCGGTCGACCTGGCGGGCATGGAACCCCTGGCGCTGGCCTCCGGAGATCTGGATGGGGACGGTGCCGACGAAGTCGTGGTGTTCGATGGCCGGGCCTCCACGCTGGTGGTGCTGACCAACCAGGGCGCCGGTCCCCTGCAGCCCCTTGCGGCTCGGGTGGCGCTCCCTTCCCGTACTAGCGACATCATCGTCGAGGATCTGGATGGGAACGGCACCGAGGAAGTGCTGGTGACGCTGCAAGCCGAAGACCGGGTGCTGGTCCTGTCGGGGGGTGTAGACGGCCCGCTCGAGCAGGTTCTCTCCCTGGACACCGGTTCCGAGCCGGTGGCCTTGACGTTGTCCGATCTGGACGGAGACGGCTCAGCAGAGTTGATCACGGCCAACATCCGCGGCAACAGCATCTCCGTGGCCCGAGCTGGGCCAGACGCGCACTTCGAACGAGCCCTCACCTGGGCTGCCTGTCGCCACCCCACCTCGCTAGAGGTGGCGGATGTTGATGGAGACCAGAAAGTGGACGTCGCCGTGTCCTGCTTGACGGGCAACTCCGTCGCGTTGATGCTCGGCGACGGAAAAGGCGGCTTCCGTGAGCGGCACATCTATGGGTCGGACTTCGAGCCCAGGGTGGTCCTGCTGCGGGATCTGGACGCCGATGGGCGAATCGACCTACTCAGCGCGGCCGGCGCCTACGGCTTCGACCGCACGCGTGCACCACCTCCCGCCAACCACGGAGCCAAGACCGTGAGCGTCTTGTGGGGTAGGCCGCCGTCCTCGAGGTGACGTAGCGGGCTCGATCCCATATCGCTCCCAGTCGAGTAGGATGAGCTGATCCACAAGGAGCCCACCGATGGCGACCTCCCCAGTCTACCTCTGGAATCTCGACACCTACGATGCGAAACGCGTCGAGTCCATCGTGGGACAGTCGATGGACGAGATGGGTATCCGCCCCCAGGGGCGGGTGCTGGTCAAGCCGAACGCGGTCATCGCCCATCCGGAGGTCTTCGCCCACGCCTTCACGCGGCCCGAGGTGATCGACGGCGTGCTTGCGGCGCTGCGGCAACGCGCCGAGGGGGACAGCATGAAAGAGCTCGTCCTGGGCGAACGCTGCGGCATCACCATCCCCACCCGGATGGCCTTTCGGCTGGCGGGCTTGCTTCCCGTGGCCAAGCGCCACGGCGCGACCGTTCGCTACTTCGACGAGGAGGCCCAGGTTGAGGTCCCCCTGCGCCACGAAGGCCGCCTGCGCGACTCCATCTACCTGCCCGAGACCGTCGCCAGCACGGACTTCATGGTCAACTGCCCCAAGTTCAAGACCCACCCATGGACCTCGGTCACCTTCGCGCTCAAGAACTACATCGGCATCCAGGACGACGCGCACCGCCTGGTGGACCACGACTACCGCCTGGACGAGAAGATCTGCGACCTGAACCACACCGTGCGCCCCAGGTTGATCGTCATCGATGCCGTGACGGCGGGCATGGGTCGCATGTTGACGCCACGTCCCGTGCCGCTGGGGCTGATCATCGTCGGCGAGAACCCGGTGGCGGTGGACTCCGTCGCCACTCGCATCGTCGGCCTCGAACCCGAGCAGGTCGACCACGTCCGCATGGCCGGCGCCATGGGGCTGGGACCCACCTCCCTGGACGAGATCGAGATCCGCGGAGACGTGAGCCTGGACGAGGCGAAGGCGCGGGCAAAAAGCAACGGGCTGCACGATGACAGGGTGAAGCTGGCGCCCTTCTTCGAAGACACCAACATCCGGGGCGTGGCTGGGCCCCCTCCCGATCCCGAGCGCACGGACTACTGCTGGGGCGGCTGCCCGGGCGCTGCCCAAGAGGCGATGGACATCATCAAGACGCTGGAGCCCAACGCGGGTGAGATCGTCAAGCCCCTCACGCTCATGTACGGCTCCTGCCTGGACCGCGACATCGAGCTGCGCCCCAAAGAGCGCCTGCTGGTCTTCGGCGACTGTGCCCGCTTCGACGGCAAGGTGGGCGACCACGCCCTGACCGTCGAGAGCACCTACGTCACCCGTCGCGATCGCTGCATCCACAGCGTCCAGTCCAGCGGTGTGGTCGGCAAGACCATCGGCGTGCTCTGGCAGCTGCTGCGAGGGTGGGGCAAGCCCTACACGGTGGTTCGAAGTTGTCCTGTCTCGGTGGCCGAGCACGTCCTGCTGATGAGCCTGGTGGGCAAGCTGCCCAACCCCTACCTCGACCTCCGCGTCGTGTTCCCCTTCGTCCGGGCCTGGACCGAAAACCTCGCGATCAAGTTCCTGAAACGCATCGTGGGCAAGATGGGGTTGCGCCGGATGCCGCACGAAAAGGGGCTGTACCCAGCGGTGGATCGAGGCGAGCCCTAGACCAGGGGGCTTTACGCGAGCCGCTATGTGCGCCGCGCCATCCACAACACGTGGGTGCCGCTGTCGTCGTGGGTGGGGCGTCCGTCCTGGGTGTGGCGCAGCATCTCCACCTCGAACCCGGCGCTGCGAAGGCGGCGGGTGAAGTTCCTGTCGGGGGAGGCAGCCCACACGCCGAGGATCCCCCCTGGGATCAGCGCGTCACGGGCCGCGTGCAGCCCCTGCCTGACGTACAGCCAACCGTTGTAGGGGCTGGTCAGGGCGTGGGGACCGTTGTCCACGTCGAGCAGGATGGCGCTCCAGGGCGCGGGGGGCTTCTCCACCAGGTCGCCGACATCTCCAACGAATACCGTGACGCGGGGATCCTGCAGCGGGAAACGGGCGGCGCGGCCGGTGTGCTCGCGGTTCCAGCGCACCACGGCGGGCATCAGCTCGGCCACGGTGGCCTTCCCTTCGGATCCAATGCGGCGCAGCACTGCGGCGAGCGTGAAGCCCATGCCCAGGCCACCGACCAGGACTCGGGCGTCCCCGAGCTCGGCCAGGCGGTCGCAGGCCAGATCGGCGAGGGCGTCTTCCGAGCCGTGCAAGCGGTTGCTCATCAGCTTGCGCCCGTTGACGTGGATGGCATACTCGCTGCCTCGCACCATGAGGTATAGCGTGCCGTCGTCGTGGGGCACGAGCTCGTGGTCGATACACTCCCACGGTCGCATGGGTGGTCCTCTCCGAAAGAAGGCCCTTCTACCCCGTCTTGCCAAAGTCGGGACGATGTCGGCCCAGGAACGCCCCGATACCCTCGGCCGCGGCCGCCGTGCACGCGCTGGCACCGAAGGCGCGGTAGCCGATCTCCAACGCCTCGCCGAGGCTCTCGGCTTGGGCCGCGTCCACGATGGCCCGCCCGATGATGTCCACCACCTCTCGGCTCAAGATCTGTCCACCTGGACCACGGGCCTCGACGGCGAGGACCTCTACGGAGAGTGGGGCATCGGCCGGACCCGAGACAGCGCCTTCGATCTCGCCGACGCGCTCCACCGCCGTGGCGATCAGCTCCTCGGTGCCGCTGGCCACGTCGTCCACGATGCCCAGCTCGTGGGCTTGGCCGGCCTTCATGCGCAGGCCGAGGCGCAGCATGTCGTGCAATACCCCGGCCGCATTGGGCCAGCGGCGGTAGGGCACCACCATGCCGCCGATGCCCGGGGCGATGCCCAGGTTGACCTCGGGAAACTGCATCCAGGCCGTCCTGTCGGCCACGATGCCATGGCAGCGCATGGCCAGCTCGAGGCCGCCGCCCAGGGCCATGCCGTTGAGCGCGGCCACCACGGGCTTGTTCATGGCGTCGAGGTGAACCAGCAGCCGGGAGCAGTCCCGCGCGTACTGGGTGGCCGCCTCGGCGTCGCCGAGCATCTCGGGGAAGCGACCGATGTCGGCGCCCGCGCAGAAGGCCCGCGTGCCGAACCCGGTGATCACGAAGCCGCGCACGGCCGGGTCGTCCTGGTAGCGGCGCAGCACCGCCAACAGCTCATCGGTGACGGTGTCGTCCAGGGCGTTCATGGCCTGGGGCCGGCGCATGGTGACGAGCTTGACGCCGTCGATGTCGTCCAGCAGCAGGTGCCGCGAGAAGTCCTGGTAGCTGGCGATGGGCTCGTGAGGGCCTGGCATCCCGGGGCGCTCGCGCTGGAAGCGCTCCATGATGCGGGCCACCTCGGCCTCGCCCAGGTCGCGCATGATGTCCAGGGGGCCCTGCTTGAAGCCCAGGGCGATGGCACAGCCCAGGTTGAGGTCGGTGGCGCTGCCGATGTTGCGGTCAAGGATGTCGAAGGACTGGGAGAACAGGATACCCAGCATGCGATCGCGAACCGCAGCGGCAGTCTCGGCATCCACGGGGATCCGCTTGCCAGGGCGGACCGTGACCCAGGTGTCGACCGAGCCGAAGATCTTCGCAGGCCGGTAGTGCTCGCCTTCCTCCATCTGCAGCGTGTTGGTCTCCACGATGATGGGATTGCCGTTGGCCAGGTTGAGCACGAAGAACGGCCCCGCGTGTACGAACTCGTTGACCACGCTGTCCACCTCCGAGGCGGTGGCGATATCCAGCAGCAGGGCGGCTTCGTTGCACCAGTTGTCGAAGATGCGGTCGAGCATGAAGCAGAGCTTGTCGTCGGTGACCAGGGGCACCTTGCCCGTGGCCGCGAACATCCAGCGCAGGTAGTCCACCACCGCCGGATCGGACTGGGCCCACTGGATCACCTCCACCGCCGGGTTCTTGAAGGCCGGGGCGAAGAAGTGGGTGACCGTGCAGCGCTCGGGGTGCTGTAGGTGCGAGAACAGCCGCTCGGCAGGCAAGGAGCTGGTGTTGCTGGTGATGATGGCGTCGGGCCCGACGATCTCCTCGACCTGGGAGAAGATGCGGTGCTTGAGCGGCAGGTTTTCGGTGGCGGCCTCGAGCACCCAGTCGCAGCCGGCCAGTTCGGCGTAGTCGGTGGTTGCGATGAGATTGCGCTGCACCGCCTGGGCCTGGGCTGGAGACAGCTTGCGGCGCTTCAACCCCTTGGCCACGTAGCCTTCGATGCGCTGGGTGGCGCGCTCGAGAGCTTCGGGCGCGATGTCCACCAGCACCAGCGTGAGCTCCGGCAGCGCGCTCTTGAGGTAGTAGCCGATGTCCGGGCCGATGGTGCCGGCGCCGATGATGCCGACCTTGCGAGGCAGGGGGCGGCCGGGCTGGAGCAGGAGGGGGTTCTGAGTGGTGGTCAAGCTGCGCATGGGGGCTCCTTGGGTCCGCTCGTGAGCATGCACGACTAACCCGACATCCACCCACCCGACCCTGCGCGGGAGCAGCCCGCGAGCCGCGTTCAGTCCACCTCGAAGTCGAGGCGCCCCAGGTGGAGGTTGTACGCGAACTCGCCGCCCGCCGCCGTGAAGTAGACGGAGCTGCCATCGGCGCCCTTGGGCACCAGCGAGGCGATGGAGGAGGCGGGGAAGCGGAGCACCTCACGCCAGGGACCCCACGGATTCTCGGCCTCGAACAAGGCTCCTGCCAGGTCGCTGGGCTCGATCAAGCCCGTGAGGAACAGGTAACGATCGAGGCCCGGGTGGTAGATGGCCGACGCCTGCGAGATGGTCTCGAGCCCCGCGAGGTGGATGGCGTCGGACTCGTTGGAGGACCAGCTGGGCGTGCTGTCGTCGTCCAGGGCCGACAGGTACTCCCAGGCGGTGTAGTCGAGCAGCTCGCCCTTGGGGGCTCTGGCCAGCGCGACCTCCTGGGGTTGCAGGACCTGGTCGTCCAGCTCGTGGGGGATGCCCATCCCGTAGACCCAACCGTCCTGATCCTGGCTGAAGCCCTGGCCCATGTTGATGAGCATGAGCACGCGAAAGTCGCTCGTCTCCCCCCAGGGCGAGTCTTGCACGACGGTCCAGCTGGTGCCCTTGTCGTCCGAGACGGCCAGGTAGCCCTGGTCCACCGTTCCCGCGGGGTAGTGCCCGGCGAGCACCAGGCGGCCGCCGATCTCGAGCAGGCTGGACGGCTTGTCCCAGCGGCTCCACGCGCTGGCGTCCGGAAGATCCCGCCCGACCACGCACTGGTCGTCCCCCGTGCAGCCGTCGAAGCTGGGCACCGCCCCATCGAGCGCCACCAGCCCCGCCGGCGTGAAGGGGCAGAGCGGATGGCACTCGGAGCAGTCGAAGATTCCGCAGAAGTCCTCGTACCAGCCAGCGCCCTCGGTCTCCTGCACCAGAAAACAGCCAGGAGACTCCTCGACGTGGGTCCAGGTCACGACCACGCCAGGCACCAAGCCGTCGGCGCTGGGGATGCACTCGGCCATGCCTGTGCCGTCGCCAAACCCCATGTACAACGAGCCATCCGCGGACCAGGTGCTGGGCCAGAGATCGCCGAAGTAGGGGTAGGACGTAGTCTCGTCAGCGAGGGAGGCCACCAGATCGGAGGGCTCGGCCGGGTCCTTGCAGCCAGGTGGCAGCAAGCAACATCCAACGAGCAGCAGCGGAAGGAGGAGGGGATTGCTCATGCCGGACTCCAGGGCCAGATCGGAAGATTCCACACAAGCCTAACCCGAAAAAGTCCAGGTTGGACCTGACCTCACGGCGGTGGAGACGTCGTCGTCGCGGCTCGCTGTCACGAAATCGCCGCACGGTCGGTACCCAGTGGTGGAGGTGCGAATGCCCTGCCCGCCCAAGGTACTGATGATGATCGCCATGGCCACGGCCTGTGGGACGCCGGATCCCGAACCGGACACCACCTCGGACAGCGAGCCGCCTGCCGACACCGGCCCGGACTGGAGCTGCGCCGAGGGCCTCGAGGACATCCTGGTGCACGGGACCGAGACCGCGGCCACCGTCTCGGTGCGTTCGCAAGTCGAGCCCCTCGCTGCGGCCGACATGAACGGAGATGGCCTGACGGACCTGGTGGCCGGATCCAACAAGGGCGACGAGGGCACCATCACGATCGTGCTGGGACGCGAGGAGCCGGGCTTCGAGGACCCGCTGCCCTTCCAGGGCGTCTGCGACCAGCCCGAGGACATCGAGCCCGCGGATCTGGACGGCGACGGCCACACGGATCTGCTGCTGGCCTGCCAGGACGACCACGTCGTGTTGTTTTTCGAGGGCACCGGCGATGGAGGCATCGACTTCGGCGACGCCTGGTTGCAGGTCACCAAGCCCGAAGCGCTAGCGCTGGCGGACCTGGACGGTGACGGCCTCCTCGACCTGGTCGCGGGAGGGAGCGCGGGCGTCACGGTAGGCTTCGGCGAGGCCGAGGGTCCCCCAACGGAGCTGCTGGGCCCCGTCGGCTGCGAGCAGGTGGGCGACGTCGCCATCGCGGACCTGAACGAGGACGGGTGGCTCGACATCCTGGCCAGCTGCGAGACCGACGCCGCGATCCTGCTGCTGACCGGGGAGGGACGGCGCAACTTCGGCGATCCCGTCCAGCTGGGCGGGCTGACGATAGGGACCTCGGAGATCGAGGGCCTGCAGCTGGCCGACCTCGACCAGGACGGCGACCAGGACGTGCTCACGGTGATCGAGGGCGTCACGCAGGATCTGGTCCTGTTGCTGAACGAGGGCGCAGGGAGCGCCTGGACCGAACTGCACGTCTCACGAGATGGCCGACCCACCGCCCTGATGGTGGGCGACGCCGACTCCGATGGTGACCCCGACGTCTTCGTCGCTGCGGACGACGGAGTGCAGATCTTCGAAGGCCTGCCCTCCACCGAAGACCTGCTCGCAGACCGGGGTACGGTGTCCGCGGCCTACGCCCCCATGGGAATGCTGCTGGCGGACCTCGACGACCAGTGTCATCCCGATCTGGTGGTGGCGGACAAGGGCGCCGCGAGGCTGCGCATCCTCTACTCCTACGAGCAGGCCGAGGCCGAAGACCCAAAGGTCCGCCTGAACGAGATCATGCCCCGGAACCAGACCGCCCTGGAGATCCCGGACTACGGCACCCCCGACTGGCTCGAGATCGTCAACACGCGCGAAGCCACGCTCGACCTCGAGGGCTGGTGGATCTCCGACAAGCTCTGGCCCCACCGCCACCAGCTGGGCGCTGGCCTCGAGATCGCTCCCGGAGAGCGCCTGCTGCTGTACGCCAGCGACGAGGACCAAGACGAAGCCGAAGCCGACCAGCTGGGCTTCGCGCTGGAGGGTAGCGGTGAG
>CAZVHW010000190.1:0-12148 GCA_964626835.1 uncultured Enterobacterales bacterium
GTGGATGGTGGCGTCCGCGTCGTCGCAGTCGTCTCCACCGACCTCGAGGGAGCCGTGGCCGTCGCCGTCCAAGTCGGGATTCAGTTCGTACGCGCCTGCGTCGGGCAGGGCGGTACCGTCCCAGTCGCCATCCAGGGGGCGGGCGGTGCCGTCGCGGTCCGCGTACGTGGCGGTGGTGGCTTTGGAGTAGCCGATGTCGATGCCGGGGGAGCCTGGGAGCAGGTGCAGGTCGTCGTTGGTCCAGTCGCCGTCGTCGCTGAAGTCCACGAAGAGGGGGTCGGCTTCGAGGTTGTCGCTCGTGTTGGTGATTTCGTAGCCATTCTTCCAGTACAGCTCAGCGATGCCACTCCCGATGAGGTTGTGTGCGAAGGCGGTGGCGATGTCTGGCTTGTAGAAGATGTATGCGTAGTCTCCGCTGTAGAAGATGTTGTTGAGGATGTTTATGGCGGCCGCTCCACCGCTGTGTCCCCCCCAACCGCGCTGGACCCCGACGAAGTTGCCGATGAAAGCGTTGTGCACGACTTCGTGTTGGGTGCCATCGTAGTCGGGCTGGTAGATCTCCAGCTGAACAGCGTAGTCGTTCTCGATGAAGACGTTGTTTTCGATGTGCATGTCAGAGACAGCATACAGCCAGTTCGTGATCCCGTTCTCGTTTCCCCAGAACAGCGAGTCGAGGAGGTAGAAGGTTTCGTAGTCGTCACAGACCACCACAGCCTCACCACCGCCCTCGAAGATACATCGCTCGACGACGGCTACGCAGGAGCCATCGTCGCAATCCGCGATGTAGGAGATCATCTCTGGTCCATTGCGGAACCCCATGTCCGAGATGGTGACGTTGCCCCAGATCGTCAGCACGTAGTACTCAGCTTCGGCTCCATCCATTACCGTCAGATCGGCTCCTTCTCCCATGATGGTGAGGTTGTCGACAGTCTGGATGAGTTCGGATTCGTGGTACGTCCCAGCGCGAATCAGGAGTGTGTCGCCGTCGGCGACCAAGCCAAGGCCGTCGTCGATGTTGAGTGCGTCACCGCTACCGGTTTGATCAACAACGATGGTCGTTGAGAGTGCCGTGGGAGCCGACAGGAGCAGGACCAACGCCTGCATCAGTTCACGTGCTCCAGATACGCGATCCCATAATCATTGAAAGAGAGAGAGCGATCCACAGTGAACCTCCAACAACACCCTGCCAGGGAATCCTGGCGAGCACAAACCCACGTTCGTCGGCCGAATCTGGAACGCTGCTTGCTGACGGCGTCGTGGCGCATCCCGGCTCGGTGAGAGGCCCGACCGCCTAGTGCACGCGCCCGGCCCCGCGAACGCTGGCGAGGCCGTCCCCCCATTGCCATCCTTCCACAACGGTTTTTTCTCCGGTCCGCCCCCCCGGGCTGGGCCGCATGATGACAAGAGAACGCCGGTGTTTGCAACGTCGCGACAAGAGAACCGGGTTGAGTGCACGATCGGGAGTGCCAGGAGTGTCAATCCTGCCTGGAATCCGGCTGGATGCCATCTCGAGGAGCCGTCATGCGCTCGAAATCGTGCACTCAGCCTCGTTCTGATGCGATAGCCTTGCACTCGGACCGGTTCTGTTGTCATCGCGCCGTGTCAGTCGCCGCTCAGCGGGCCGTTGTTGGCCATGGCGCGTCCCGGCGCGGCGTGAGGCCCGACCGCCTAGCGAGGCAGCTCGGCCTCGATGTGGTCCGCCAGCATGGAAGCCGCGATGGCGTGGCCCATGAAGTTGGGGTGGGTGTAGTCCTCTTTCATGTGGGGATTCACGGGCTTGTCCACGCCCAGCATGTTGAGGTCCATCTTGCGGATGAGCTGGGCGAGGGATGGGTCGAGCTGCCAGGCGGCGATCTGGTCGTCCAGCTGTTCGAAGGTGAGCTTGCCGCGGTAGCGCCGCAGGTCTTCTACGTCGCCCGAGAGCATCCTGGGCGTCAGATCCAGCAACGGGACGACCCCTCGCGTGCCGGCGCTCGTGAACCGCTGGTAGGCGATGGTCTCGTTCGAGGACCACTGGGCCGAGGGCCGGAGGGTTGGGAAGAGAACGACGTGAAAGGGGATGCCTCGCGCCTCGCACAGGGCCTTCATCTCCGCCAGGGCAGCGTCCACCCTGTCCAGGTAGGCAGGATCGCCTGTGCCCCAGTGGGCGCGTTCGACAGAGCGAAGCAGCAGGTAGCGGTACAGGGCGGAGTGCTCGAGGAGCCACAGCGCGCCTAGTCCCATGGCGCCGGTGTCGGCCTGCAGCCAGTGCAGCTCGCCTTCGTGGGAGAAGAGCACCGGGGTGTGGCCGTAGTCGTTGAGGCAGACCTGGAGGATGACCATGTCCGGGTCGAGATCCAGAGCGCGCCAGCGCAGCTGCTCGAGCTCGTTGAGCACGGAGTAGCCGGTGACCCCCAGGTTCCAGACCTCGAGCCTGGGATGACCCGATTCTGTCAGCACGCGTTCGAGGATGTCCACCCACGCCCGCTGCTCGGTGATGCTGTCCCCCATGGCCAGGATGCGGGTCGTTCCCTCCGCTTTTTCGACGGCGCGGTTCGGGCTGCGGAACCCGAGGTCGTTGGCGCCACAGTGGCCCGGGACCAGCTCGTAGCCGACCTGTGCGGCGGGGCGAATGCAGTCCGGGCGCTGGTTCTCGGTGCGCACCAGCTCGGGCCGCTCGACCAGCGGATCCATGCCCCCGACGCGGACGGTCGCCTCGACCCCGAAGATGCCCAGGAGCAGTCCGAGGTGCGCCAGTAGACAGCGTTGGAGGAGCTCGCGCATGGCCCGTGATGTATGGGCGTCCTCAGGACAGCGCAACGGTGTCGGGCGTCGGGTGGTCTTCCGGCGGGGTCAGTTCCCCACGAATCGTGCCACCAGGCCCCTGGCCAAGTCGGGATCCAGGGTGCCGTTCACGAGCACGGTCCCATCTGCGAACACCAGCAGCTCGTGCTCCTGGGTGGCGAAGACCAGGTAGTCGTCCCCGAGGTCCACGGTGCCGGCACCGACAAGGCGCTCGGCGAGCTGCGGTAGACCGATGGTGATGGGGATGGCCGGGGTGACCTGCACGGCTTCTTCGCCGCAGAGAGCCGTCGCCGTGGCGACACCCGAGGAGCGCAGGAAGGGGAAGCGGCGTGCGCCGCAGCAGGGGCAGTCGGGGTCACGGGGCACGTCGATGGTGCGGAAGCGGACGTCCCAGGGATTGAAGCTCGCCATGCGACCTGCCACGGCTTGATCACCCAGGAGTACTCGGATGGCCATGGAGACCTGTTGGGCGGCCACCATCGCGGAGGCCGAGGCGAGCACGCCCGCCGTGTCGCAGGTGGGTAGGGTGCCCGGTGCCGGTGGGTCTGGGAAGGCGCAGCGCAGGCAGGGGCCTTGGCCGGGAACCACGGCCATGGCCAGCCCTTCCGTGCCGACGGCCCCACCGTAGATCCAGGGGATGTTCGCCTGGACACAGGCGTCGTTGAGCACGTAGCGTGTCTCGACGTTGTCGGTACCGTCCAGCACGAGCCCTTGGCCGCGTATCAGGGAGCGGACGTTGCGCGGCCCGACACTGAGCACCCGGGGCCGGAGCTGCAGGGACCCGTTGATGGCGGCGAGGCGTTCGACGGCCGCCTCGGCCTTGAAGCGCCGCTCCGATGCGTCTCGTTCTGCGTAGAGCAGCTGCCGCTGCCGGTCCACCAAGGTGAGGTGGCCGATCCCGGCGCGGGCCAGGAGCTCTGCCTGCACGGTTCCCAGGGCGCCACAGCCCAGGACCAGCACGCTGGCCGCAGCGAGCTTGTCTTGGCCGTGCGGTCCAAGCTGGGGAAGGATTCGCTGGCGGGCGTAGTAGTCGGACATGGCGCGCTGGCGTTCGAGTCGGGGGTCTTGTGGGGCCACGAGGCGGGTGTCGAACGGTAGCCCGTCCGGGACCCGGCCGCTGCCTTTTGGCAGGAGCAGGTCAGATCTCGGATTCGCCCCTGGCCGCCTTCATCCGTGAGGAAAGGACCGCCTTGAACTGTTGGATCCGGGGAAGGAGCGCCTCGTCCTCGTGGCTCGCGTGTGCGAGCACGTCTTCGATCAGCGCCCGCGCTTGCCCCTTCACCGCGCGGATGTGCGTCGCGCTGTCCTCGGCGGTCATGCACCACGCCAGGTCCATCAGCAGGCGTCCGCAGGCACCCAGGATGCGAGCGTGATCCGCGCGGAGCTCGGCGATCAGGGACGCCACCTCGGGCCGCGTGTCGACCTCGAGCAGCACGGGGAAGATCGCGGTTTCCTCGAACTCGAAGTGCTCACGGACGTGGATGCGGAAGTACTCCTCGAGGCGCTGCAGGTCGTTGGCGCCATCGCCGTCGAGCAGTCCCAGGGCGTTCCACATGGTGTGAAGCCATTCCGACACGCGCACGTGGCCTTGGATCAGGGTCTCGAGCGGGTCGATGTTCATGAGTCGTCCTCTGTGGAGTGGGAGCGCTCCGCCCGGGTGTGACGAAAACGTCCTGCGAGTGGATTGCGGAAGGGTGCGAGGGCGGAGATGGCGGTGAAGGCGGAGACGGATCCCAGGATCAGGACCATGCGCTGCCAGGGCGCGTCCATGGCCATTCGTTGCTGCGTGAGGGTCACGGTGGTGTGGAGCCACTCGAGGGTCCCGAAGGCCAACCCCGCTGCCAGGACCCAAGGCACCCAAGGGCGCCGGATCAACAGGAGAAAGGGCAGGGTCAGGCTGGCCGCCATCAAGCCGGCATGGCCTCCCCGCAGGAAGTGCGCTGCCATCAAGAGGCAGGCGAGCACGACAGGGGAGGCCAGGAGGATGCTCATCGGGACTCCGAAGGCGAGGGACTACTCCCGCGCACCGTAGGTCTCCTGTTCCCAGGACAGCATGGCTTCGCGCTCTTCGCCCGTGAGGCCTTCGGTCCAGCGGTGGTACTTGTTCCAGTTGTCGTCTTCGTGAAGGGTCTTCTCGACGAAGGCCGCGACCTCTTCACCCTCGCCAGCGTCGTGGGCAGCGTGCTCAACGGCGGGGAGGAACTTGGTGTAGAAGTTGCGGGTGAGCTCGTAGAAGCCGTGCCACTGGACGTAGTCGGGGCCATCATGGCGGCACCGCGGCGGTCCTTGGGGGCTCTCGGGTCGTGTGACATGGCTGACCTCTCGGGTTCAATCGGAAACAGGAATCCTAATACCTATTTAACTCTGGGGTGTGCAAGCTCCGGCATGTTGAAAGGAACGCGACCTGATCGAAGTCAGGTTTCGCGGGCCGGCGTCGTCCGCGTAGGTCGCGCGACATCCGCCAGCGTGACCGTGTCCAGGTGCTGGTGTACCAGCTTGATAGCATCATTTTCGAGGTTGGCGAGCCAGCAGAGGTGGGCCACGCAGGCATCCCTTCCCAGCAGGCAGCCGCTCGCGACCATTGGACCATCGATGGCTTCGAGGACCCGCATGAGCGAGGTTTGTTCGGGAACGGCGATGATGCTGAAGCCGCCCTTGGCCCCCCGTGTGGACCTGACCATGCCCGCCGCCACCAGGCGCTGCATGACCTTGGCCAGGTGGGACTCTGAGACCGCCAGGGCCTTGGCGATGACCGACGCACTGCACGGAGAATAGGACGACACGAGCGTCAGGTAGACCAGGGCATGGATGCCGAGGTTTGCGGCCTCGCTGATGCGGAGGATGCTGCTCAAGTCGTGCTCCCTGGCCTGTACTGGTTAAACCGGACAAGTCATACCTGATTATTGGAAGATAGCCAAGTGGTGATCTCCCCTTCCCCGAGGCACCCATGAAGACCCTGCAGCCCAAGCCCGGCGTGCTGGCTGGCCACCTGACGCGCCTGGCCGTGTTCTCGGTTCTCGACGAGAAGGACCGCGCCGACCTGGCTCGGCATGCCAGCCTGAGGCTGTACGAGCGGGGCGAAACCCTCTTCGAGCGGGGCACGCCGGCGGTGAACCTATGCTGCGTCGTAGCTGGCGCCGTGCGGGTACAGCGCAGCGGCCCGGGGGGGCGCGTCAAGGTGCTCCACCTGCTGACGGCCCCGGCCTTGGTGGCCGAGGTGCCAGTGCTCATGGGCATCAGCTACCCCGCGACGGCTGTGAGCGCCGAATCCTCGACGGTGTTGGTGCTTCCGCGCCGGGAGCTGCAGGGCCTGTTTAGGCGCGACCAGGACCTCGCCCTGCGCATGCTCGCCGCGGCCATGTCCAAGCTGCACGAGCTCACTACGTCCCTGGCCGCTCACGGGCAGAAGTCCTCGGTGGCGCGCGTGGCTTCCTACCTGTTGGGCCTGGCGCACACTCAAGGGGACGAGATCACGCTCCCCGCCGCCAAGAAAGACGTCGCCTGCTACCTGGGCCTGCAACCCGAGAGCTTCTCGAGGGCCTTGGCCAGCTTGCGCAAGGGCGGCACCATCGGGGTGGCGGACCAGCGGGTGAGGCTGCTGGACCGAGGGGCGCTCGAGCGGTTGTTGTCGGAGAGCTGAGTTCCGTCAGATGGCTGCCTGCAGCTGCAGCCAGCCGAAGACGTCGGGATCCGAGCCGTCGGCGTAGAGCATGCCGGCACCGCCGGCAGACAGCTTCAGCTTCTTGTGCAGGGGTATCGAGACCCAGAGGTCCAGCTCTTCGCCCAGCAGTCCGTCGTCGCCGGCGCCCGCCGCGAAGACGTGGGCGTCCAGGTTGATCTTCAGGCCACCCACCGGCACCAAGCCCAGCTTGAGCGCGGCGTCGTGCAGGCCGCGACCGTCGGCCATGGCGCCCAAGCGGAACGCCATGACGTCCATCTGGCCGTAGAACTTGTGGTTGGTGGCGTACAGGGTGTCGAAGGCCGAGACCTTGCCGTCCGTGGCATCGTCGTCGCCCGACAGTAGATCGTACCACAGGGTGATCGTGGGCTTGACCGAGGCTTCGGGGGCGATGGTGCCCTGTGCTGCGACCATCCAGGCCATGATGTCGTCGTCTCCGCTCGAGCCGATCTGGGCGTAGCCTTCGATGCGGCCCGAGACGATGCCGGTGCCGCCCTTGGCGTAGAGGCCCACGGTCTCTCGGAGCAGGTCCACCTGCATGTCCGCGACCGACACGAGGTCGATGGTGGACTTGTCGCCCGGTGTGATCCCGGCGCGGAAGAAGACGGCCATGGCGTCGGTGGTGACGCCCGTGTCCTCGTCGCCCAGCATCACGCCGGACAGGTCGGCGCTGAAGTTGCCCTGGGCCAGCTGCAGCCGCACGGCGTCGAAGCTGCGGGCCTGGGGGGTCCAGTTCACCGAGCCCACCAACCGGTGCTCGTTGAAGGTGATCTCCTGGCGGCCGGCGGTCAGGGAGAGCATGTCGTTGGGGCTCCAGCGGAGGAAGGCCTCGTGGAAGTCCACCGCGTCTGCTGCGTAGTCGGTGAGGGTGTTGGTCTCGGAGCCCCAGACGCGCACGTCCTGGACGATCACGCGGCCAGCGACCTGGCCCGCGTCGAAGTCCAGGCCGAGGCGGGAGCGTTGGGAGACGTACATCATCTCCCCACCTGCCGCGCCGTCCTTGCCCGTGTGGGCCTCGAGGCGGGGGCGGATCATGGCGGTGGGGGTGATGTCGATGGCAGGTTCGGCGGCGACGGCGGCGATCAGGAGGAGAAACATGGGGTTCTCGCGGGTGGGGAATGGGCGGACTCGAAGGTGACGGTCAATATGACAGGAATTCGAATTCCGCATTCCAGAAGACGCGACAAACACCGGGTGGCGGAATGGAGGGTGGTGCACGACGGGCTCTGCGGAACCCGGACTCCCGAATCCGGCTAGCCTTGATCCGGATCAATACCCTCTCGATCGGCCCGCCGTATCTTGTGAACATCGCCCCGGAGGTACCCCATGAAGCGCAAGATCATCGAGATCGACGAAGCCCGCTGCAATGGCTGCGGTCTGTGCGTCACCGCCTGTGTCGAAGGCGCGCTGGAGCTTCGCGATGGGGTCGCCAAGGTCGTCAAGAACGACTTCTGCGACGGGCTGGGCGCCTGCATCGGCGACTGCCCCGAGGGTGCGCTTCGCATCGTGGAGCGGGACGTCCCCGACTTCGATCCCGCGGCGGTCGAGAAGCACCTGAAGGCCACGCGCGGCGCCGATGCGGTGGCGGAGTTCCATCGGCAGCATGGCATACAGGCTCCCTCGGTCGCCGCGGTCCGCCGCGACCTCCAAGCCGCTCGAGGCAACGCCCCGCAGCCAAAGTCCAGTGGGGACGATCTTGCCTGCGGCTGCCCCGGCACCGAGGTCAAGACCCAGAAGGCTCGGCGTCCGGCCCCCGCCACCACCGGTGGCTCCGGCCTGCCCGCCCAGGTCAATCCCTCGGATCTCGGCCAGTGGCCTTGCCAGCTGCACCTGGTGCCCCCCCGCGCCCCCTTCTTCCACGGCAAGGAGCTGGTGGTGCTGTCCACCTGCGCTCCGGTCGCCAGCGCCGACGTGCACTGGCGCTTCCTGCGCGGCCGGGCCGTGGTCGTGGCCTGCCCCAAGCTCGACCGCACGGACCCCTATGTCGAGAGGCTCGCGGGTATCTTCGCCAGCAACGACATCCCGCGCGTCATCGTGGTTCGTATGTCGGTCCCCTGCTGCGGGGGCCTGACCCACTTCGTTCACCAGGGTCTCCAGCGCTCCGGCCGCACCGACCTGGTCGTGGACGAGGTCGTCGTGGCCACCGACGGCGCCATTCAGAGCGAGCGCCGACTGCACGGCTGATCCTCGCCCGCTCGTTTCCCTCTTCGTTCCAACTCAACTCCACTTCGAGGAGAAGTCATGTTCTGTTATCAGTGTGAACAGTCCGCCAAGGGTACCGGCTGCACCGTCCGCGGTGTCTGCGGCAAGGACGCCTCCACCGCTGCCCTTCAAGACCTGCTGGTCCACGGCACCATCGGTCTGGTCATGGTCGCCTGGCCCGCCCGCCAGCTCGGTGTCCAGGATGCCGAGCTGGACCGCTACGTGCTCGAGGCCCTGTTCACCACCGTCACCAACGTCAACTTCGATCCCGAGCGCATTGCTGGCCTGATCCGCAAGAGCGCCGGCCTGGGTGACAGGGCCCTGACCCGGTATCTGGGCGCCTGCGAGGAGCAGGGCGTCGAGCCGAAGCTCCGCGCCATCCCACCCCACTGCGTGCCCGCCGAAGACATCGACGGCATGGTGCTGCAGGGCGAGGCCCTCGGCATCCAGAAGCGCTTCGACCGCTCGGGCGAGGTCATCACGGGCCTACAGGAGCTGGTCATGTACGGGCTCAAGGGCACCGCGGCCTACGCCGACCACGCCCTCATCCTCGGCAAGGCGGATCAGGGCCTCTCGGACTTCTTCCTCGAGTGCCTGGCCTTCCTGGGCCACAACCCCCAGGACGTGGACGCCCTGACCGGCATGGCCTTGAAGGTCGGCGAGATGAACATCACCGCGATGGCGCTGTTGGACGCCGGCAACACCGAGACGTTTGGCCACCCCGCACCTCAGGCCGTCCGCGTCGAGCCCAAGGCTGGCAAGGCCATCCTGATCTCCGGCCACGACCTGCTGGACCTGAAGAACCTGCTCGAGGCTACCGAGGGCAAGGGCGTCGACATCTACACCCACGGTGAGATGTTGCCGGCCCACGGCTACCCCGAGCTGAACAAGTTCGCCCACCTCGCCGGCAACTACGGCGGCGCGTGGCAGGACCAGGCCAAGGAGTTCGCGGCGTTCCCCGGCGCGATCCTCATGACCACCAACTGCATCCAGAAGCCCCGCAAGACGTACCAGGCCCGTATCTTCACCACTGGACTCGTCGCCTGGCCCGGCGTGGACCATGTCGATGGCGGCGACTTCGGCCCGGTCATCGAAGCCGCTCTCGAGGCCCCGGGCTTCGAGGCCGACGGTGGCGACAAGACCATCCTCACCGGCTTTGGCCACAACGCCGTCATGGGCGTGGCCGGCGACGTGGTCGAGGCGGTCAAGACCGGCGCGATCAAGCACTTCTTCCTCATCGGCGGGTGCGACGGTGCCAAGAGCGGCCGCAACTACTACACCGAGCTGGCCGAAGCGGTGCCCGACGACGCCGTGATCCTCACCCTGGCCTGCGGCAAGTACCGCTTCAACAAGCTCGAGTTCGGCACCATCGGCGGCATCCCGCGTCTGCTGGACATCGGCCAGTGCAACGACGCCTACAGCGCCGTGCTCATCGCCCAGGCCCTGGCCGAGGCCTTCGACACCGACGTCAACGGCCTGCCCCTGAGCATGGTGCTGTCCTGGTACGAGCAGAAGGCGGTCTGCATCCTGCTCTCCCTGCTGCACCTGGGCGTCCGCGACATCCGCCTCGGCCCGACACTGCCCGCCTTCGTCACCGAGCCCGTGCTGCAGGTGCTGGTGGACAACTTCGCGATCAAGCCCACCGGCGACGCCCAGGAAGACCTCGAGGCTTGCCTGGCGGGATCGCCGGTTCCGGTTGCTCCACCGGAGATCGAGGCGGTGCGGCCGCCTACCGTTGACGTGCATTCGCATGGCCAACAAAGCGACTTTCCCGAGAGTCGGTTGCGTCACCTGGGAGTTCGACCCGCGCTCCGCATCATTCTGGAGGGGGCCCGCCGAGTCCCTGGAGTTCGACGCGCGGTCCGTGTCATTCGTAAGAGAGTGAGCTAGGCCCGAGCCGGACGAGGCGCATTCCGCGTCGTTCTTCGAGGGGGGGGCGCCACCCGTTCCCCAGGTCTTCCCGTACCTGCCGCGGTGCTGCTTCGGGCTCGGCTGCGTGCTAGGTCTGATCTCCCGCGCAGGAGGAAGCTCGTGCCCAGAACCAGCACCGCCGCTCTGCTCCTCTCCATCGTTCTCTCCTGTCCGACTGCAGTGGCGGGCTCCTCCGTGGATCTCGAGCCTGGCCGCTTGGCCCTCGCCACGGGTGACCTCGAGGCCGCAGAGGCGGTGTTCGAGCAAGCCGCCCGCAGCCCGCAAGACCCGGGATGCCGCCAACGCCGGGCTGCTCTCCGTTGCCGTGGCGAGGGGTGACGACGATGCCGTCCGCAGCCTGCTGGGGGGTTTGAAGCCCGATCGCGTTTCGGAGGAGCTGATCCTCGCCGCCGGAGCGGCGGAGTTGTCGCTGATTCACCGCACGGGCAACGCCATCGATTGGGTCGAAGCGGCTTGTGCCCTCGAAGCACCCCAATGGCCCGACGAGGTGCGAGGGCTGTGCACGATGGCGCCCTTGCTGCGGGCCGCCCCTGAGCGGTCGCAGTGCACGTCGGGATGCGATCAGGACCTGGTCCTGCCGTTCTCGTACGCCGGCTCCCAGCCGGTGGTGATGGCTTCGGTCGACGGGAGCAAACCAGTCCCCATGCTGGTCGACACAGGCGCATCCGGTAGCTTGCTTACCGAACAGGCGGCCCTGGCCCTCGGGCTCGCCAAGCGTGAGGACACCGCACTGCAGATCGCGGCTACCGGCGGGATGATCCCCAGTTGGCGGGACCTCGTGACCCTCGAACTCGGTGGATTCCGGATCGAGGACGTGGACATTGTCGTCGCCGACCTGCCCATCGCCGGCCTCGCCGGTGTCCTCTCACCCCAGTCCGCGTGGCCTCGGCACGTCGTGGTGATGGACTTCTCGAAGCACGAGCTCCGGGTCTCCCCGGCCGTGGGGCAGGCCCTCGAAGGTGTGTCGTTGCCCTACCGCCAACATGAGGAGCGCCCCTACGTGGAGCTGCGCAGCGTCGACCGACCCCTTCGCCCCGTGGTCATCGACACGGGTGCCGCACACACCTTGCTCGACCAGGCCTGGGAGCAGCTGGGCTCGCCCCTTGCGCGAGGCGAGACGACGTACGCGGAGGGTGCCGGGGGCGCTCGCTCCGAGGTGGTACATACCGATGGTCTGCTGGAAGCCACCGCGGGCGAGCTGGCCTTGCCCCTTCGAAACCCCACGCTGTACACCCCCCACGCGAGCGATGCTCATGGGGTCGAAAACCATGGGCTGCTAGGCGCCGAGGTGTGGATGGGGCGTGTGCTGAGCATCGATCGCGTTGGCGCCCGCTTGGCGCTCTCCGACCCGGCAACCCTGTCTCCTTGGCTCGTTGGAGACCAGGCCAGCTTCACGGTCTCCTTTGATGGCGAGCCCGTGGGCCGGTTCACCGAGCGGGTCCTGGCGCGGGACGACGAATCCGTGACGCTCGAGGTCACGCTGGAGGTCGCCCTCGAGAGCACCGAGATCCATCGCTTCGTGGTTCGCACCCCCGACAGCTGGCCCAGCCG
>CAZVHW010000191.1:0-12145 GCA_964626835.1 uncultured Enterobacterales bacterium
ACATCACGGCCATGTCGTACGAGGAACAGCCTGACAGAAGAACCAGCGGCAGGACCGCCGGGAGGAGCGAGCGGATCATGCGAAACCTCCGGGATGGAGAGACGGGGGTGGGCGCCCTGACATGGAGCACGTACCGTGCCAGGGTCGACCTTACCCCGAGATCGGATGAAAACAGGCTTCGTCGGGTTCGAAACCTCACCGAACACCTAGAACGCCGCCCAGCACCCGTCGGAAATATCGCGACAACGATGTCGTGATCTTCAGTCCGCTTCCGGGAAGTTGACCTGCCCCGTGACCTCGATCCAGTACGAGTCGGTCTCGTAGAAGTAGTCGATGGTCCAGCCGTCGAAGCTGCCTTGATCCAGCTCACTGGCCTCGCCGTCGTCGAACCGCCAGACGATGGCCGTCTCGTCGTACAGCTGCAGGCCCCGGAGGGTCTCGGTGGCGATGTCTACCCAGCCGCAGACCTCGTCGGGGGTGACATCGACCCGGTACAGGAAGTCGCAGCTGGGACAGGTCTCGGACAGCTCCTCGTACCCGCCGTCGCCTTCCTGGATAGCCTCGCCGGTCTCGTAGACCGTGTCGTCACAGCCGCCAGCGTAGTCGTAGTGGAAGTCCCGCGTGCCATCCCACACCGCGTAGTCGGCCTGGGGCTCGGTGTCGGTGTCGGTGTCGGTGTCGGTGTCCCCGTCGGCATCCGAGTCGGTGTCCGTGTCGGTGTCCGTGTCGGTGTCACCCTCGGGGGTGGCGCTGTCACCCACGACGGGAGCGAGGTAGCCGATGGGGTCGCAGGCGAGGACGAAGGCGGGCATCAGGAGCGTGGCCAGGCGCATGGGTTCCTCCCGGGTGATTTCCTCCCTCGATCCTACCCCCGGCGGCGCCGAACGGCCACGCCCCGCAAGGAAGGCCCTGAAGCAATGGAACCACCCGGGGTCCGGGTGGCTCGACATTGATGGTGCGGAAGGGGGGACTCGAACCCCCACGAGGATACCCTCACTAGGTCCTGAACCTAGCGCGTCTGCCATTCCGCCACTTCCGCAGGTCGCAGACCCCCCGCAATTACTTTTTCCGGTGAGCCCTGTCAAGATGGAAAACGACGAAGTCCCAGGGCAGGCTCCCGACCCCGCTGCGACCCCACCCAGGGCCGTGCTCGAAGCCCTGGGTTTGCGCACCCTGGTCCCATTGCAGGGCGGGCGCAGCCCGGTCTGGCGCACGGAAAGAGGCATCCTGCGCGGCGGCCCGGAGGCGGTCATCGATGCCCAGGCCACGGGGGCCACGGCCTTCACCCACGCCTTCCCGCGGCTCGCCTCGGCAGCCCCCCGGCCCACGGCAGCGATCCTCCGCGACCAGGGCCACGCCTGGCTGCTCGAGGAAGACCTCGGCGAGCCGGTGGACGCGTCCCTCGAGCGAATCGAACCCTTGACCGCGGCCTTCCTGGCCGACAGAGCGGAGACCGTTCTCGCCCAGGGGACCCTGCGGACGCTGCTCCGGTTGACCTGCCCGTGGATGCGCCCCAAGGCCTCTCGCTTGGTGGCGGCCCTGCGAGCCGCGCGGCGCGCGGGATCTCCCCTGCCCTTCGCCCCACACCTCGGCGCCATCGAGAGAGCGCTGGACAGCCCCCTGGAGCTGGCCCTCACCCGTACCTGGGCCCACGGCGGCCTCGCACCCGGGCGAGTCCTCGAGGGCGGCGCTTGCCACTGGCGCCACTTCGGCCCCGACCACTGGCTCGGTGAGGACCAGGCTCCCTTCGTGGCCCCCGATCCCGACGACCCCGCAGCCACCCTGCTCGTCCTGGCCTGGGCATGGCGGAACGACCCGATCCGAGCCGCCGATGCGCTGCTGGCGCTGGGCCTGGTCGCCCCAGCTCCACCCCGATGGGTGCAGATCTCCCTGTCCGAGCCCCACCCCTGCCTGACCGCAGCGGATCTCGAGCGCCTCCTGGGCACCCCGCTCGGCCGAGTGTCGGCCACCGCCGCGGCCCGAGCCTTGGGCCGAGCGCGAGGCCTCCTGGTGGCAGGTTCCCCCATTCGGCTGGAAGCGACTCCCACGGTGCGCCCCCGCCGGGCCGCCGCCCCCTGGCGAATCCGCGATCGAGATCCTCGCCGCCTCTTCTCCCGCTGGCACGAAGGCATCCAGATCGACACCGACGCGCGGGCCTCCCTCACGCCCGAAGCCCCGGCCCTCGACATCGCACGCCGCCTCCACGCCGCCACCGTCGTGGACGGCTTCTGCGGCGCCGGCGGCAACACCATCGCCCTGGCCCGCATGCCCTGGTGCCGCCAGGTGGTCGCGGTAGACCTGGACCCCGCCCGCCTCGCCATGGCCCGCCACAACGCCACCATCTACGGAGTGGAGGGCAAGATCCGCTTTGTAGAAGGGAACTTCCTGGAGCTGGCACCCAGCCTGGCGGGGGCCGATGCCTGCTTCCTCGATCCCCCCTGGGACGCGGGGCGAGAGCTGGCCCGATCAGCCTGGACGATAGCCAGGAGGCACTTCCCCAAGGGAGCCCTCGAGCTGCCTCGTCAGGACTCCCCTCCCCCTGACGCCAGCCATGTAGAGACCGTCTTCGGCGTGGGCTCGGTGATCAGCTTCGTGCTGGCGTGGTGGGGGCTCTGACCGCCAGGCGTCAGAAGAGCTGGTTGATGTACTCGGTGGGCAGGACGCCGATCTTGTTCAGCAGCACGAGCCCCACCAGGATGGGGACGAGGTAGCGAAGAACCACGAGCCACACCCAGAACACCTTGAGCCAGAGGGTGCGCTGCTTTTCGGAGGTGCCGGCCAGCAGCTCTTCGCGCAACATCTCGGGCTTCAGGAACCAGCCGACGAAGATGGCGATGGCCAGGCCGCCCATGGGCAACATCCAGTTGGAGGCCAGGTAGTCCATGGTGTCGAAGAAGTTCTTGCCGAACATCTCGCCCCAGCTCTCGAAGAGGCCCCCCGAGCCCGACAGCGCCGATGGCACGCCGAACAGGAAGACCACTCCAGCGGCCAGGAAGGTGGCCTTGCGCCGCTCCCAGCCGAGCAGATCGATGAGCGTGCCCACCACCACCTCGAGCAAGGAGATGGCCGAGGTGAGCGCCGCGAAGACCAGCAGGGCGAAGAAGAAGATGGCGAGCAGCAGGCCCGCGGTCATCTGCGAGAACAGAATGGGCATGGTCTTGAAGACCAGCCCCGGCCCCGCGCTGGCCTCGAGCCCGAAGCTGAACAGGATGGGGAAGATGGCGACACAGGCCACCAGCGCGATGCCGGTGTCCAGGCCGGTGATCCAGACCGAGGCCACGACGATGTTGCTCTTGCGGTCGAGGTAGGAGCCGTAGGTGAGCATGGCGCCCATGCCGACAGACAGGGTGAAGAAGGCGTGGCCCAAGGCCTCGAGGATGGAAGAGGGCTTGAGCTTGGCCGCGTGGGGCAGGAAGAGGAAGTCCAGGGCTTCCCAGATGCCGGGCATGGTCATGGCCCGAAGGGCCAGGATGCCCAGCAGGCCTATCATCACGGGCATGAGCAGACGAGACCAGCGCTCGATGCCGCCCTTGACGCCACCCACCACGATTCCCAAGACCATGGCCATGAAGGTGAAGTGCCAGAACAGGTTGATGTCACCGGAGGTGTACAGCACACCGAACAGACCATCGATCTCGTCTGGCGTCTTGCCCTCGAAGAAATGGCACACGCTCATGAGCCAGTAGTTGCAGGCCCAGCCCGCTACCACGCTGTAGTAGGACAGGATGACGAAGCCGCTGGCCACGCCCAGCCAGCCCACCAGCTTCCAGCTGGTGTTGCCACCCTTGAGCATGGCGAAGGCGCCCACGGGCGTGGACTGGGTGGCGCGACCCATCAGCACCTCGGCGATCATGATGGGCAGACCCACCAGGACGATGCACACCAGGTAGATCAGCACGAACAGACCACCACCGTTCTCGCCGGTGATGTAGGGGAACTTCCAGATGTTCCCCAGGCCGATTGCGCTTCCGGCCGCTGCCAGGATGAAGCCCAGGCGGGTTCCCCACTGCCCGCGCTTTGCCTTGTTCTCTTCCGCCATCACGATCCTCCTCCAGCGCCAAGGATGGACTGGGATTCCTGCCAAAAGGCCCCATGTGATAACCGACGACTCGAAGCGCGGCCCAAAAGTGTCGGGACGACTAGCTACCGCCGCGCCTCACTCGCATTCCTCTGGTAGATCGGCGAGGACCCCTCCGATGGCCGGGAGGGTGGCCGCCCGGGGCGTGCTGGCACTCTCCGTTTCCGCGTCGGGCCCCGACAACTCCGCGAGCGGGACCGCGGGGGGCGGGGGCGCGGGTTCGGCGACCTCGGTGCCCTGACCATCGCCGGGAGGGCAGCCCGCCAGCCCCCCAGAAAGCGCCGCACCGCCGAGCAGAATCACCGCCGTGGCGGCCGAGCGGCCCAGCACATCCCGCCGTGGAGGCGCGGGAGGAGGCAAGGTCCGAGCCATGTCCCTCAGCTGTGAGCCGGGAATGGCCGCCAGGATTGCACGCTCGGAAGGCCCAAGCGAGATGCCGGCGGCCTGAGCCACGCCGGCGCGGTGGCGAACGAGTTCTTCGAGGAACGCGTCGTCCAGCGCCGCCAGGCGCAGCAGGCGCTGCAGCCCGGAAGGGATGGGGCGATCCGAGCCGTCATTCCGCTGGTTCATCGAAAAGATCCTCCAGTTGAGTCTCGCTCGAGGTCACACCCTGCGTGCCGAGCAGCTTCAACAGCATGGACTTCTGCACCACCTCCCACCCCCTTGCCGGGACTCCAGAGTTCCCCCCTGGCCTACGCGACGCCCACGCTGCGGGTTGACCCCTAAGCTCGGTCAACACCGCCCACTCCTCGAGGGAGCGCTCCAGTTCACCGACGGCTGGAACGCCCCGCGAGTCCTGCAATGCGGCGTACGGTGAGCTCGAGCCCCCTCGGGCGAAGACCGGCTGTTGAACACCCAGCACCTCGCTCAACAGCCCCCACGAATCCTCCCACCCCAGGTACCCGGGCAGCGAGGCCCAGGACGATGACGCCCAGCGTCGAGCCGGCGGGGCGTCATCTAGGACGAAGGGGTGGGCGGGGAGGAGTTGCCACTCCCCTGCGTCAGGGAAGGGGGCGTCCGTGCTGGACGCGAGCAGCCGGCTGTCGGACCGTGCGAAGCTCGCAGAGGCGGCGGCCGCCAGATCCTGCAGCGGAGCGAGCGACGTGACCTCGGGTGGGGCCCCGCGCGGCACGCCCGTGTGGGGGAGCCGCACCCACGCCCCGAAGTCAGGCGAGAGGGAGACCCCCAGCAGCGCCGTGCAGAGGCAGAGCGCCCCCATGGTGACCAGCCCTCGCGTCCGGGACGGGCGGCCTTCCCAGACCACGGCCAGACCGACGAACACGAGCAGCAGTGGGTAGAGCCCGAGCAAGGCCCGCTGCAGGGGCAGGTCGGGCCCCGCGCCCACCAGCTCGAACACCGGGTAGAGCATGGAGAGGGTCGAGAGCCCGGCGAAGGCCAACACGAGGCCGAAGGCCGCCCAAGCCAAGCTCCGACCGCGAGAGCCGACGAGGGATCCGGCGAGGCCCAGAAAGAGCAACCCGAAGGCGACGGGGTGGCGCGCCGGACCGGGACCGAGGGGTTGGACGAGCTGCAGCTCCGCAGGCGTGGTCAGACGGTAGTCGGAGAACTGTGCCTGCCCCAAGCTGTACAGCACCATGCGCACCACCCGGAAGGGGAGGTCGGGCTCGACAACCAGTGTCACGAGGCCTCGAAAGTCGCTGCGACAATCCGCCTCTGCCGCCCGCTTCAACACCTCCGCACGGCCCAGTGCGAGATCGTACAGGGGCTCGATGAGCTGGCCCTTTCTCGCCCCGTCCGGGATGTCTCGCTCCACCAACTCGGCGGCCAACACGCCGTCGAACCAGATACCCGTCTCGGAGATCCACCCCAGCGAGCCGGTGTCCGGTGGGTAGACGTCGAGGACGCTCGGCACGAGGCTCGCATCGAAGGCCAGCGGATCGAGGCCCGGGTATCGCCTGGGGTGTTTCCACTCAATCGGGCTGTCATCCTCGGCGTGGTTCGAGGGCAGGACCCCGTGGCCGAGCGCCCACGGGAGCGCCCCTACCCCCAGCAGGCCCACCACCACGGCTGCCAACAGCGGGTCGTCCGACCACCGACGGGGACGACGACGGCCGGCAAACCAGAGCGTGCCGAGCAGCAGCGCGAGGGCCGGGCCCCCCGCCTTCGAGGCGACAGCGCCCGCCCGATCGTCGAGCCCTCCGAAGGCCGCGTCCAGGCGGTGGGACAGCCGCACGAGCCAGGCGGGAGCCGGGGTAGGCGCGCCCCGATGGGTCGACACGCGCGGCCAGAGTGTCTGTTCACCGTGCCACGCGAGCCAGAGCGCCATGGCCTGCTGGTAGGCGGGATCGTCCAGGCGCTCCGGTGCAGCGGGTAGGGGCGGACTGGCTACCAGCGAGTTGGCGGAGAGCTGGTCTTCGACGCGGGCACCGAGATCTCCGTCGCCGCCCAGCACCAACGCGTAGCCGGTCACACGGGACGACCCGCTGGTGGCGCGGACGGCCGCCACGCCCTGCATGCCCGCGGGCAAACGGAATGTCAGGGGAAGGGCCGGTTCTCCGAGGTTCACCTGGCACTCCGAGACGAGGGAACCCGCGAGGATCAGCCCCACGTGGGCCGTGCCCTCCAGCGCGGGCGAACGCAGCTCGAGGTCCAGGCTCTCTCCCGCATTCACGACGGCACGGTCCAGCGCGAGCCCCAGGCGAGGATCGGGGGTCGGCTCGAATCCCAGCCGCTCGGGCTCACGGGCGGGACCACCCACGGTCATCTCGACCGTCTCTCCCATCGCCTCTGCCTCGACCTCGAAGCTCTCGCTCGGCTCCAGGACGAGATCCACGACCGCTACGCCACGAGCGCTGGTTTCGACCTCCACCGATTCCAGCTGCTCCCGATGAATCATCACCCGCGCCTGCGCCGGTCGACCATCGGGGTGCTGGACCGTGACGAGGGCGCGGCTCGGCACCCCCGGCCACGGACCGTTGAGCCAGTGCAAGCCCACCAGCAGCGGCTCGACCGAGAAGGGCAGCTCTCTCTCGCTGACCACGCGCGCTCCGGTCGTGTCCGTCAGCTCGGCGCGAAGCACCAGGAAGCCACCATCTCCGAGACTGTCCAGGGGATAGTCGGGGGGAGGGACCTCGACCCGCGCCCGACCTCGCTCGTCGAGTGACAAGCCCACCCGCGCATAGTGATTGAGGCTGGCGCTCGAACACAGGGACCTGGTGCAGCGCTCCTGCCAGGCTGAGTCCGCTGGGTATCGCTCCGCAGCGAGCGCAGAGTCGTGCAAGCCGAGCGTGGCCGCTGCCAGGACCACCGCAGCGCCAGCCATGGGCTTGCCATCGACGCCCAGCGCCTGAACATCGAGATCCAACCCGAGCCCCGGCTGGACCCAGGTAGACGAAGGCTGCAGCGCGAGCGCGAGCCCCGCCGGCCGCTCGACAGACAGCTCGGTGGTGATCCTCGCATCCCCCGCCTGGGCGCTCGCGGCGAACGCCCCCGTGGTGCCATCGGGAGGCTGCAGCGTAGCCAAGGCATGACCATCAGCGTCCGCCGGTGACCCGCTCCTCCGCGACGACCAGCCCGGCGTCATCCTCGAGCCAGACGCGGACCGACTGCCCTGGAATGGCGACCCGTCGCACCCGCTCGCGCACGGTGACGGAGAGCCGCACTGGCTCGGATGGGTGGTAGAGCGTGCGGTCGGTCGTCAGGCGCACGCTCGCATCGCTGCGCAGCAGCAGCGGGACCTCCATCCGCTCGCCGGCGGCCTGGATCACGAGCCGCACCGGTCCCTGCTCGCGCCCCGATGGGACGCGCACGGCCAGCTAGGCTCGACCCGACATGTCCGTGCGGCTCCTCGCCATCGCCGGACCGCCGTCCAGGGCCAGCTCGACAGTGCGAAACGCCAACGCGGCGCCATCCTGGCTGACCGTCACGGAGACGACGACCTCGGCACCCGGGCTCAGCCAGGGCGGATGCACCACCTCGAGATCCGCCGCGGACGCCGTGCCGCAGAGAATCCACAATCCAAACAGCAACGCAGGCCAGCACCCTGCGGCCACGACGAGGCTGGTTCGCCTACCCATGGACCTTGCTAGGTCCCGGACTTCCTTGCCGTGAACTCGCCCCGCGCCTCACACTCGATGGCGCCGTCGCCGGTGAGATCCAGGCCCATGTAGCCAAAGCCCTCGATGACGTCGCGCCCCCGATACACATCGTAGAAGACCAGGCCACCGAAGGCCACGTGGACCTCGTACCCGTCTCGACGCTGGTGCCGGCCCGAGAAGGACGCCGAGCCGTGGCTCGAGACAACCCCATAGAACATCTCCTCGTCGTCGCCATCGAAGTAGGCGTACCACCCGTCGGGACCGTAGCCGCCGATGGTCATGGCGCTGTTGTTGATCCAGCTCTCGCTCTCGGGAGTCAGATCGGTGATTCCGCAGGTTTCATGAAACAGCTGGTAGCCGAAGGTGGTGGTCCAGTTGCCCCACAGCGACGGGATGTCGCCCGTGTCGGAGCCGTTGCCGTCCGGATCGCCACAGTTGCATTCGTCGTCCGGATCGATGCCGGACTCGTCGGGGTTGCCGAAGCAGGCCACGGAGCCCGCGGCGAACACGAGCAGGGTGAGGAAGCGTGAGATCGAGCTGCGCATGGTGACCACCTCTATTGCCAGGTGACGCCTGACGTGTCTTCGCCCAGCGCCGCTGGGGGGAGGATGCGGATGACGATGCGACGGTTCGCGTCGCGGCCTTCGGGGGTGTCGTTGTCGGCGATGGGTGCGATCGGACCGCGCCCGGCGATGGTGATGCGCTCCGGGGCGACATCATACTCGTCCATGAGCTCGCGCGCGACGGCACCGGACCGCACGGCGGACAGCTCCCAGTTCGACGCGTAGTAGCGCCTGAGGCTGCCCCCGACCGGACTGTCATCGGTGTAGCCGACAATCTCGACCGGCGAGGTGGGGTGGAGGTTGATCGCGGTGGCCAGCAGATCGAGCACCATCGTGGTCTCGCGCCGCAAACGAAACGAGCCCGACGCGAACAGCTTGCTGACCGGGATGCTCACGAGGGTGATGGCACCCTGGCGGGTGACCTCGGTCTCGGTGGCAGGCATGATCTGAACGAGCTCGGCATAGATCGGCGCGGGCTTGCCCGCCCCCTGGCAGTCCCCCTTCTGGGCCTCGAGCCACTCGACCTTCTGCTTGAGCGCGATGACCTCCTTGTCGAGCTGGTAGACCAGATCCTCGTTGCCCCCATGCTTGGGGGGACAGGCCGCGAGCAGCAGAATGAAGAGGGGGATGCCCATGGGGCGCGGACCTCCAACCCTGAGGGATACCACAGGCCGCGAGTCATGGGACAGCGATCGCGGACAGGTTGTGGTCAGGAATGGGTCAGGAAGGACCGGATGTGCCGCCCAATGGTGGGTCGGGCACCGCGCACGACTCGATGGCCCAGTCATCGGGGCCAAAATGCCGACCGCCCTGGATGGCTCGACCCGCGGTCCGCAGCCGCAGGAATCGCGCAGCCCAACGCCGCACGGATTCCGCGTAGCGGTGCTGCCAGCGCCCGTCGACCAGCCGTTGTGCGACGACCATCCAGGCGAGGTGTTCGGGGCGCATGGCCACGGGCTGGCCTTCGTAGGGGCCGTCGCCAAACAGCACGCGTCCGGCGGGGTCCAGCAGCAGGGGGCTGTCGGGCGGGGGTCGGCCGATGGCGTCGGCCCAGTCCAGCAAGCCCTCGAGGTTGTCGGGCGCCTCGAAGCGGGAGGTCATGCCCAGGAAGGAACGGCCGCAGGCTTCGGCGTCGTTGGCGGCACGGTGGGCGTCCACCAGGCGCACGTCGAGGCGCTGGGCCAGCTGCTCGAGCTTGTGGCCCCGCACGCCCTTGAAGTAGCGCCTGGAGAGGTCGAGGGTATCGATCTCGGCCAGCGGAGTAGGCCAGAAACGGCCCAAGCGCTGGAACTCGGACGCGAGCACGGCCTGGTCGAAGTCGTAGTTGTGAGCCACGGACAGGGAGTCCTCGAGGAGCTTCCAGATGATCTCGGCCTTGTCGGCAAAGGGCGGAGCGCCGCGGACGTCTTCGTCGCCGATATTGGTCGTGCGCTGGACTTCGGACGGAATGGGCACGCCAGGATTGACGAAGAAGTCGTGGCGCTCGACCCTGGACTCGTCGATGCGGCCACGCTCGTCGAGGTGGAACACCACCGCGCCGAACTCGATCATGCGGTCGCCGAGCCAGGGATTGAGACCGGTGGTCTCGGTGTCAAAGGCCACGATGGGTTTGTCGGTCCAGCGCACGTCGGCTCCGTGAAGACGGGATCGCCTCAACGCCGATAGCGCAGGACGGAACGGCGAGCCAGCCGGACGGGGACAGGATCTGTCCACAACCCAGGATCGCCGCAGCCCAGCCGACAGACGAAACTCCGATATGTCGCTTAATACCAAGTATCACCGACACAGTTCCAGGCCACGGTTACAATCCGCTGCGCTCCCCGGATCCGACCCCCGGTCCCACCTGCCAATGCGCTCCCAACCCCCCCCCTGATGCACGCGCTGCTGCACTTGGTCACCGCCTCCTTGATGGGCTGTCACCACTCGCTGAAGCAAGTCGACCTGCTCGCTCCACAGTGGCAGAGCGCGGCGGCGACCGCCGATCCCGATCTCGATCGCTGGCTCGAAGAGCAGGGACGCCCCATCCCCGACGCCCCCCTGGGCGACGCGATCCAGCTCGAATCGGGCCAGGTGAGGCGCCTGGTGCTCCAGCGGCATCCGTCGGTACTCGCTGCGCGCTCTGGTCTCGCAGCCGCGAGCGCACGGGTTCGGGCAGCGGGAGCTTGGGACAATCCGGAGCTCGAAGGGCGCTACCTGCTCGATGGGCCCGAACAGGGAGGCCTGGAAGCTTCCCTCACCCAGACCCTCCCCATCAGCGGGCGCACCGTCGCGGCGCGCAACGCGGCCAGGGTGGAGAAGCGGATGGCCGTGGTAGGGCTCGAAGCGGCCCAGCGCGAAGCCCTGCTCGAGGCGGACGGCCTGCTGGCAACGCTGGACCACCAGACGCACCACGTCGCCCTCGCTCGCGAGATAGCCGACACCTCCGAGCAACTGATCCACCTGGTCCATCAGCGCCAGGCCTCCGCGCTAGCCGATCCCCTGGACACCGCCTTGGTGCTCGCTGACGCCGCTCGCGACACCGGATCCCTCGCCAGCGAGGAAGCCGAACTCGCACTCGTCGAGGGCCGGCTGCGGACTCTGATGGGGCTCGCCCCGGGAACCCACACCGTGGTCCCCGAGCCCCTACTGCACGCCCAGCTGGACGAAGACCCCCAGGCGCTCCTCGACACGGCCTCGACCACGAGGTCTGCGTGGGTCCTGGCCCAGCTCGATCTCGAGCGTGCCGAGTGGGCCGCACGTGAAGCATCCCGCAGCCGCATCCCCGAGCCCAGCATCGGCCCCGCGGTGGTCGGTGATCCCGAATCGCGGAGCTTGGGCCTGTCCTTCGGCATCCCCATCCCGGTATTGGCGCCCGGGGGCGCAGTCTACCGACAGGCCTTGGCCGAGCGCGATGCAGCCCACCACCGCCTCGTGGCCGAGAGCCGCGAAGCGATCCGGGAGATCGAGTCGCTCCTGGCGGAGCTCGCCGGGCACGAGCGCGCCCTGTTCGCCCTGACCGGCTCCACGCGGACCTCGGCCCAGCAAGCAGCCACCCTCGCTCGCGAGCGCTACCAAGCCGGCCAGCTCGACATCCTCCTGATGCTCACGGCCCAGCGTGCATGGGCCCGGCTCGAGAACGACCGCCTCGACCTCCTCCTCGCGATCCGCCTGGCCCAGCTCGGTCTCGAGCGGGCAGTGGGTCGCCCCATTGAGCTCTCCCCACCACTACCGGAGTATCCATGAAGTCCTGCCTTCCCCTTCTCACCCTCCTGGCCGCACTCAGCGCCACCGTGGCCTGCGAAAACACCGAGCCGGCCCCGGCACCCGAGCCCGCGGGCCAAGACCACGCCGGCCACGACCACGCGGGGCATGATCACGCGGCCCACGACCACGACCACGGCGCCGAAGCCGCACCGGCCGAGGGCGAAGCCGCACCGGCCGAGGGCGAAGCCGCACCGGCCGAGGGC
>CAZVHW010000192.1:0-12120 GCA_964626835.1 uncultured Enterobacterales bacterium
GCTGGCCCGGACGGTGGCCCGGCGCCGGACTGCCACGGCCGCGGGGAACGTGCCTCGCTTCTTGTGTAGGGCGTTCCACACGGCGACCGGCGAGAGGGCCAGGCCGTGGTGCCGCTCGGTGTCGCAGAGCAGGAGCGACGAACTCTCTACGACCATGCCGTAGGACCAGTCCTCGGTGGACCGCGGCGTCCCGACGATACCCGCCTCGGGGATGGGGGTGCCCGCCGCGGCGATGAGCTGGGGCAGGATCTCGCCCCCCCGGTTCACCAGCAGGTAGACGTGGTCTCTCACCACGTCCTGGCAGCGCTCCATTTCGACGTGTGCATTGGCGAAGTGGAACATCTCGAGTGCGCCGTCAACCACGCGGTTCTTCAGGTCGTGCACCTGCAGCGCGGGGTCTCCGATGCTCGGGTCGAGCCAGTGGAGCCAGGCCCGCTCGGGGCCGCTGGGCAGTAGCTTGCGGGCGCGCAGGGCAGTGACGAGCGTGTCCTTCCAGCCTGCCGCAAGGGAGCCGCGGCCGCTGAGCACCACCATGTCAAACTCCCGGGGCCATTCGTGCTCCTCGTCAAGCACGGTGGCGTAGAGCCGACCGAGCAGTTGCCGCAGGGGCGCGTCGATGGCCTCCTCGAAGTAGCCGTGGAAGGCGTCCACGCCAGCGGGGCCTGCGGGGAGCCCGGGGCCGCCGGGTACGTCCGGCGGGGTGAAGACTGAGTAGCGCAGCTCCTTGATCTCGCGGATGCGCTGAGGCTGGCTCCCGACCTCCCCGCAGTGCTCGGCGACGGCCCGGTCGTAGGCGTTGCCGGCGGCGTTGGACCCGGCCAGGGCCTCGACCCGCACGGCGCTGGGTGCGTCGGCGGCCCAGCTGACCCTGACCGCAGCGTAGTCGACGGTCCCCGCCCCAACGTCGACGACCAAAATGCGCTCGGGCTTGCCGCTGCTGATCCTCGAACTGGCCGCGGCCGAGTACACGACGGCCTCGGCCTCGCGCAGGGGGACGACGTTAAGGACCCTGTTCCAGCGCCGGTAGATGCCGAGCAGGTTGTTGATCTCCGCCGTCCCGAAGCTGTCGGGCACCGAGACCACCAAGACGCAGCGCATGTCCTTGGTGGCGTTGATGGGCTTGACCTCCTCGTTCTCGAAGCGCACGACCTCGGGCAGGGCGTCGCCCGTGCAGCCGCTGTCGACGTGTTCGCCCAGGGCCAACAGCAGGCTGTCGGCGGCCTTCCACAGCGGGTTGTCCGCGCTCGGGTCGTCGAGGATCGCGCCCTTGAGCGAGTCCAGGACCTTGGGCGGGTTCCGGCGCTGCAGCTCGTGATAGGCCTTGTCGCCCGCCGCGCGAAGGGTGCCGTCGGAGGTCACGGCGACGTCGCTCGCCAGCTCGATGCCCAGGGGGTCCTCGAAGAGGTTGCGTGGCAAGGCGATGGTGCGGGTGTTGCGGTCGGCCTGCAGGTCCGGCAGCGCGGCCAGGCGGGTGGCCCTCGTCCCCCAGTCCAGCGCCAGATACCAGACCTCGTCGATAGGGTAGTAGTCGAGCTTGCCCGGGATGGTCATGCGTCCGTGGACGGGACGATCCCGCCTGGAAAGCGCTCCGTCCGTTTCCCCCGCGTCCTGGCCTGGGGGGCGTTCGGCGCCGTCCTCGGCCCAGGCGATGGTGAAGATCAACTCGATCCTGCCTCCTATCTCGGCCTCGGGCAGGGCCGCCGTGGGCAGGTGGACGGCGATCTCGCGCTGTTCGCTCTCGAAGTGTAGCCGGAGGCCCCCTTCGCCGGTCGTGCCGTCCGCGTCCACCAGGACGGGGACGATGGAGGGGCCCTGTTCGCCGTCGTTCCAGCAGATCGATGCCCTGGCGCGTACGGTTGCGTTCATGCCGAGCACCGTCCCGCCGCGCACGGGGTCGGCGAAGTGGTCCAGGCGCAGGAAGCCCACCTGACGGGTCTTCTGCTTCTCGATCTTTTTGCGGCGGACCCCGGCGTGCAAGTAGCGCACGTAGGCGCGGAACTCGACCCGGAGGGGGTTGCCGGGCACCTGGCGCACCGTCACCGCGCAGGGGACATAGAAGGCGCGGCCGTGGTCGAGGTTCCTGCGACCCGGAGTGGTGGCCGTCGCCTTGATCTCGATCCCCGCCATCAGGTCCTCGTTCGCCTTCGTCCTGCCCAGATCGAGCGCCTTGGCGCGGACCTCGAAGACCATCTCCGCGATGGAGCGCTTGTTATGCGGGCTGGCGATGTCACTCCAGAGCTCGCCGTCCCCGGTCCGGAAGCGGAGCAGCCGGTCCGGAGCCACCCCCTCCGCCAAGGGGATGGAGTGCACGAAGACCCGTCGCTGCGCCTCGAGCAGGTAGTGCGGGGTGCGGCGCGGGCCCTTGCGGTGCTCGAGGTGGACGTGGACCGTGGGAGGATGCTCCTGGTTCGGGCTCAGCCTCAGGGGGCGGTCGGGCCCGACCGGCTCGCCCTCCTCGTCGACCAGGCGCAGCTCCACGTGGCTGCGCGCAAAGAGGAGCCAGAGCAGCCGCCACGAGGCCAGCAGCAGCGTCAGGAAGATGGCCGCGATGGCGATGCGGTCAGACCATGAGGTGGATCGAAGCTCCCAGCTGCGCCGCAGGGCGAGCTCGAAGGGCTCGGGGAGCCCGCGGAGTTCGTCCGGGCCCTGCTCTCGCGCTAGCTGGCCGTGTAGCTCGATCACCATGTCCGCCCGGTCGGTGCCGGCGTGCAGTTCGCGGTCCAGGTCCCAGCGTGGACCCAGCCTATCCAGGCAGGCGCCCCAGCGCGCGTGGAGCCCCTCGAGGCTGGGCTCGGTGAGATACCAGGCGTCGCCCGTGCCGTCGGGCAGGAACTCGAGTGCGACCTCGGTGGCACCCGCCAGCTGCTCGCAGCGGGCCTCCCCCTCGAGCCCCAGGATGGTGGCGCCGAGGGCGTGGCCCGGGACCTTCCCCACGATCGTGCGGAGCCCTATGGGGGTGTTCGCCGATGGCGAGCCGTGGATGGGGTCTCCCGAGAACGTCAGGCGCTCGTCCTGGGAGGACCAGGTTCCCGCACTTACCCACTCGAGCTGGGCCCGTAGCCGGGACTCCTCGAGGGAGGTGCGCAGCTGGGGATCGCGGAGCCGCCAGACCGTGACCCCCGCGTCGGGCCCCTGGGGCGCCGGCCAGGCGCGGCTGTCGAGCAGCTCGGGATCGAGCCGCTGGCGGGTCCGCTCCCAGTAGCGCAGCAGGGCCCGCTCTGGACCGTAGCGGTAGTCCCTGCGGATCTCGCCTT
This sequence comes from uncultured Enterobacterales bacterium, assembly GCA_964626835.1. Taxonomy (GTDB): domain Bacteria; phylum Myxococcota_A; class UBA796; order UBA796; family JAFGLY01; genus CALDOK01. Next base: position 3,255 of record CAZVHW010000192.1, read on the forward strand.
CGAGGTAGTTGACGCCGTTGACGCGGGCGCCGGCCTGGACCCAGATCCAGCGGACCTGGTCCGGCGGCGGTATCTGCAGGGCGTCCAGGGCGTCCAGGGCGCCCTCGAGCTGCAGGGGCAGCGTGAGCAGCGGGAGGGAGTAGCCACGGGTCAGGGAAGAGTTGCCTCTACCCCGTTCGGAGGTGCAGTCGTGGAACATGCCCACCAGCGGGCAGCTGATGTGCCAGCGGACGGCGTCGTCGATCTGGTCGCGGGTGGGGGCGGGCCCGAGGACCACCCAGGGATTCCGGTCCGCGGGTGGCCGCGGGAGGGCGAGCATGGGGGCGAGAGCCTCGTGCACCTGGGTGCTGCCGGCGTCCTGGTGAAGGTAGACGTTCCATGGAAAAGAGCGCCCCTCGCCGTCGGCGAAGAGTACGACGGAGTGCTGGGCGCTGCTCGTGGACGCTCCTTCGTCGCAGCCCGTCGCGCAGGTGATGTCGAGCACCTGCTCCCTCGCCCAATGCAGAAAGTCACCGTAGGTGCTCGGATGTTCGCCGAAGTAGTCTTGGACCCTTCGCTCGAAGACCACGATGTCCAGGGTGTTGGACTGCAGTGCTTCGTCTGCCCCAGGGTCGGCGCCTGCGGCGCCCGCCCCCGCGAGACACAGGCCCGCGGCCGTCAGCCAGGGTGAGCGGCGCGGTATTGCGATGGGGGGACGACGGGGCCCCCCGTCGCCACGAGGCCCCACGGCCCGGGTGTGCGCGCTGATAGGAGGGGCCTTCGTCATCATCACTCGTAGAATTCGCCGTCGTCATCATCACTCGGTGTCGGTTTTGGCGTGGCGATGGGGGTGGTCGGGGGTTCGTTGGGCGGCAGCGGGCTGCGGGGGGCGGACGATGACTGCACCTCCGATGCCTCGCCGTAGTAGATCTCGTCATCGCCTGTCGGCTCGGGCTCCGGCCCCGGGCCGCTGCCGCGGGACCTATCGAGGGAGAGCCAGACGCTCATCTGGTGGCAGGGCGCCTTGCTGCCGCTGGCCTGGTAGAACTCGAAGCGAAGACGTTTGCCGCTCATGGGCACAGGGAGGACGAAGCATCCCTGGAGGGCGGTGGGGAGCTGGGTGTCGTCGCGCCCAGAGGCTTGCCAGGCTCCGAGTTCGTCCTGGGTGGGCGCGCTCGCGGGGCACTGGAGCACCGACCACGCGGTGGCCTTCTTGGGATCCGGATCGTACTCAACGATGGCGTGCGGCGTCTCGTGGACCAGCCGCCAGGTCCAACCCTTCCGGTCCTTGCCGATGGGCACGCCGGCTCCCCGCTCGGCCCAGAACCCGTGGAAGCGCCAGGTCCGGGTCTCGTGCTCGTCCACGTGGAAACACAGAATGGGGCCCGCGTGTTGGCCCACCGCGATCCAGAGGCCGTTCGGCATACCCGCCGCGACCGTGCAGGCGTCCTTGGCTTGTTCAAGCTCGGTCAAGTTGCCTGCGAGGATGTTCGAGAACAGCCCCGACTGGGTCGCGTACCGGACCGGGAGGCCGGGGATCACCTTGAGGATATCGGTCGTGCCCAGGATCGCCACGTCCTTGTGGGCGCCCTGCGCCCCGCCGAGCTCGTTGGTGGTCGACCGCTGGGCATGGATGGGGCAGACGGCGCCGATCAGCGCCGCGGCCTGGTCGGGGAAGACATCGAAGCCCGCCCCGATCCATGCGTCCACCGCGCCCAGCCCGCCGAAGGTCAGCGGGTGGTGGACGAACCGCTTCACGAGCCCGGACAAGTACACCCAGACGGCGGCGGTGTCGGAGGGCACGTAGACGCGGACGTCATTGCCCACGGCGAAAGCTGGCAGGCGGAGCGCGTCCTGGGGGATGGGTCCGGTGGGGGCGTAGAGCACGCCCCAGGATGCGATGCTGTCACCGGTCTTGTCCACGATCAGGACGGGGGGTTGGCTCTGCACCCAGCGGGTGGGCTCGAAGTCCTTTGGGTCGCGCTCGGCTGAGGGCGGGGGGTTGTGCCAGCGGACCTTGCCGGCGATGCTGCCCAGGATCTCTGGGGTGTCGTGGCGTGCACCGTCGACGTCCAGCACCTCCCAGGTCTTGGGACCCAGGTAGAGGGGTTGGTCCGCACGGGTCGTCTCCGTGCCGCAGGCCAGGCTCTCGTCGGACCCGCCGATGGTGACGGTAATGGACGGCCGCCAGAACGCGCGGGCGTAGGCGTCCTCGTCGTAGCGGGGATCCAGGCCGCGGCCGGCCTTGTCCGACAGGGAGAGCACGCCGTAGACCGTCCGGAACGGCTCCGTGCTCTTCGAGACCCTCCACGCCAGGCGGAGGGCGCGCTTGGACACCCGGTGGAGCGTACAGTCCGGCTCTTCTGCTTGGTCGGGGGGGGCGACCGATGCGGACTGGAAGCGGACGTCCGCCAGGGTCTTCTTCTTGTCCAGGGGCTCGAGCAGCCACTCGTCCCCGCTCTTGGGTTCCGTCACGTTGAACGCCAGCCCCTCGAGCAACTGGCCCTCTTCGAGCTCGCAGGGCAGGGCTCGGTGCTCCTGGCAGGTGGCGAGTAGCGCGATGGGCTCCTTCGTGTCCTCGTCGCTGACCAACCGCCTGCGTAGTCCTTGGATGCGCGCGAGTAGCTGCCGCAGGTGCAGGGAAGCCTGCATGTCCGTCGCGAGGTCAGGGATGCGCGGGGTGCCGTCGTCCTCGACGCGGATCGGGGGGCCGTCCGGGAACCGGAAGCTCTGGCTGGGCGGTCGTCCGACGTCCTTGAAGTGGCCCGACCAGACCAGCCGGCCATCCTCGATCTCGGCCTCGAGGGTGATGATCTCGGGCTCGAGGGTGATGATCTCGCGTCGGCTCACCTCGCAGCGGAGCTCGCGGTATTGGTCCCGCAAGCGCTCGAGCCAGGGTGTCGGAATGCCCGTAGGCGAGATCCAGCGGACCTGTGCCCGCCCGGCCGCGTTCTGGTACCACCACTCGACCTTCACCTCGTCCGGCTCGATCCAGCCCAGCATGGTGCCGTCTTCCATGGGCTGGTCCGCCTCGAAGTAGTCTAGCCAGGCGGTGGCGGACTCGGACTTGTCGGAGTCCAGCACGATCCCGACCTGCTCGCTGTTCCGTGGGCACACGAGCGCCATCCAGTCTTCGCCCTGGCGCTCGCCCTTGGCGTCGACCATAGGCGCCACGAGAGGTCGCTGCCCCTGGCGCAATAGCGGTCCGCCAGTCCCGCGGGTCCCCAGGACGAACTCGACGTAGCCCAGCAGGTGGGGGTCGCCCTCTTCCTCGGGCGGGCGGATGATCTCGCGGTGGGCGTGCAGGAACTCGTTGAGCCCGTGTTGGACCTTCGCCGGCTTGTCGGAGCTGGCCTTCATGTGGACTTCGAAGCCGTCGTTGATGCCTGTCCAGACGATGCGGTTCGCCGGGGCCTTTTCGTCTCCCATGGTGCTCTCCTTAGGGGGTTCCTTACGGGGTTCCTGTCGCGGGGGCCGGGGCTCTGCGGCCGTTGATGGCGGCCCAGCGCTCGACGGCGGCGGCCAGCTCAGCGGCCACGCGCTTGTGGGGGTTGTCACCGGGGGCCGCCTCGTCCACCAGCACGGCGATGACGATGCCGTTGACCTGCGATGTGCCGGGCAGGCCGACCACGACGAAGCTCCAGCGGTCGGGCTTGGTCATGTACTTGGCGTTCAGCTTGCCCTGCTCGACCAGCTTCTTGTAGGTGGCGTCGAGGGCCTCAGGCTCCCCGCTGCCGAGGCGGTAGTGGTGGACCCCGGCGGGGTTGACGGCCGGCCGGGTGTCGCAGACCGCGGCGCCCGCGGCGAGCCCGGGGTCAGCGGTGGCGATGGCGGCGATGTCGCTTGCCTCGGCGTTCATGCCTTGATCGACGAGGTAGGTCGTCAGGCCGGTCACGTCCGGCAGGGGGACGTCCGCGACGCCGCAGGCGTGGCTGCGGAGCTTGCGCCAGTCATCCTTGGTGATGTGCTTAGAGGGCCAGCTCTCGGGGGCGACGCTGAAGGTGCCGCTTTTGCCGCCCCAGTGGTCGCGCAGCCAGCTCTTGTCGCCGCCGAAGAAGCTCAGCGCCGTGCCGCTTCTGAAACGGCGCTGCGTGCCGCCGTTCGTGAATGTCACGGGGCCGATGACGGCCTCGAGGGCTTTGTTCACGGCGTCGAGACGGTCGCCTGACGCATTGTCGACGATCGGGGCGCCGGCGCGCTGGGGGCCGCAGGAGGCGGCGAAGAGACAGGGGCTGATGGCCGCGCCGTCGCCGCGGGCGGCAGGGGCGTAGAGGCTGGCGAGGCCGAGGGCCGACAGGTACACGTTGTGGCCGATGGCGTAGCGCGACAGATCGACGTCCGGGAAGCTGCCGCGGTTGTCGACATCGCGGGCGACCTGGACGGGTTGACCGTCGAAATACTCCGTGGAGACGGAGCCGCCGGGGGCCAGCACGCCGGGCGAGCCGACCTCGGGGTAGGTGAAGTCCTCCCCTGGGACCAGGCGGGGCTGAGCGATCCCTCCTGGGAGGGGCTCGAACCAGTTGGAAACCAGCGGGATGCTCACCCTGACACCGCCTTGGTCGAAGCCGTAGCGCTTCGTCGCGTTGACGTCCGGCGCCGGCTGGCTCGCGGCCAGATCGGGGGTCGGGTGGAAGGCGAGCCCGAAGAGCAGGCCGAACCAGGAGCGCAGCACGCCGGAGCTGCCCGCCGCGAAGTCGTCGGCCAGCCCCGCCCGGATCCAGTCCACGGCGGGCTCGTCCTCGCGCATCATCACCCGGACGGGGATGCCGCCCCGCTCCGGCGCCACGCGGATGGTGCCTGGCGCCGGCTCGGCCGCGCCGGCCTCGACGGCGGTGGCGGTCGCCTTGAGGTGCCGGAACGCCGTGAGGATGAAAAAGTGGTTGCAGGACCGCGCGAAGGCCTCGACGAAGCGTTCGGGCGTGAATCCACCATCGCGGGCTGGGATGTGGTGCGAACCCAGGCACTTGCGGGTGCGGCCTCGCCAGGGGTCCCGAGGATTGGGGTTGGGCTCGACCCGGACGACCTCGATCTCTTGGCTCGCCGCGACGGAGTCGGTCGTGCGTGCGCCGGCGGAGCTGGGGTAGCTGGGAAGGCCGTTGTTCACTAGAGCGTAAGCCCCCACGATCTTCATGGTGGAGCCGACGAAGCCGCGACGGATGAACGCGGTGTGGTCGATCACCTCGGGTTGCCGCGAGCCCAGCTCCCAGGCGGTGTCCTTGGCGACCTCGCCGCCAGCGTGCCGGCCCATAGGCCAGTTGACCGAGCCCAGGACGCGGCCGTCGATGGTGTCGAGCACCACGGCGGACATCGCGCCCTTGCGGGGGTCGATGGGGTGCTGGGCGACCACCCGCTCGGTGGCCTTGACCAGCGCGAGCTGGAGGTCGCCGTCGATGGACAGCTCCACCGGAGGGATGGTCCCGGCCGCGAAGGTCGCCGCGTACTCGTGCACCGCCTTCTCGACCCCGCTGGGCATCCCGGCCCTGCCAATGAGCGGGTAGAGTCCGGCCTCGTAGACGAACTCGTCTGCGTACCAGCGCTCGCCTGTCTCGTCGTTGCTCATGGCGATCCAGGGCTGCTCGGCGCGGGCCACGTGGTGGAGCTCGAGGGGGGTGCCGGCGTTGCCCAGGGCGGCGCGAAAGCGGTCGCCGCTGGCCAGCAGCGTGGGGATGCCCGTCGGGCAGCCAGGGCTGGCCGTGACCAGGAGTTCGTCCTGATCGCCTTGGAGGGTCAGGGCGCAACCGCCGCAGCCGACGGCGGGGTTCGCGTGCCAGCTCCCGACGCCCGCTGCGTTGACGGCGACGGCCCCCAGGGGCACGTGGGCTCCCGTGAGGTCCACGACGTGGTCGTCGGTGCCGGGCAGATCGGAGGTGCCGACGCAGATCGTGCCGGTGGCCCCCGGGGTGGGGGGCAGGTAGGCGGTGAAGCGGGCGCCCGTGCCGTAGCTGACCTCGACGACGTGGCGGCCCGTGGTGCTCGCCAGCAGGACATCCGGCGGCGGGGGGCGCTCTCCGTCCCGCGCCTGCCGCAGCTGCTGGACCCTCGTGGCCCCGAAGCGCACGCCCCAGGTCGCGGTGGGGACAGGCTGCATCGAGCCCTGTCGCACGCTGGGCGGGGCGGGGTCGAACCACCGCAGGGACCAGTCGAAGGTGAACATCAGGCGGGAGGGATCCGCTAGGTAGTCGTAGGTCTCCAGCTCGGCGTTGGTCAGTTGGACCAGGGCGTCGGTGGCGTTGCGGAGGTTGTCGCTCCGGACGCGGGCGTAGAGCGCCGCCACGTCGGCGGAGCGGGCCGTGTCGACGCTCGCGCCGCCGCAGCCTGGGCGGTCCAGGGGTTGCCAGCGGAGCTCATAGGCCGTGGTGCCGTGGCGCAGGCAGAGGTACTCCTCGTCGATGAGGCGTTGCAGGTGGTCCTCGAGCTCGAGGTTGACCCGCACCGACGACAGGTGCCCGCGCATGTAGCGCTCTTCGAGCCGGTAGACTTGGTAGCTGGTGGGGCGAGTATCCTCGGTCGTCTGCTCCGGTAGCCCGAGGTCCCAGAGCCGCCCGAGCCAACGTCGATCGCCGGTCCTCGCCGCGCCGTCCGTCTCCGGCCTGCTCGTGCCGCCTGCGCGTCGGCGCAGGACAAGTTCGTCGCTCGGCCCGACCTCGACTGCGAAGGGCTGCATGCCCAGCCACAGAACGTCACCGCTGCGCAGCGCGAGCGATTCTTTGTACCCGGGGGTCTCCACCGACTCGCTGTCGGTCGCCGGATCGTACCGGACCCGCGCGGTCCGGCCCAGCCGGTCCCGGATGGCGAGGCAGACCTCGCCTGTGCCGGCCGTGGGGCAGGTCTGCAGCTCGGCGGCCACGCCGGGGACACCGTAGGCCCGGAAGGGCGCCCGGAGTGGCTGGGTCGCCATGGGATCCGCGTTGCTGCCCAGCAGGTCGCCGGCCCGGAAGCGCCCCCCGGCGATGGACAGGGTGGGGTAGCCGGAGGTGAGGGTCAGGTCCACCAGCACGTCCTCGACCCAGACCAGCCCGGGCTTGTTGGCGCACACGCCGGTCCGCTGTGGGTCGTCCCACGTCACGCGGTTGCCGGACGCCGAGAAGCAGCCGTTGGCGTCCCGGTCCAGGGTGAGCAGCACGTCGTGGGGGTGCTGGAAGGAGCCCATGAGGTAGAGCTTGCCGACCGGGAGGGCGCCGGCTTCGCCGGACCACTGGAACAAGAAGGCCCAGATGCCCATCGAGCATACGACCAGGAAGAGCAGAAGGGCGTAGGTCCAGCGGCGGACGCGGAACACGTTGGACAGCCGGTCCGTCAGGCTCGTGCGGTGTCGGCTACTTGGCATGGTCGCGCCTCCTGCGGGTGGCGTCGGGCTCGTGAAGGATGGCGAGCAGCATCAGGGGGAGGACCACGGCGGCGGTGTAGGCCAGGTGCGTCCGTGGGCCGTGGGAGATCCAGGGGAAGACCAGCCCGGTGATGGGCAGGTGCAGGGCGACGCCGGTGGCCACGTGGACCATCCACTGCCCGACCAGCAGCACGCCAGTGATGATGGAGAACAGGCCCGTGGCGCGGAGCGCCGTGGCCATGAAGGCGGAGCGGTGGGCGCGCTCCTTGTCGTTCTTGGACCGCTCGCCATGTGCCCAGGGCTTCTCGTGGGCACTCCGTAGGCCGGCCTCTCCGACCACCAGCACCAGGAAGGCGATGCTGAAGAGCAGGCCGGTCGCGACGAGCGCCCAGCCGCGCCCCAGCAGCGCCGCGACGCCGAAGGCGGCGACGTCGGAGTTCATGTTCGCCACCCAGGGCACGCCGTCGGCGCGGATGCTGGCGAGCTCCCGAACCTGCACGATCCACTCGCCCTGGCTGATGTAGGAGACGTCCTCGGCCAGCACGAAGCGCTGCCAGACCCGCTGGAAGGTGTCCAGTGCGGCCTCGTTGCCGCTGGAGAAGGCCAGAAACACCGCCTCGTGCACGATGGGCAGGAAGGCCAGCACCGCCAGGCCAGCTGCGCCCACCAGCCCACAGAGCAGCCAGAAGCGCTTGGACTCGAGGGGGAACTCCTGGTGCTCCTCGGGGCGCACGATCCACATCCACATGCCCACCAGGATGGCCGGCGCCCACGCCGCCAGGCTACCGAGGTCGCTCACCCAGATCGCGAAGAGGAGGCCAAAGCCCGTCGCGACCAGACCCAGGCCCACCACCATCGCGAAGGGGCGGGAGTGGGCACCGAGCAACACCCAGCAGGTGAGCCCGCCGAAGACGGCCACGCCCATCATGGCGCCGGCGGCGGGGAGCCAGAGATGGCTGCCGAAGTGGAAGAACAGCGCCAGGGTCAGCAGGGGGATGATCCCCGAGATCAGCGACGGCTTGCGGGCTGCCTCCACCGCGGTGCCAGCATCAGCGGGCGCCATGGTGGTAGCCGCCCAGCGGGAGGCCGCGTAGGTCGCGAGGATAGCGATGAGCCCGAGCTGGCAGACCAGCGCCGCCGCGGCGAGCCGGGCGCCCACGAACCAGACGATTGTGATGGCGATGTAGGCTCCCAGCTCCCAGCCTGACTCGGCCGTACTGTCCCAGGCCCGCTGCCCTAGCCAGGCCACGGTCTTGCTCCCCATCCAGCCGGCCAGGGCGGCTCCGCCCGCGCCCAGGACCAGCAGGCCTGCGGCCACGATGCCCAGGGTCGCGGGCACGGCGTCGGTGGCCGCGTAGCACGCCACCTGATTGCGCAGGGCGCTCACCCACGCCAGCCCCGGGTCCGGAGCCATCGCCGCGTCGGCCCACCACCACAGCAGGCAGGCGACGACCGCCACCAGGCCGCCCGCAGCGAAGAACGCGGGCCGCAGCGTGTGCTTGATGCCCGGCCAAGCCCCCCAGGCCGCGGCGGTGACGATGACCAGCACGAAGACGGTGA
>CAZVHW010000193.1:0-12113 GCA_964626835.1 uncultured Enterobacterales bacterium
TCCACCGCCTCCCGGGACGTGCCCACGGACTTCACCGATCTCTTGGTGCTGCTGGTGGAGGACGACGCGGCCTCTCGCTACGTCGCCACGCGGCTCGTGGAGAGCTTCGGATGCCAGGTGGTGGCCGCCGCGGACGGTGGCGAAGCCCTCGACAGGCTCCGCGCAGGGCGCTTCGACCTGGTGTTGATGGACTGCCAGCTGCCCATCGTGGACGGCCTCGAGGTCACCCGCCGTTTCCGTGACAGCGAGCCGGCTGGTCAGCGCACCCCCATCGTCGCGCTCACGGCCTATGCCTTCGAGACCGATCGGGAGCGCATGTTCGAGGCCGGCATGGACGAGCACCTCTCCAAGCCCGTCAGCCGAGCGATGCTCGAGGGGTTGCTGCGCCGCTACGTCGGTTGACGTCGTCTGTCCCGCAGGGCTGCCAGCAGGTCGGGTGTGGAGATGGGCTTGGACAGCACGGGGTTTTCGACGGTGCCCAGATAGTCTTGGGCGCGTGGTGTGAACGCTCCCCCCGTGAGGAAGACGACCCGCGCGGCGAGATCGGGGGAACGCTCGGCGAGCCAAGCGTGTAGATCCATGCCCAGGATGTCCGGCATCATCAGATCGCAGACGATGGAGTCGAAGTTGGTGTCTTGCTCGAGGATGTGCTGGGCCTCGAGCCCGGAGGAGGTGGCCACCACCTCGTAGCCGGCGCGTACCAGCAGGCGCCGGAGCGCGCGCAGCAGATAGGGCTCGTCGTCCACCACGAGCACGCGGGCATGGCACGGGGGTTGGGGATCACTGTCCGTGTCGGCCTGGTGTCGAGCGTCGCCGGGAGGTGGGCTGCACGTCGGTAGGATCACCTCGAAGCTCGTGCCCATGTCGGGTTGGCTCGAGACCTCGATGCGGCCACCGTGTTCGTCGACGATGCGGTGGCAGATGGCCAGTCCGAGGCCCGTACCCTCTCCCGGTGCCTTGGTCGTGAAGAAGGGGTCGAACAGCTTGTCCATGGCGTCGGGGGCGATGCCGCAGCCCGTGTCGCTGACCGTGACGTGGATCTCGTCGTTCCGCGCACGCATGCTGATGCGGATGGTGTTGCGCTCGGGGTGGCCCTCTTCGATGGCGTGGGCGGCATTGACCAGCAGGTTGAGGAAGACCTGGGACAGGTGCCCCTCGTTGCCATGCACGGGGAGCGTCTCGTCGAAGTCCATCTCGAGCCGTGCTCGGAATCGAATCTCGTTGGCTGCCATGGCGGCCACCGCCTCGATGAGCGGTCGCAGCTGCAGCGGACGGTCCTTGCTGCCGTCGTGTCGGGAGAAGGTCTGCAGGTCCCGCACGATCCCCCGCATGCGTTCGGCTCCCTGCTTGCAGGTCCCGACCTTGGCCAGCAGGTCGGTGAGCAGGTCGGGGTCGGCGCGCTGCGACCCTGCGGCCACTCGCCCCAGATCTTCGACGATCGCCTCGAGGTTGTAGAGCATGAAGGCCAAGGGATTGTTCAGCTCGTGGGCCACGCCTGCTGCGAGCATGCCCACCGAGGCCAGGCGGTCGGACTGGGCCAGCCGGGCCTGGACCGCTTGGCGCTCGGTGACGTCTCGGAAGGAGCCCAGGACCATGGTGCGCCCCTCGACCTCGATCAGGGTGTTGGTGATGTCCACCGAGATGACGGTTCCGTCCTTGCGCAGCGCGGGCAGATTGGGGACCAGCGGCGCGTTCCCGTCGAGGACCTCGGAGAAGCCACTGGCGAGGCGCTCGAGGACCGACTCGGGGTGGATGTCGGTGATCCACATGTCCTGGAGCTCGCGCTCGTCGTAGCCGAGCATGTCGCAGATGGCCTTGTTGGCCATTCGGAAGACGCGATCTCGAGGGTCGGCCAGCAGCAGGCCGTCGGTCATGCCTTCGAACATGGTCCTGAACCGCCGCTCGCTGTCCTGGAGGCCGCGGACCATGCGCCCCGCCCTCAACAGCGCGCGCACGTAGGCGAGCAGCACCGGCGTTTCTACCGGCAGGGTCAGGTAGCCGTCCGCTCCGCCCTCGAGGCCCTCGATCACCGAGGCTTCGTCCAGAAAGGTGGAGGAGAGGTGGAGCACGGGCAGGTGGGCGGTGATGGGGTCGCGCCGGAGCGTGGCGCAGACCTCGAATCCCGAGATGTCCGGCAGCTTGATGTCCAGCACCACCAGGTTGGGGAGATCCCGGGCCATCCTTAGGGCCTGGTGACCGTCTGCGGCCTCGGTCACACGATAGCCTTCTCGCTCGAGTATTCGGCGGGTCAGGTAGCGCACGGCTTGGTTGTCATCGACCACGAGGATGGTGGCCGGCGTAGCGTTGCTGGAAGTGCCTACCGTCATGCTTGCCCTGCTATCCGTCCGGGCCCTCGTGGTGTTTGGCTGCAGTGCCCAACCGCCGCACCACGAGCTCGGTGATCGAGCGGGCCGAGTCCTGGATGAGGGTCACCTGGATGCGCTGTTCGTCGGTGAGAGGCCCGTCCAACTCGTCCAGCAGGAGCTGGCTGAGCCCCATGATGGCGCTCGCGGACGAGCGCAGATCGTGACGCAGATCTCTGCGTGTGCGCTCGGTTCGTTCCTCGGCCTCTGTCTGCTCGCGATTAGGCATGCTGCGTTCCCTCCCAGTCCAGGACGACCAATGCCAACACCGGTCTCTGGTGATCTAACCCAGCGTGGACCACTGGGCGCACCGGGTGGCAGCTGTTCGTTTCGGGTGGAGGGCGATTAGGGGTGGATCACGCTTCACTCGGGCAGGTCGAACCATGAGCCAGCACCGCGTCGCCGAACATCCGGTCCTACCCCCCGCCCCTGGGGAGCCCACCGTTCCCTTCTACTGGCGCGGGAAGCGGCTGTTCGCTCGTCCGGGCGAGATGATCTCCTCTGCCCTGTTCGCAGCGGGAGTCCACCGCTTTGGGCATCACCCACGTGATGGAGCCCCACTCGGCATCTTCTGTGCCAATGGGCAGTGTGCCCAGTGCGCGGTCGTGGCCAACGGGTCGGCCGTAAAGTCCTGCATGGTGCCCGTCATTGAGGGCATGGTGGTGGAGCCGTGCGACGGCTTGCCGTTGTTGCCGGAGCTCCAGGAAGCGCCGATCTTCGGCGCGACGGTCCCGCGGCCCACCGAGGTGTTGGTCGTGGGTGCTGGACCAGCCGGCCTGGCCGCCGCCATCGAGCTTGCTTCTCGGGGTGTCGAGGTGCTCGTCGTCGACGACAAGGACCGCCCGGGTGGCAAGCTCGTGCTGCAGACCCACAAGTTCTTTGGCTCCATCGAGGACACCCGCGCGGGCACCCGAGGCATCGACTTGGCCACGGGGCTGGCGGCCGATCTCGAGGCGCAACCCACCGCCGAGCTGTGGCTCGAGGCCACGGCCGTGGGCGTTTTTTCCGACAGGCGGGTGGGAGTGGTGCGTGATGGCCGCTACCACCTGATCGAGCCCGAGGTGCTGCTCGTGGCCACCGGCGCGCGGGAGAAGCAGATCCCGTTCCCCGGCCATACGCTCCCTGGGGTCTACGGGGCCGGTGCCTTCCAGACCCTGCTCAACCGCGACCTGGTGCGCCCCTGCCGGCGTCTGTTCGTGCTGGGGGGCGGCAACGTGGGTCTCATCGCCGCCTACCATGCCTTGCAAGCCGACATCGAGGTTGTCGGCCTGGTCGAGGGCATGTCCGAGGTGGGCGGCTACCGGGTGCATGCCGACAAGATCCGGCGTCTGGGCGTGCCCGTCCACCTGTCCCACACGGTCAAGGCGGCCCACGGCACCGACCATCTCGAGGCGGTGACCATCGCCGAGGTGGATCGTTCCTTCCGGGTCGTGTCCGGTACCGAGCGCACTTTCGAGGTAGACACCCTGCTCGTCGCCGTGGGCCTGTCGCCCCTGGACGAGTTTTATACCCAGGCGCGGGAGTTCGGGTTGCCCGTCTTCGCTGCGGGCGACGCCCAGAAGATCGCGGAGGCCTCCGCTGCCACGTTCGGCGGGCGCATCGCGGCCCTGAAGGTGGCTGCGGAGCTGGGTCTCGAGGTCGAGGCCATCCCACAGGACTGGTACGACAAGCTGGCGGTGCTCGAGGCGCGGCCTGGTCCTTGGCAGCCCATCGTTCGCCCGAGCCAAGACCTGCGGGTCTACCCCGTGCTGCACTGCAACCAGGAGATTCCCTGCAACCCCTGCTCCTCGGTCTGCCCCAAGGGCTCCATCCGGATGGTGGGCCACCCGATCATGGGGCTGCCCGAGTTCGAGGGTGAGTGCACCGGCTGCGCCCGGTGCGTCATGATCTGCCCGGGCCTGGCCGTCACCCTGGTGGGCGCTCGCAAGGACCGCGTGAACCCCCTGGTCACGGTACCCTTCGAGCTGGGCGACGAACGGGTCGAGCCCGGCGACCAGGTCTTGGCCACCGACGCCCTGGGCGTGCCCTTGGGCAACTTCGAGGTGGCGGACGTCAAGGACCGCAAGATCGCGGATCGAACGGTCATGGTCCGATTGCGGGTCCCCGCCGACATGGCGCCGCGGGTGGCGGGCTTCAGGGTCCAGCGACCGGAAGATCTGGTCCCCGTCCAGACACCGGGCGACGAGCCGGTGGCAGACCAGGTCGTCATCTGCCGTTGCGAGCACGTCACGGCGGGCGAGATCCGGGCGGCCATCCGCGAGGGAGTCCGCGACGTCAACGAACTCAAGGCCCAGCTGCGTGTCTGCATGGGAGCCTGCTGTGGCAAGAACTGCCCCGAGCACATCGCCCGCCTGTTCCGCCAGGAAGGCGTGGATCCCGGTGACGTGAGCCCCAACACCCTGCGCCCGCTCTTCGTGGAGGTGCCCCTCGGGATCTTTACGCGCGGGGGAGGTGATTCGTGAGCCGCAGCTGGGACGTGATCGTCATCGGGGCCGGCTCGGTCGGTACCCCCATCGCCTTGTACGCAGCCAGGGCAGGCCTTCGGGTTGCGGTCTTCGAGGGCAAGGCCTCGGCCGGGCGCGGGGAGAACCGCGCCGCCATCGGTGGAGTGCGGGCTACCCACTCCGATCCCTCCAAGATCGCCCTGGGCAAGGCCTCCCTGGAGGTCTTCTCTGGCTGGGAGGCAGAGACCGGGCACGCCATCGGCTGGCGACGGGGCGGGTACTCCTTCGTGGCCTATTCCTCGGCCGGGGCGGACATGCTCCGGGCCTTGGTGGTGCAGCAGCAGGGCTTGGGCCTCGACATCGGTTGGCACGATGCTGGCTTCGTTCGGGAGCTCGTTCCCGGCATCGTGGCCGAGGGTCTGCTCGGAGGCACGTTCTCCCCAGGAGACGGCTCCGCGTCACCGCTGCTCTATGCGCATTCCTTTCGGGTGGAGGCCGAGCGGGCTGGCGCCCGTTTCTTCTTTCACCAACCCGTGTTGGATCTGGTATGCCGCGGCGATGCCGTCACCGGTGTGATCACCACCGGCGGGCGACACCAAGCGCCGGTGGTCGTCAACGCCGCCGGGGCCCACGCTGCCGAGCTTGGCGCCTTGGTGGGGCTCGACCTACCGGTGGTGCCCGACTCTCACGAAGGGGGCATCAGCGAGCCCGTGGCCCGCTTCCTCGAGCCCATGGTCGTGGACATCCGCCCAGGCCCCGGCTCGAAGAACTTCTACTTCTACCAAAACGCCGAGGGCCAGGTGGTCTTCTGCATCACGCCCGAGCCACCCATCGTTGGTTCCGACGATCGTGCCACGTCGGTCTTCCTGCCACAGGTCGCCAAGCGCATGGTGGGGTTGCTCCCGCGACTGGCCCAGCTCCGCGTGCGGCGCACCTGGCGCGGGCTCTACCCCATGACCCCGGATGGAGCGCCCCTGCTGGGCTGGGCGCGGGGCGTACCGGGCCTGTTCCTGGCCGTGGGCATGTGCGGGCAGGGCTTCATGTTGGGCCCGGGGATCGGTCAGACCGTGGCTCGCACGCTCTGCGACCAGAACACGGACCAGGATCGAACGATCCTGCACGACCTGCGACCCGACCGTTCGTTCGCGCGGGCTGAGGCTCTCAAGTAGCGTCGTAGCCCTCGCGCCTGGCCTCTCGGACCATGCCGACTCCGATGTGCAGGCGCACGGCCTCGATGGTCTGGATGCTCTCGTCCAGGCTCTCTCTCGCGCGGGCGTGGCTGGGCCCGAGGAACTTCTGGACCATGCCGGTGCCGTCGTCGTCGCCCATGAACGGCAGCTCGGCAAGGCGGGGGTATTCGTTCATCCAAGGCTCGATCAGGGTCAGGGCCGTCATCGAGCGCGTGGAGGCCTCCAGGTAGTTGTCCTCGGCGTGGCTGCGATGCCCGATCAGGGACGCCATCTGGGGCGCTCTGCTGGGCGTCATGGAGATGAAGTCGTGGGCCTCGCGCAGCTCGGTGAGGGCCCATCCCAGGGCGCGCAGCACCTCGGTGCGCCTGGCCATGCGGGGTTCGACAGTCCAGCGGCTGTCGTAGAGGCACTCCGGGCAGAGGTAGGTCCCGTCCTCGGCCCTCGTCTGCACCTGGTCGTTGTCGCAGACCAGGCCGCTGTCCACCATGGCTATCCTTCTTCGCTCGTGTCTTGCCCACAGAGCCGTGGAGAGGGCGTACGTCGCCACGATGCAGGCGACGGTGGTGGCGATGATCGTGGAGAGAGGTTCCATGAGGCCCCTCGGGGTGCATTGTGGGGAGGATAGCAGGTGCCTGTGCGTTAGAGCGCCACCGTGAGCCGAGCCTCGGTTCGGTGGAGGTGACATGTCCCGGTGTACGTCCCCGTTGCCTCTCTTCTTCTTCGTTGGCGGTGCGTGCGGCGGGCCTCCCACTCCTCCTCCCCCTTCGGGAAGTGTGCCGGAGGCTCCTGTCCAGGAAGCCGAGGCGAGGATCGAGGCCCCCGGGCATCCCACCGACCTCTCGCCGTTGCCCGCCGATCAGGTCATCTCCAGTCAGGGCCTCGCCGAGACCGTGGGTTGGCTCGCCAGCCCCGAGCTCGAGGGCCGGCTTGCGGGTTCTCGAGGATATCGCCAAGCCGCGGGCTGGGCCGCTGACCGGTTCCGCGCCCTGGGGTTGGAGCCAGCGGGGATGCAAGGCGACTTCCTACAGCGCTTCAGGGTGGAGCTGAACGAGATCGAGCGCTGCCAGCTCTCCATCACCGGGTGGGACGGAGCGCCCCTGGAGCAGGGCCGCGACTGGTCCTGCCGCGGGTTCTCGGGCTCCGGGCGAATCGAGGCCCCCGTGGTGTTCGTGGGCTACGGCCTCTCCGAGCCCGAGCGTGGGTACGACGACTACTCGGGGATCGACGTGAGGGGCACGCTGGTGTTGGCCTTCAAGCAGGCGCCCGCCTGGAAGCTGGACGACCAGGGCTGGGGAGAGGATCACAGGCCCCGCCCGAAGGCTCGCGCCGCCGTGTCTCACGGCGCTCTGGGGGTGTTCACCGTGTCGCGCCCCGACGTCGAGTGGAATCCGAGACCCATCGGCTCGGTCATGCACGGTCCGGGTCGGCAGGCCCAGGGCGTACCCCAGATGGAATTGGATGCGCCGGTGGGCGAATGGCTGGTGCGGGGCACTGGGCTGGACCTGGCTGGGCTCCAGGCGCGCATCGACCAAGCCCAGGCTCCGGCTTCGCTGGCTCTCGACGTGCTGGCCGAGATGAACGTGGAGGCGTGGTACGAGGAGCAGGCTCCATCCGCCAACGTGGTGGCCTTGCTCCGGGGCGCCGATCCCGAGCTTCGAGACGAGTACGTCATCATCGGTGCCCACCTGGACCACGTGGGCACCCAGGGGGACGTGCTGTACCCGGGCGCCAACGACAACGCGTCGGGATCCGCCTCGGTCTTGGCCATCGCCGAGGCCATGGCGAGGAGTCCGGAACGTCCCGCCCGTTCGGTCATCTTCGCCCTCTGGGCAGCCGAGGAGAGCGGCCTGCTGGGGTCCACGCACTTCGTCGAGAACCCCTTGGTACCCCTCGATGGGGTGGTGGCCGTCTTGAACATGGACTGTGTGGGACACGGCAGCGGCACCCTGAGCTTGGGGGGACGGGGAGCCTCGCCTCGGCTCTGGGAACTGGCCCGCGGGCTAGACCGAGAAGGAATCACCGTCGAGGAGAGTGGGTACGGGGGAGGCGCCGATGCGCAGCCCTTCTTCGACGCCGGATTGCCCACGCTCTACTTCGCCACGGTGGACTCCTACACCCACCTGCACAAGCCGGAGGACACCGTGGGCACGCTGGACCCGGCCCTTCACGCGGCCGTCGCGCGCTTGGCCGGGCGTACCGTGTCGGCCATCGCGCAGGGCGACTACCAGCGGGAGGAGCGGGTCCCCAGGGAAGAATAGGCGGTGTCTCGCGCAGCGATCGACCTGTCGGTCGGACGGTCTTGGATAAAAGCCGTCCCTGCTTGCGGCACGGTGATGCATCGCTTATCTGCGGCGCCTGCCTCTCGCCATTCCTTTGGGGGAACCGTGGCCATACGCGTCACCATGACCATCGCGCTGCGGGACGAGAACGGCGTGCAGTTTGGGACCCTCGAGAAAGTGTCCGACCGTCACCTGCAGGTGCAGAGCACGGCCGAATATGCCAAGAGGCAGCCCCTGGAGTTCCAGTTCGCCCTCGAGGGTTATCGGGCCAGCGTCCAGGGGGACGCGGTAGTCGTGCGGGTCGCGCCCCCCCCGGCGGACCTGGGTGGCGCCACCTACGCCTTGAAGATCCTCGCCGTCTCCGAGAAGGTCCAGAAGCTCTACCGCCAGTGGCTCTACGATCTCGCCCAGGGCGGTGGCTCCTCGAACAGGCCTCACGAGCACCACGCCTCGTCCATCTCTTCCACCATCTCCGATGCCGATGCGCGACGCGCCCGGGGCCAGGCCAGGCTCGCGGCCATCGAGGAACGCAGGGCGCAGGCGCGCACGAGTTCGGTGGTGTCGAGCATCGTGGGGTCCTCCACGGTGTCGGGCGTGCCTGCGGGCATTGGCCGAGACGCCCTCCGAAGAACCCTCCACGGTTGGGCGGCGCGATCATCCTCCTCGGGCTCCACGCCTGCCGCAGAGCGGGCGGACGATCCCAGCCAGCCTCCCCGCCGGCGGCTGCGGGTGGACCCCATCGTCGACGACCGTGACTCGGTCAGCTCCGTCGTCTCCTCCTCGGCTTCGCGGGCTTCCCGGGAGCGGCCCCGAGTCTCGGTGCCCCCCGTCAGCACCCCTTCGGACTGGAGCACGGCTTCTTCCACCAGGCGACGCGGGAAGCGCCGCCGCATCGAGGTCAAGGTCACCGATCATACCGAACCTCCGCGGGTGCTGGTGTGCTTCCACGATCCCAAGCGCTTCCTGGCCATGTACCGCGACCATCTGGACAGGGACGTCCTCTTCCTGCGCCACGATGGCCCGGTCCTGCCCATGGGCGGTTCGGTGCGGGTGCGCCTGGTCACGCCCACGGAAGACGTGGTGCTCTGCGATGCCACGATCCAGGCCGTTCTACCTTCGGGTGTGGGAATCGTGCTGTCGCTCGACGATGACGATCGATCCCTGCTGCGACGCACGGCCGCCAGCTTGCTTCGCAGGAAGTAGCCAACCAAAGCCCGAAATCGAAAAAGGCGCTCGGGGGGTGTAAGCCCGCCCTGTCCCGGTCCGTTCTCGACCCGCAACTACGCAAGGAGAACGAGCCATGTCCCGCCAAGCCACCTTCCTCTTCCTCGCCTTCGGTTCCCTGGTCATCGCGTCATGCACCCACAAGGTCATGGAGCCCGGCGAACTCCCCGAGTCGACCGATCTCGAGTCTCTCGACGAGGTCGGCGGTGCCGACGGGAGCCTCATTCCCGAGCTGACTACGGCGGTGCCGAGTGCCGATCCGGCGCCGGCCGCGACCACCCCTACCCCGGATGCGCCCATCCTGGTCGAGGCCGAGGAAGCCGCCGGTGATTGCGACGACGAATTCGGGGCGATCGCCGATGTGGAGACGAGCGCCGACTACAGCGGCCGGGAGCTCAGCCGGTCCGAGGGCAAGGCGAGCGCCGCCTCCATGTCCGCCGGCCCCTCCCTCCTCGCCGTCGCCTCCCGCTCCAAGAAGGACCGTCGCCAGGACAACGGCTCGCTCGACAGCATGGTCGCCGGCGGCAGCGCCAGCATGGCCCAGCCCGTCGCGACCCCCACTGGTGGCCAAGGGGCAGCCTACTACGTGCCGCCCGCACCCCCGGCGGAGCCGGCGCCGAAGCCGGAGCCGGAGCCCGAGGTCGTGCAGCAGTCCACCACCGAGGACTACACCGACCACGGCGTCAACCCCTTCACCATCGTGACCCAGGATGCCCTGTCCACCTTCAGCATCGACGTGGACACGGCCAGCTACTCCATCGCTCGGCGCAAGATCGAGGGTGGCTCCCTGCCCCCCTCCGCCGCCGTGCGGGTCGAGGAGTTCGTCAACTACTTCGACTACGACTACCCCGAGCCCTCCAGCGGCCCCTTCGCGGTGCACATGGAAGCGATGCCCGATCCCTTCCGTCCCGGTCACCACGTGCTCCGTGTGGGTGTGCAGGGCGACGAGATCTCCCGGTCCGAGCGCCCCCCCGTGCACTTGACCTTCCTGGCCGACGTCAGCGGGTCCATGTCCAGCGGCGACAAGCTGCCCTTGGCCAAGGAGTCCATGCACATGCTGGTGGACGGCCTGCGCGAGGACGACACCGTGGGCCTTTGCACCTACGCCGGCCGCGTCGCTCGGGTGCTCGAGCCCACCTCCGCCGCCAACAAGCGGGCCATCCACGACGCCATCGAGGCCCTCAACTCCGGCGGCTCCACCGCCATGTCCTCGGGCATCGACATCGCGTACGACATGGCCTGGGAGACCTTCCAGGAGGGCCACGAGAACCGTGTCATCATCATGTCGGATGGAGACGCCAACGTAGGCAACACCAGCTGGGAGACCATGCTGTCGAACATCAAGGGCTACGCCGATCGTGGCGTCACGGTCAGCACCATCGGCTTTGGCATGGGCAACTACAAGGACACGCTCATGGAGCAGTTGTCCAACAACGGTGACGGCAACAACTACTACATCGACGACCAGGCGCAAGCCCAGCGCGTGTTTGTCGAAGAGCTGGGCGGCACCCTGGTCACCATCGCCCGCGACGTGAAGATCCAGGTGGAGTTCAACACCGACAGCGTCTACTCCTACCGGCTCATCGGCTACGAGAACCGCGACATCGCCGACGTGGACTTCCGCAACGATCGCGTGGACGCAGGCGAGGTGGGCAGCGGCCACAACGTCACCGCGCTGTACGACGTCATCCTCCGCGACGGCTACGCCCGCGAGCTGGCCACCGTGCGCCTGCGCTGGGAAGCCCCCGGGGCCGACAAGGCGGCGACCGAGAAGGCCTTCCGCTTCTCCCACAGCGCCCTGAAAGAGACCAGCTACCTCACCTCCCGCGCCACCCGCGTCGCCTACTCCTCCGCGACCTTCGCCGAGATCCTGCGCCACAGCCCCCATGCGGCCGAGATCTCCCTCGAGCGCCTGGCCAAGTTCGCCACCCAGGCCGCCCGCTCCGGCAACAAGGATGACATGGAGCTGGTGGAGCTGATGCGCAAGGCTGCCGACCTGGGCGTGCAGAACGTGGCCTCCGTCTACTAGACATCCCCCCTTTCCTCCGTGGGGCTCGGATGCTCCATAGCCCCCCCGGCTTGGTGGCCGGGGGGGCGCTTTCTTCAGGGTAGCCAGTGCTCGATCTCGCCATTGAGCTCGAAGCCCGTGATGGTCTCGAGGGCGCCGCTGTCGCTGTCGTAGAAGCTGACGAGGTTGGCGCGTACCTCCACGCGGCGCTCCTCGAGGGTCTCGGCGTCCAGGATGCTGATGTCGTCCGAGCCTTCGTTGAACACCACCGCCATGCGGTAGTCCGAGGTGGTCAGTGCGATCTCCGGATTCGCGCCCACCGGCACCGTGATGACGTCCAGCGAGGGCACCGTCACGCGGGTGGCTACGGTCCCCGATTCGGCCAGGGCCGAACCGAGGCCCTCGCCTTTTTTTTGGGGTCTTCCGGATCCCGGTGGGACGCTTGCGAGGCCTAGAGGGCATGCGGCAGGGTGAAAGCTCGCGATCGCCCGGAGGACTTCGAACGAGAGCCGTCCGATGCGTGTAGCAATCCGCACGGCCTCTGACTGGCGGACGAGGATGACCTGCTCCGGCCGCGGAGAGGCGACCGCGGTCCGCGTGGGAGG
>CAZVHW010000194.1:0-2707 GCA_964626835.1 uncultured Enterobacterales bacterium
CTTGGATTCCTTGTCAACCTGCAGGCCCGGCTCTCGGGAGAGCCCCTGGGCATGGCCTGCCAAGCGCTGCACTCCGCCTGTTTCGTGTCCGCCGATGGGTGGCTCTATCCATGCCATGTCTGGGACCGCCCTCTGGCCGACCTGAGGAAGCATGGCTTCGACCTGCGGAGTGTCTGGGCGGAATCCGACGTGGTTCGAGCCCGCAAGCAGGCGGTCGATCTGGACTGCGGAGGCTGCTTTACGCCTTGCGAGGCCTACCCGACGTTGGCGGGGTCGCCGGGGAGGGCGGCCTGGCTGACCTTCAGGAGGGCGCTGCGGCGCCGGTGAACTCAGTCTACGCGCCGGATCTCGTGCCAGCTCACCGGTCCCGTGTTGATCCCGTCGTGGGTCGCCACGGCCTTCCGGAATGCGCTGCCGTCGTAGCGGGTGGCGCGCCCTTCGTCGGAGCCGCTGTAGCCGTAGCCACCCTCGTAGTGCTGGGTCCAGCGGCCGCCCGGATCGTTGACGACATAGGTGGAGCCTTCTTTCCTCAGGGCCACGACGGCGTGGCCGCCTACTGCGAAGCGCCCGTGAACGATGGTGGGGACCCCGGCCGCCAGCTGGCGATCCAGCTCGGCCATGGTGCCGCTGGCGTGGGGGATGAGTCGCACGGGGACGCCGTGCTTGACGGCTTGGTCGTTGAAGACGTTGGCGAGCCCCGCGGGCTTGTTGGCGAATCGGTTGCCCCAGGCGCGGGTGATCTCGTCGGGTGAGACGCTCGCACCGTAGTGTGCCAGCAGCATGGCCACCGCCGTGTTGGCGCCGGAGGTGTCGGGGTCGAGCAGGTTGTCCCGCTGGAACAGGTAGGGGACCTCTCCCGAGGCTCCCGTCTCTTCGGCCTTGCCCAGCAGCGACGCCGCTTCGGCCGTGATGGCTACGCACTGGGGTACTCCCAGTCGGCCCTCTCCGCACCATCCCTCGACCATGGTCCACAGCGCCTGGGCCAGGCTCGCCGCCCGCTCGGTGTCGCCGGAAGATAGCGCCTTGCGCGCGTCCGCTGCGTCTTGGGCCAGGGTCCAGAGGTCGTTCGCCTGGCTCTCGAGGCGGTTGCGTTGTGTGGGGGTGAGCTGGGCCACCAGGCCGCTCGACGCGATGGAAGTGAGGGCCTCCTGGGCTGTGTTCTGTGCGTGGTCGGGCCGGCCTTGCTGGACCAGCCGCCAGCCGCGGACGACGTTGGCGGCGACCGCGTGCACGGCCCCCAGGCGCTGCTGGAGATCCTGGGCGATCGTGTCGTTCACGCGCCCCTCGGTGTTGGCCACTCGCAGCGCGGCCCGGAGATCCGATGAGAGCTCCTTTGCGCAGTCGGGCCGACCCCCGTCGGTCAGCAGCGTCAGGGCCTGGCCTGTGTGCCTCTCCCAGTCGATCTCGGCGGACATGCCCGTGTCCGAGGGGAGGGCGAAGTCGTGCAGGTCGGCACAGGCCGTGCCGGCGTGGGCCGGCGAGGTCGCAACGAGGACCGCCAGGAGGGTGGTGAGCATGGGAGTTTCCTTGGCTGCGACAATCCGTCGCAAGATGCGTACCAGGCGAGGAGCGACCGGCCGACCTGGCTTTTCGGTGACATTCCCTTGACATTGGGTGCTCTGAGTCCCGGTTGGTCTGTCGCATGGGGGATTTGTAGGTCCCAGCTTCCTCGCGTCGCAGGCGACCCTCACCTACGGGTCTGGCAGCATCGATGGCGACCCGATCCTGCCGGCGCCCACGAGCCCGGCATCATCTCTTCCCCAGGGGGATTGTATGCTCTGCATCCTGGCCCTTGCCCTCGTGTCTTTCGCCTCGAGCGCCGCTACCGTCAGCACGGACAACCTCGAGTCCAAGCTCCGCGTGCTCTCCAACAGGGTCGGTGAGCCCGTCCTGGTCGGCGCGGTCGGTGCCGGTGCCGAGAAGGCTGCCAGCCGATGCGATGGACAACACCAGATCGTTCGTGTCCCCAGTGTGGGAGATCCCGAGGCCGAGATGGCGCGGGCGCTCTCCCGAGCCGGGCTGCGCTGCGGCGTGCGCCTCGAGGAACTGTCCGGTCGCAGCTGGAAGCTCGAGACCTACGGTGAGTGCCGTTCTGCCAGCCAGATCGCCTCGGAGGCTGGCGGCCAGCCGGTGGATGACCTGGACTCCGTGGACTTCGACGAGATACCCGCCACGCCGGCGCCGAGCGTGGCCGGTGCTTCCCAGCAAGCCGAGCCGGTCGTCAACCTCGACCGTGGAGATCCATGGCGCGTGGCCCGCGCCTATGGCAAGGCGCCGGATCCCATGGTGGCGGCCCTGGATAGCTTGCTTCTCGGCTTCGGGACGGGACACTTCTACGCGGGGAACCACGAGGAGGGCTTCGCCCACCTGGGGACCCAGGTGGGCCTGCTCGGGGTCATCGGCCTGTCCGCCCTCGTCATGAGCGAAGCTCGCAACACCGGCACTCAGCGGTTTGGCTCCATCATGGTGGGCGTGGGCTCGAGCGCCTTGGTGGGAGCTCGGGTCGTGGATTTCTACCGCGCTCCCATCTCCGCCCGCGACGAGACCTACCGGCTGTTGAAGGGACGGTAGCCCGGCGACGGCCCGTGATTGCCGTTCATGCGGCTACGAGTCTCAACGCCGGCCTCCACCGGCGGCTCGAGGCGGGCGGTAGCCCGTGCGACGTCGGGACCCTTCCGCCAAGGGTGAGCAGTTGCGCCCGCTGGAG
>CAZVHW010000194.1:2807-12096 GCA_964626835.1 uncultured Enterobacterales bacterium
GGCCCCACATCGTGCGAAACCCGGGACCCTTGGGCCAAGGGTGAGCAGTTGCGCCTGCTGGAGGGCCCCACATCGTGCGAAACCCGGGACCCTTGGGCCAAGGGTGAGCAGTTGCGCCCGCTGGAGGGCCCCGCCCCGGCGGCGCTCGGTCCGGGATCCCTGGCTGCCGCGGGTGGTTCCCCTGCGGCTCGCGGCCGCGCTCCCCTGGCCGCGAATCGGCGCTCCAGCACCGCGCCTCGCCAGCCGGAGCGGAGCCCAAAGCCCAGCTCCGCCCACCACCAGTCCCCCTCAACACCCATCTCCACCCACCGCTCGAACCGAGCGGCAGCCCGTGCGACCCCGGGCCCTGCCCGGCGTCTGCCCATCGCTTCGCGATTCCTGCGTCCTCTGCGCTCTCTGCGGTGAGAAAAAAGACATCTCGCCAGCTGTTGAGCCTCAGCCAAGGCGCAAGGGACGGCGGCTGACGAGCGGCTTCGGGTACGGGTAGGGGAGCGGGCACGGGTGCGGGTATGGATCGGGGTGTACGGTTTCTGGTTAGCTTCCCTGCCTTCCCCAGCCTGGAGGCAGACCATGGACCTCGACAAGCTCCGCGTGAACGGTGGCCGGCTGCGCCACTCCCTCGAAGAGATGGCCAAGATCGGGGCCACCCCCGCTGGCGGTGTGCAGCGTCTCGCCTGTTCCGACGAGGACGGGCGCGCCCGCGATCTTTTCGTCTCCTGGCTCGAGGAGATCGACTGCACCGTGACGGTGGACGCGATGGGAAACATCTTCGGACGCTACGAGGGGGCGAACCCCGCGCTCGATCCCGTGCTCTCGGGCTCCCACATCGATTCACAGCCCAAGGGCGGCCCGGACGCTGGAAACCGCCCACGAGATATTCGACGGCATCCTGGGAGTGATGGGCCCCCTCGAGGTGCTGCGCACGCTCCACGAAAACGGTGTTCGGCCCGAGCGGCCCATCGTCATCGTGGACTGGACCAACGAAGAGGGTTCACGCTTCGCCCCCGCCATGGTTGCCTCCGGTGTGTGGGCCGGTGCACTCGATCTCCAGTGGGCCTACGACCGCACCGACATCAACGGGATCAAGCAGGGCGATGAGCTCGAGCGCATCGGCTACAAGGGCTCGGTGCCCTGCGAGTCGTGGCCCGTGCACGCCTACTACGAGCTGCACATCGAGCAGGGCCCCAGGCTCGAGGCCACGGGCAACATCATCGGCGCCCCCAAGGGCGTGCTCTGCCTGCACTGGTACGACATCCATCTGGAGGGACAGGCCAACCAGGTGGGCCCCACCCCCATGGAAGGTCGCCACGACGCGTTGGTGGCCGCAGCCGAGATGATCGTGGCGGTGCGAGCCCTGCCCGCCTCCATGGGCGGCAACATGGTGGCCACCGTGGGCGAGATCCACAACTATCCGAACTCCCGCAACATCATCCCCGACGGCGTGCACTTCACCATCGACATCCGCTCCTGGGACGACCAGCTCGCCCTGGACGCCTTCGAGAAGCTGCGTGGGCAGATGCTCGGCATCGCCGAGGAGCACGGCTGCCCCATCCGCATCGAGGAGACCTGGAAGGTCGAGCACGCCCCCTTCGATCGAGGCTTGGTGCAGCGGCTCCTCGAGGTCGGTCGCGATCTGGGGTATCCCACGCTGCGCATGGTCAGCGGTGCGGGACACGACGCCAGCTACGTGAACCAGCTGGCTCCCTCGGCCATGATCTTCGTGCCTTCCATCGGTGGCCGATCCCACGTCGAGGTCGAAGAGACCTCCTGGGAAGACTGCGAGGCCGGTGCCAACGCGCTGCTGCACTGCTTGTTGCGCTCGGCGAGCGAGGGCTGACCAGGGCTCGGCCCGACGAGCCGACCGGCACTGCCGCACCTGCCTCGCCCGCCAACAGTCCACCGGACTGTTGGCCCCTACATGTCGTCTTCTGCCAGGACGACCAAGCCGTCGGTCCAGCCCAGGGTGATCTCGTCGTTCTTGTCGGGAATCAGCTTGATGCCGAAGTTCTCGTCGGCGTCGTTTTCGTGCTTCTTGTACTTCACGCCGATGCAGATCTCGGTGTCGCGCTTGCGCACGGACTTCATCAGGTCGCCGAACTTGCAGGTCAGCGGCAGCTTCTCGAAGTACAGCCAGGCTGGCTTGACGTAGATCTCCGAGCCGTCTTCCTGGAACAGGTCGTTGTAGACATCGATGATGTCGGGCTCGTTGGCCAGCTGGGCGAAGATCATCGACACCATGCGGTTCGAGATGATGAAGTCGTTGACGCCGGCCCGGGTGATGAGCTCCTTGTTGGACGAGTCGAGCACCTCGGTGATGATCTTGCTCTCGACCTTCCTGCCCGCTTCCTGGGCCTGGCGCTGCAGCTTGCGCAGGTGCAGCAACACGATGATGGTCTCGGAGTCGACCCGCTCGGGGGTGGGCTCCTCGTCGGGCTTCTGGGGCAGGATGATGATGACGTTGTACGAGAAGGGGTCGATGCTGGCCAGGTCGTCCACGTCAAGCGGGTCCTTGTCGATGTGGCTGCAGCCAGCGTTTTCGAGCTCTCCGTTGAGCTCTTCCAAGGCTTCGTGGACGTCTGGGCCAGGGTTCGTGAGCATGACGTGGGCTTCGGAGCCCTCGAGGACGTACTCGCTGTACTCGCTGATGAGGATGGGAGCCTTCTCGGACCAGCCCAGCAGCAGCATGCGCTCCTTGCCTGGCTCGATGCGGGCATCGCGGATGGCCAGGTCCTGGGGCGTCATGACCGGCTGCTGCCGGAAGGCGATGGTCGAGTCGTCCTCGGCCACGATGAGGATCTCGTCGTCGGCTTGCATCACGTAGTCCGGGTCGGTGCGGAGCTCGAGCGCCTCGTCGGGCTTTCGCACGCCCATGGGTACGCCATCGGGGAAGTGGAACTGCAGGTCGCCGAAGCTCTTCCCGGCCCAGGCCGTGTCGTTGTAGTAGTACAGCTCGCAGCCCCAGAAGGAGAGCAGCTCGGCGTAGACCACCGACAGGCCGCTGGTGCGGGAGGTCTGGATCATGACCTTGGCCAGGATCTCCTCCGCGTCGATGACGGAGATCCGGTCCGGGGCGATGTCCTCGACCACCGCGCGGTTCCGGGGATCGAAGACCTCGGCCACGATGTTGATCTCGCTGTCCTCGCCCACGTGCGCCACCAGGGCCAGCACGGTCTTGATGACCTTTGCGTCGCTGCTGAGCTGCTCGGCCTTGCTCGCGCCGGCGCCGCAGGTGGCCAGCACGATGGCACTCGCGGCATTCTCGGCGGCGACCTTGTCCAGGGCGCGCAGGGACGAGGTGGAGCCGGAGCGGGTGACCAGCCGCAGGTTGCGGCGATCGGTCCACTGGATCCTCAAGAACTCGTCCATGTCGATCTTCTCTTCCTCCGACAGCACCACCGCGACCGGGTCCTTCTCGGACTCGTTCGCCTCCACCAGCTCGTTCAGGATCTCCGAGACACGGGGACCCCAGCCGATGATGAGGGTGTGGCCTTCTTCGAGGACCTTGCTGTGGCCCTTCTTGAGGGTGTCGATGGCTTGGTCCAGGGCCGTGGTCAGGAAGGCG
Source organism: uncultured Enterobacterales bacterium (assembly GCA_964626835.1). Lineage (GTDB taxonomy): Bacteria > Myxococcota_A > UBA796 > UBA796 > JAFGLY01 > CALDOK01. Next base: position 6,370 of record CAZVHW010000194.1, read on the forward strand.
ATCAGGGCGCTGAAGATGACGACCCCCGTCATGCCCGCGAGGATGGCGCTGATCTTGTACAGCTGGGTGCCCGACTCGTTGTCCTGGGCCATGTTGCCAGGGTCGGTGAGCTGCAACCAGGTGAGCCAGATGCCGTAGAAGAAGTCCTTGACCACGTCCATGAAGGTGACGCCGTCGCCCATGGCGAACTCGATCACCACGTCGAAGCCCAGGAACACCCAGCGCAACACGCTGATGATGATCAGCGCGACGAAAAAGGCGACGGTCAGGGCGATGAAGAGCGCGCCGCTGCCTTTCGAGAGGAAGGTGTCGGTCTTGTAGCGCAGCTTTTCGCGCATGGAGGCCTTCGTGGCCATCGGTCGGCTCCTTCGGTGATCTGGGAGAAATCCGTGGGAACGGTTGCCTAACCTGGGGGTAGGCGTCCGCGGTGCCATGCGGGGGTCAAGGAGGGGTCAGGCGGGCTATGAGCGCCGCGGAGGTGAGAGCTGGAGCGTCCCCGCCGCGACCACGTGCTCGACGCGCTGCGCCTGTGGGCCGTCGTGCTGATGATGCTGGCGCACACAGCGCGGATCACCGCCTCGAACGCTCGCCCGTGGTGGGGGGAGCCCAGCCTGATCCTCGAGCCGCTCTGCCAGGGTCTGTTTCTCGCGCTGGTGGGGATCAGCCTGGTCTACTCCTGGGACGTCGCCCGTTTCCGTGGCGTGGCTCCCACCGCCTGGCTGCTCACTCGGTATCGCAGGGCAGGGGAGCTGTTTCTGCTGTCGAGCCTCTTCTTTCTGGTCGAGCGGGGTCCGAGCTGGCCGCACTTCGTCACCAGCACGGGGATCCTCTCCCTCATCGCGGGCGCCATGGCGATCTTCGCGCCCGTGGTGCTGCTGCGTCGGCCCATGGCCTGGGCGGCCGTCACCACCGTCGGGCTGTGGTCGTTCGCGATGGTGCTGGACTACAGAGGCTACGAGATCCTCGCACTCAACGCCGGCAACGGCCCGCTGCTGCCCACGGCGATCCACGCTGGCCTTGGGCTCGTGGCCCTGCTGGTCTGGAAGAGGTTCGGTCGCCGCGGGGCGGTGGGAATCTTGGTCTTCGCGGTGTGCTGTGCCGTGGCGGTCCTTGGGTCCGCTCCTTCCATCGAGGCTGCGCTGGACTCGGATTGGTCGCGTACCAGCAACTCCTTCGAGGTCCGAGGCCGCTCCCACGGCCTGGCCAACGCCTGGGCCATGATCCAGGGCGAGGAGCTTCGCATCACGCGCCTGAAGTTCTTCAACCCCCGGCCTCGCATCATTCCGCTCGTGGCGGCCGTGGTTGCCTGGCTGTACCTGCTCGTGCACCCGGCCCGCCGATTGCTGGAGCGCATCGCACCCTGGGGCTTGGCCATCGGTCGCTACGCGCTCGGGGTCTACATCCTCCACCTCGTGCTGGTGGCCCTGCCGGTGGTGCTCAGCGGGCGGATACACGCGCTGACCGAGCCCTGGCAGTCCAACGGCTGGCTGTTGCTCTCCATGGCCGTCGCCCAGGGCTACGCCTCGCTCCGTCATCACCAGCACGGGCGTCGTCGCCGTGCCCGTGCCGAGGGCTCGCCATGAGCGTCGAAACCGCCTGGTTGGACCGCTGCCGCCAGAAGCTCTTCCCCATCGTGATCGTCTCGGTGGCCGCGCTGGCCATCCTGTTCGGCACCAAGCACGGCCTGCGCAACCCACCCCTGGTGTGGGCGGCCTGGACCGTCCTTGGCTTTGGCTGCCTACCGCTGGCGGTAGGCTTCCTCATGGACGGCCGGGGCAAGCGCGCGGCGCTGATCTGGGGTGGGCTGTCACTGCTCGTGGTCTTGGGTACGCTCGTGGCGGGCACCTGGATCCCAGACGTGCGCGCAGCCTTCAAGGCCGACGCCCGGCCCGTCCTGGTGGCCTGCACCGCGGGCTTCGGCCTGGTCGCCGTGGGTGCCCTGCACGGCGGTGTGAGCCTGCGCAAGTGGGGCTTGGGCCTGGGCGACTGGCGTTGGTGGCTACCCCGCACGGGCCTGCTGGTGCTGGGCACCTTCGTTCTGGTCGCCGTGTGGATTCACCTCGACCCGTCGATGCGGGAGTACTACCCCTCCCACGCCCCGGCTCACGAAGACCTCGGAGCCCTGCTGTTGTTCTGCGCTGTCCTGAGCCTCTACATGCTGGGTTGGGAGATGTTCTGGCGCGGCACCCTGCTCTTCGGGCTCGCCCGCTGCTGGGGACCGCTCCCCGCCATCCTCTTCGGCGCCCTCCCCTTCATGCTCCTGCACCGTGGCAAGCCGGAGACCGAGATGGTGGCCAGCCTCGTGGGCGGCTGCCTGCTGTCCTGGTTCTGCTGGCGGGGCAAGAGCCTGTGGCCGGCCGTGCTGCTGCACTCGGTGCTCAACCTGAGCGTTCAGGTGGCGGGGTTCTTGGTCTGAGGGGCGCTACAGCTCCAACCCCACCACCTCGACGTGCACGTTCCCCTCGGCACCCTCGGGGATCGGCAGCTCGACCTCGAGCTTGGCACCCGGCGCCAGGCTGGGCACCGTGGTGGTGTGGCTCTTGGTCTGGTCGCCGACCTCGAAGTCGGCTCGCAGCTCGAGCTTGCTGACGGGCTTGTCCCCCGTGTTGGACACTTCGACGAAGAGCTTGTCGTCCTCGACGCCCACGGCCTTCACGGGGATCTTCTTCTGGTACTCCAGCTTCTCGTACAGCGCCTCGGCCTTGGCGATGTCCACGGTCAGCAGGGGATCGGGGAACTTCTTGTGGATGGCGCGCCAAATGGCTGCGGCGCGGCGCTGGTCGTCGTCGGCCACGGCGCTCTCGGCGTTGCGCCGGCTGATGGAGGCACCCTGGATGCCCGCCTCGATGCGGATGCCGTCCTGGGTCTTCACGGCCTGCCAGGACAGGGTGTGGGTCTGGGCCTCGCCCAGGCTGCCGTCGGGGTTCACGCCAGGGTTGCTGCGCTCCAACTCGACGGCCCAGCGGCCCGTACCCGCGCCTTCGGTGGACAGGACCGTGCAGGTCGTCTGCTCGCGGATCTTGGCCAGGCCATCGGCCCCCACCAGCTCGAGGCCCGCCGTTGGCGTGGCGCCGGACAGGGCTTTCCAGTCACCTTCGGCCAGCAGCGGCTGAAACAGCTCGAGGCCCGCCTTGTCGGTGGCCAGGTTGGGCACCGCCTGGCACGTGGCCAGGGCGACGGGGGCCGGATCGGCACAGGCGAGGAGGGAGAGGAGGAGGAACATTTGGGGGGGCGCCTGGGGTCTGGGTGGTTCATTCCGAAGAAAGCATAATCGAGTTTCGATGCAAATACCCCACCAACACCTCCAAGAATTTCCGCCTCACTCCCCGCTCTCGCCACGGCTCGTGACCGCAGCGATCGAACGCCCGATATTCGAGCTGGGGCAGGACTGGCAGCAACGAGTCCCGGATCATCGTTCCTGGATGTGGATCCCGCTCCCCGTGCAACATCAGCACCGGACAGCGGATGACCGCGAACGCCGCCGGGTAGATCCCATCGGCTTGCAGGCGGAGCATGTCGGCCCAGGCGTCCCGGTGGCCCCGCTCGTCTCCACCCACCAGGTCTGGACCCTCCCGGGGTAACAAATCGACGCCGTACAGCCGCCCGATGATGTCGCCGCTGGCCGCCAGGGCTTCGTCCTTGTCGGCCAGGCTGGCCGCTGCTTCCACGCCTTTCGGATCTCCGGGGTCAGACGTTCGTCGATCGTGCGCTCCATGGCGGCCCGGGCCTCGAGGTCCCAGGTGCCACCACCCACCAACACCAAGGCGCGAGCAGCATCAGGATGGGCCGCCTCGAAGGCCAGCGCGAGCATGGCCCCCCAGGAGTGCCCGAGTACCACGGGTCGTTCGTCGGGGCAGTGCTCTTCGATGAAGGCCCGTAGATCCTCGACGTGCCGGGCCACTGTGAGGGCTTGGTCGCCGGCCCGTCGCTGGAAGGGCTCGAGGACGCAGCAGTGCTCACCCAGGGCATGCGCCAGGCCGCCCCCGCTGCCCGGTGCGCCGGGCCCACCGTGCAGCACCACGACCAACGGGCCGTCCGAGCCGTGCTGGCGGTACTCCAGGGTCTCGTTCACCTCTTCATGCCGTCCTGCTGCCAAGCGTCGTCCATCAGGCAACGCTCGACACGGCCTGCGCAGATGCGAACGGGACCTCCCAGGGTTGGCTGCCCGCCTTCTTCTCTTGGTGCGAGCACCAGCGTGAGCACCGTGGCCTCCTGGCCTTGTTCGACCTGCGGTGCCCCGTCGCCGTAGGGGATGGCGTCCATGCCTAGCTCGGTCCCGTCCGCGAGTCGCAGTGTGCCTGCGCCCCACCAGGGCCGATCGTCCGCAGGTGGTTCCAGCCGTGTGAGCACGCCCACGCAGTGAGCCCACAGCCCCACACGGGCCTCGAGCGCCGCCCGGTCTTCGACGAACGGAGGCGCCGGGATGCGCGTGGGGAGCGGGTCGTAGGGTGTCTCGCCGTGGGCCAGCTGGATGGTCGCGAGCTCGAAGTGCGTGCCGATCACGCTCTGGACGTAGGGGGAGTTTTCGTAGGGTCGGCCGGTCACCACCACGCGCTTGTCGGCGTACTGGAGCTCTTCCACCACGGGCCGGTAGGAGCGGATCCAGACCTCGCCGTCATCGAAGTGCAGGCTGGCCGCCTGCAGGGCCTTCCCTCCAGCCACCGGCATGACGACGTAGAGCGCCTCGCGCTCGACAGGCTCGCTATACGTGGGTTCGTAGCTCGGCTCTTCCATGGGGGCGTCGTCAGTGGGGAAGGGGAGAACGTCGATAGTGGTGGGCTCGGACATGGGCTCGACCTCGGGTTCGACCTCGGGCAGCTGCTTCTCGCCGCAGCCGGCGGTTGCGAGCACCATGCAGAGCGAGCAGAGGAGGAGGATCGGAGAGGGTAGGCGGAAGCGGGACATACGCGGCTCGTGGGCGGGGGGTCCGGCTGCCCTAGCGTTGCCACCTGCAGCGCGCCAACATGGGCGAGGCTGCTATGGTCCCTCTGTTCCCCCGAGGTGACCATGACCCGCACCTTGCTCCCCCTGCTGGCCCTCGCCCTGTCGTGCTCCTGTCCAAACGGAGACGAGCCCGAACCCGTCGCCCCCGTGGCCGAACCCCCGCCTCCCCCCGAGAGAGTCTCCATCACCCGCTTGCGGGGCGTGGTCACCAACGGCGACCAGGGTCTGCGGTTTCGCGCCTGTGACGCCGAGCAGGATCTCCGGGTCACGGGGTCGGCGGCCGATGAAGTGCGGGAAGTCCACGGCAGGCTGTCCACGGATGGCGGCCAGGCGAGCGTTTACGTCGAGGTGGTGGGGGCCGTGCGCACCGAGGGCGCCGCCGGTGGCATGGTCGCGGTGGAGAGCTTGCAAGTGGCCCTGCCCGAGGCTGGCACTCCCTTTTGCGAGTACGACGCCTCCTACCTTTACAAGGCCCAGGGCAACGAACCGTTCTGGAACGCGACGCTCACGGATGGCAACCTCCGCTTCGAGGCGCTCGACGGGGGTGAACCCGTGGTCCTACCAGCGACTGCGGCGCGGATCCACGGCTCTACCGGTCCTGCCTGGCGAGCCGAGGGCGAGGGTAGGACGATCGAGCTGAAGCTGATCCCAGAGCGCTGCTGGGACGGTAGTTCATCGCCAGGCTGAATCGATGATCGTTGTTGTCCTCTTCGACGATCTGTGACCCGTCCCCTACCAGCAAGGTGCCGAAGTCATCAGCACTGAAGGCGTACGTCGAATTCA
>CAZVHW010000195.1:0-7166 GCA_964626835.1 uncultured Enterobacterales bacterium
CACCGACACCGACACCGACACCGACACCGACACCGACACCGACGCTGATGCGGACGGTGACACGGACGCTGACACCGACGCAGACGCGGACGCAGACGCAGACGCGGACGCAGACGCGGACGCGGACGCGGACGCTGATGCCGATACTGACGCCGACGTTGACATAGGGGACCTCTCCGTTTCCGGCGAGATCGGACGCAGCGTGGAGCCCATGGGAGACGGCGTTGGCGACGTATGCATCGTTATTAGCGATGAGTGCCCCTCTTCGTCCAATGGCGCCGAGGTGGATGCCTACGGGTTTGTCGAGATCTCCGATGTCGATTTGTCGGTGGACGACACACCGAACCCCTTCGACGTCACCTTCGGCCTTGATACCCTGCTGGACGATGGGTCCACCTATGTGTTCGCCGGCTACCTCAACGACAGCAGCTCAGGCTGTAGCGCCGGACCCGCCAGCGGTGACCTCGTCACCTTCGGCGAGGGTACCTGCGCGACCTTCGACTACAGCACGGGCATGTCCGTGAAGGGCGTGGTCATCGATCTCAACTTCCAGATACGCTGATGGGCTTCACCGAAGTGGGAGCTACTGGCACTCCGACGAAAGCTGGACCGGCTCGATCGGGACCTGCTGCGGCAGCTGGGTGAGCGCAGGCGCATCGTGCTCCAGATCGCCGGCGTCAAGGCCCGCGTGGGCTTGGCCGTGGAGCGGCCCGGGCGCGAAACGGAGGTGCTGGCGACGAGGGCGGCGTGGGCCGACGAGGTGGTCTGGATTCCGAGTTGGTGCGGTCCCAGTTCGAGACCATCATGCGGGCGTCATGCGCAGATCAGATCGAAGTCCTCTGCCGTTCAGGCCATGATGCCTGAACCCTCCGTGGGATGGCGGCGCCACCAAAGGGCGTAGCCGGCCACTCCGGTCAGACACAGGCCCGTCCCCACGGCGGCGATGGCCAGCGAGAACCTGTCGTGGTGAGCAAAGCGTAGGGTGTTGAGCAACATGAAGGTGAACAGTACGGCCCAGCAAACGACGAAACGTCTCTCCAGCAGTTGGCCTACGCCCAGCAAGAACACCATGAAGGCCATGCCTCCAGCCAGCGCCATGTCCGAAAACAGGGAGTCGGCGCAGAATCCGAGGAAAGCAGCAACGCTGGGCAGCAACAGCACGAGGGCGACACGGAGCCGGGGGCCTCGGACGGTGGCCGCGATCATCCGGGGGATCAGGTGGAGGCAATACAGTGCGATGCTCAGGGTCATGGGGAAGAACGTGAGCGCATAGCGCAGCGCCACGCCCGGCGAGGGGGGATGCGCCCACAGTTCACTCGCCGAGCCCGAGCCCACCAGAGTGAGGAACAACACCAGGGTGTAGACGGCCCAGCCCGCTATCTCGCGCCAGGGATTCGGGCGCTCCGCGGGACCCCGCAACCGGAAGCGAGAAGACAGCCAGAGTGGCAAGAGGCAGCCGAGGATGGTGGAGTGTCCGAGGGAAAAGAGCATCTCGAAGACCACGGTCGGGACGACCTGCAGCCGGTCCAGGTATTGCACCAAGGCCCACGAACCGACGAAGGCGGCGAAGGACGAGCACACACTGACCACGAGCTTGGGGGTGGGGGACATGGAGTTGGACCATCGGTGGGGGCTCTCGAGAACCAGCTCGATTCACCACTCATCCTGTAGACCGAAGGCCCCCGCCACCCGGGTCGTTGACGGTGTCAATGTGTCAACGCGCGGTAAAAGCACTCCTGTACATGCCGTGCGGTCAGATGATCGAGCTCCTGCGCGAGCACGACCGGCACGTTCGTCAGGGCGTGTGGGGCTCTTCCCTGGGGACGGGGCACGACTCGGAGGATGGCGACAGGTACCTGGACCACGGGCTCGTCGGCTGGCATGGCGCTCACCCAGCCTGGTGCCGTGTCAGACGACGAGCACGGGAAGCGATGCGTTGCTACCCGAGGGCTGGCTGGAGTTGGTTGGCGCTGACTCTCGACGATGGCAGTGATCTGCTCCTGTCCCAGGTGGAGCCCCCGCGATGACGACGATCGAGGTGAACCCACCCCCCGCTTCGACTCGCGCCGCGGGCGGTGATTGAGCGAAGCCGCTCTTTGTCCTACAGTACTCCGTCGCAACGGAGCGCTGCTGGATGGATGGAACCCTTCGCGTGCAGATCGGTGATCTTCCCCAGGCCTGGACCGAGGCCACGTGGGTGGTGCTGTCCGCGACCCAGGAGGGCTTCCACCGCGGGGAGTACCTGTCTGCGGCGACCGCTGACGCCGACGGCGTCTGCACCCTGGGCTTCCCCTCGGACCAGCCCACCGGCTTCGTGTACGCCGTGCTCGACCTGGAGCGCGATGGCCTCGATCCGGGGGATCTCTCCTTCCCCCTCGATCGCCTGCCCCGTGACCTCGAGGACGGGGACGAGGACGCATTCTCCTTCGATGCCCTGACCCTGCTCGCGGCGCGCAGCGAGAAGGAGGGTCTGCCCCCGGCCCTCGACGCCCTGGTGGCGCCAGCGCCCTTCCTGTTCTGGCTGTACCTGCCCCTGCTGCCTTTCCTGCTGTGGTGGCTGCGGCGCAGGATCGGCGCGATGCAGCTCCCAGCGAAGGTCCAGGAGAGCCCCACCCGCCCTCGCCGCGCCTTCGAACCATGGACGGGCTTGGTTCTGGGGTTGGCGTGCCTCGCCTGCCTGCTCCCCCGGCTGGGCGATCCCCTGACCTTCGAGGAATACCAGGCGCTGTCCTCCCTCGGCCCCTTCCACCCGCACGTGGGGAGCGGCGGTGTGCACCTCCCCGAGCTGCTGTTCAACCGCGAGGACATCCTCAGCACCAACCCGCCCCTCTACACCTGGTTGCTCGGGCTCCTCTCGCTGGTCTCCTGCGCGCCGGCCTTCCTGCGGCTGCCCTCGCTGCTGGCCGCGGCAGGCACCCTCGCGCTGTCCTACCGGCTGGCCCGTCGGCTCGGGGGCGTGGCCGCCGCACACCTGGCGCTGCTGCTGGTCGCGAGCTCGGCGTGGTTCGCCAGCTATGCGGTGCAGGCCCGCCGTTATGCCCTGGCCACGTTCCTCTCCGTGCTCGCCCTCGACCTCCTGCTCCGCTACCTGGTCCGGCCGCGCGAGCGCACGCTGCGCCGCTACCTGGCCACGATGGTGCTGCTGTTCTTCATGCACTACCTGGGGCTGGTGCTCATCGGAGCCCACGCGCTCACCATCCTCGTGGCCTGCAGCTGGGCGCGCAGCTGGCGTGGGATCCCCAGGCTGCTCCGGGTCGGGCTGGTGGCCTGGGCCCCGGTGATCTTCTGGCTGCCGCTCATGCTGCTCAACTACCGCTTCAGCGGTCGGTTCATGCAGCTGGTCGGCTACTGGTTCCGGGAGGCGCCGGGGCTGGCGACGCACCTCGAGGGGGCCCTGGGCGCGGTGACGGGCCTGGGGCCGAGTCCGTGGCGCCCCCTACTGCTCGCCTTGGCCGTGGGGGTCTGGGCTCTCGCCCTGTACCAGCTGCGTCGCCGGGACGTCCTGGGGGCCGTCGTGCTCTCCATCACGCCGGCCGTGGTGCTGGTGCTGCTGGCCGTGCACTACCTGTTCATGGTGGACAACCTGGGCGGGAGGGCGGACGCCAACTACCGCTACGCCCTGCCGCTGATCCCCCTGTTCGCCGTCGCCTTGGCGTGCTGGGTGACCGCCTGGCTGCTCGACTCCGCGGCATCTCCCGTCAAGCGCGTGGCGGTCGCGGCGGTGGCCCTTGCGCTGTGGCTCCCCGGACTCCCCGTGAGCCTGGCCACCTACCTGGTGCCCCAGGCGCCCGACCAGCCCCGCGCTGCAGACTGGATCCGTGACAACGCGCAGGACGGGGACGCGCTGGTGGCCTTTCCCTTCTTCCGCTACGGCCAGCAGTTCGGCTACTACCTCGGTGGGGAGCGGGCGGAGCGCCTCTGGTATGAGGTCCCACCCAGGCACTGGTTCGAGCTCACGACGGGCCATGGTACCGTGGCGTTCCGCGAGCCGCTGCTCTACGTCTTCCTGCCTCCGCAGCTCATGGCCCGCTCCCTCGCCGTGCGCAGGCTGTGGGTGGTGAGCTATCGTGAGGTCGAGCATGGGCGCGAGCGCTTCGACGCCCTGGCCATCGAGCGCTTCTACCTCGAGCGCCTCGACGAGGCCTTCGAGCTGGTGGAGCGCTGGGAGTTTCGCGATCTGAGCCTGGTCCTGTTGGAACGGCGCGAGCCCGCCGGGGCCGTGGACGGTCTCCCCCTCGATCTCGACCTCGGCGATCCGGTCACCGCCCTCGAGCACGTCGTGGGGCTGGATGGTTCATCCTTCCCACCCGAGGTCCACCCTGATGCCACCGTCGAGGTCCTCCTGGGGGGGGTGGCCGAGGCTTTTGGGGCGCGGACGCCGTCGAGCGGGCTTCTGGTGGCGCTCGAGATCGACGCCAGCGAGCGCGTCGGTGAAGGACCCAAGACCTCGCCGGGCGCCTGCCTCGTCGTGGTAGACGGCGATGGTCGGGAGGCCACGTTGGTCGACTTCGACGATCGGCGGGCGCGTTTCGCGGTGGATCTGCCGCAGGAGGAGGATGGGCTCGTCCCGCTGTCCGTCGAGAGCCGCTGTGTGTACCCGGTGGCCCTACGGCGGCTGGTGGTGTCCCGGCGGGACTGAACCGAACCTCGAGCCTCGCACGCTTTGCAGCGATCGCGGTCTCGTCGAGCACTGCCGACTGGCGACGAGACTATTGGACCTGTCCGCGCTGGCCCTCCTCACGCATGGAAGAGGCCCCTGGCCTTGTGGAGTTTTCGGGAATGGGAGCTGGATAGGTCTCGGGTTCGGGCTTCTCGAAGACCATGAAGAACTTGCGGCGGCCCATGAAGAACAAGGCCATCGTCTCGTATTCGGGTTCCTGCTGAAACCTCTCCATGGCTCGCTGATGGGCTTCGTCCTGGTACAGGTCGTGCCGCTCGAGGAGCCGGAAGCCGCTGGCCTCGTAGTTGGCGACGACCTCGGCTTCGTCGTGGGCGTAGTAGAAGATGAGCTTGCTGCGTCGGAACGGCCAGTCCGGATCGTCCAGCATGTTGATCACCACCAGCCGCCCGCCGGGGCGGAGGGCGTCGTACAGGCTCTGCACCAACCGCGCCTCGTTGTGGTAGCGCGCCCCAAAGGGCATGGGCCATGGGATCCACTGCTGGCGTGAGACCCAGGGCATGCGATCGGGTGCCACGAGCAGCGCGGGGACCTGACTGAGCAGGACGAGGTCGAAGGACTGGGCGGGGAGCGCGCAGTCGTAGCGCTGGTGTGTCCAGAGCGAGACGTTTTCGTGGGGATTGAGATCGGGATCGTCCACGCGGGCTTGCATGGCCTCTCCCAGGGGGCCGCCGTATTCGGCGTCGGTGGCGACGACCCAGCCCTCGGGCCCCACGGCGCGCGCCATGCGGAAGCTGTAGTAGCCGGTGCCGGCCCTGATGTCTGCGACGTCTTCTCCGCCTTCGAGGCCCAGCAGCTCCATCACCTCGTCGGGGTGGGCGATGATGTCTCGGCTGGGGTGGATGGACAGATCGCCGAGGATCGCGGGGTAGTTCATGAGCGTGGTGCGATACAGGTTGGCGGTGGAGGTGCCGATGGCCAGGAGGGCGGGGAGGAGCAGCGCCAACGAGGCACCCCTGCGAGCGCAATGCAAGACCACCAGGACGGCGAGGACGTCGACGACCAGGTGCAGGGCTGCGACGGGCACCGAGATTTCCAGGGTTGGAAGCTGAACGGGAGGCACGTGGCCGAAGGCCGTCAGGAAGGCCAGCGGGGTGGCGAGCAAGGCGACGGGAAGCCAGCGCAGGGGCGTCTGTTCCGCCAACCCCAGGGCCGACAGGCACAGCAGCACGGCGAGCAACAGGAACCAGCCAGGTAGGTGCAGCGGAAGCCATGGCGCGGGCGTTAGCGCGAAGAAGAAGATGATCAGGAGCACGGCGCACCCAGCGACCGCACCCAGGCGCCGCAGGTTCGTTCGAGGCTCGCCCCGACGGCTGGCCTGCCACCAGGCGGCTCCAGCGATGGCCATGGCTACCACGGCGCTCTCCAGCAGGGAGCCCCAGGGGCCGGAGACCGGCGCCGGCAAGAGGGTGGCGGCCAACAGGCCCAGGACGGTGACGAGGGCGGTGGTCTCGAGTGCGGCCTTCACGGTCTCCTCCGGGGCCTCGGAGCGATCGTGCACCGAGGTCACCCGGGAAGCCTATGGCGCTGGCGGGTCCGCTTCACTGTTCGGAGGGGTAATCTCGGAAGCAAGGGGGTCTTCGGACGCCTCGGGAGCGGGAGCGGTGGGCGTGTGGTCCGGCGGCCAGAGCTGGGCTGCCACCCAAATCCAGCCCAGCAGGGCGTCGTTGTTGAGCATGCATCCGCAGTCCAGCAGCGCCGTGGGCAGCCGCTCCGCGATGGTGCTCCAGCGGCGGCTGTTTCGCAACAGGTCCCCCGCCAGCAGCCGGCCTTCGTCGCAGGAGATCATGAGCCCCTCGTACAGCTCGAGGTGCGCGGGACCGGCCTCTATCAGGGGCTGGTCGAGATGGCCGTAGATCATGTCGTCCAGGCTGGACGCCGTGGGGCGTGGCGTGCCAGCGGCGTCGCTCGCCAACGAGGCGACGAGGACCTCGACGTCGCGCGTCATCGCGGTGCAGTCCGCGGCCGATGGCCCCTCCGGGTTCGTCGCGGGGGCATCGAGGGTTCGATCCGGAGTCGAACGGGGCCAGAAGCCCGAGTAGCCTTCGCAGGACGTGACGAGACCGGCGAGGACCAGCACAAGGGGGCGGCGCGACATGGGGGCTCCGGCTGGGAGGGGTCCTTGATGCTAGGGTCCCACGGGGTCGCAGTCAAGGGGAGGGGAGCCCGGAGGCTCCTTGCGGAACAGGAAGAAGATCTTGTCTCGACCGATGAGGTAGGAATCCAGTCGCTCGAACCCTGGATTCGCCTCGAGAGCGCGCTGGGCACGATGGTGGTCTTCGTCGAGATAGAGGTCGTGGGCGCGGACGAACCGAAAGCCGACCTGCTCGTAGTTGGCGCGCACGTGCTCTGGATCCTCGGCGTAGGCGAAGAGGGAGGTGTAGCGAGGGAACGGACGCAAGGGGTCCTCGATCAGGTCGATGACGACCAGCCATCCACCGGGGACCAGCGCCTCGTGGACGCTCTGGACCATGGCCAGCTCGTCCGT
>CAZVHW010000195.1:7176-12077 GCA_964626835.1 uncultured Enterobacterales bacterium
CCGTGGCCTCGGGCGACAGCAGCAAGCCCACCTGGTTCATGAAGGCCAGATCGATGGATGCCTCGGGAAGGCCGAGGCTCCACGGTTTGTTGCGCATCAGCGTGATGTTGTCGTGGGGGTTCAGCTCGAGATCGTCCATGCGCGGCTGCATGAGCGCCAGCAGCCCTTCCTTCATGTTGATGTCGGCCGCGAACACGTCTCCATCCGGGCCCACCGCGCGGGCGAGCGGGAAGGTGAAGTAGCCCGCGGCCGAGCCGATGTCGGCCACCGCCACGCCGGGCTCGAGGGGCAGCAGCGCGATGACCTCGTCCGGGTAGGCCACCAGGTCGCGGGCCGGGTCCAGGCTTACGTCCCAGTAGAGCGTGTCCGATCGGCTCTCGAGCTGATACCCGTACCCGCCGAGATCGACGAAGGTGTAGTCCTCCACGCACCAGAACTCTGCCAGGAGCAGAGCCGTGCCGGCCCAGAGAATCCCGGGGGAGGAGCGGGTGGTGAGGGCCGCCACCGTGACCAGGGACACGGCCGTGGCGCCTAGAAATCCCGCGAGGCCGACGGGGAACGGGAGCGGGTCGCCGGGGGTGATGCTGGCGAAGGTGTGGACGTGCGCCGCGGCCCCGACGGCACAGCCCAGCAGCGAGGCCGCGAGTGCGCGTCTCGGCCAGGTGCCCGTCCGCTGCGCTGCCAGGAAGAGGCTCGCCCCCAGGGCCGCCTCGAGCACGAACCATGGATCCAGGGGCATCGGAGGCTCGGCCTCTACGGTGATCCAGAGGAAGAGCGCGCCTTGCGCGAAGAGGAGGACCGAGGCCAGGAGGCTGGGAGCTGCCGGGCCGTCCGGGCCGCCCCACAGGCGGAGGGCATGGGCCCACCGAGGCGGGTGAACCAGCAGCAGGAAGAGCGCGGACAGGGCGACGAGCACGACCGGCCGCCCCCGTGTCAGCACGGCCAGGCCCAACAAGGCCAGGACGAGTGCCGGCACCCGGAGACGCGAGAGCAGGTTCATACACCCTCCATACGGCGATCAGCCTGGACGTACAACGAGCGGCCGTCGGGCGAGGGGAAGAGGCGGTGTGGGAGAGTGCGGTTCGAGATCCTGCGGGCTCTGAACTGCAGCCCTGCTTGACCCGGCGATCCGAGAACGGACCAGGTTGATCGGGCCCTCCCAGTGTCCATCATGAGTAGCTCCAACCAACTCCACGGCGTCTTCCATGCGGTCTGAGCCGAGGCCGGGTGGTCCTGTACTGCCCCGCCGTGAACCCGACTCTGGGGTGAGATCCAAACCTTCGTGGCTGCTCGCCGTGAGCCCTACCGCGCTCCGAAGATCGCCGTCCCCACCCGCACGTGGGTGGCTCCGTGGGCGATTGCGAGCGCGTAGTCGTCGCTCATCCCCATGGACAGGTAGTCCAGGGGTAGACCTGCCGCGCGGCCTTCGGCTCGCAGGTCGCTCATGGCCTGGAACCAGCCGCGCGAGGCCGCTTCTTCGGCTCCCCAGGGGGGGATGCACATCAGGCCCCTGACGTTCAGACCGGGCATGCCTTGCAGGGTGTGGCAGAGGTCCAGGGCTCGTTCGGGCGGTACGCCGTGCTTGCTGTCTTCGTGGGCGATGTTGACCTGCACCAGGACGTCGCTGGGGCGGTCACCCGAGCGCTTGGTGATGGCCGCACCCAGCTTCTCCGAGTCCACGGCGTGGATGAGGGCTGCCGTGCCCACGACGTACTTGACCTTGTTTCGCTGCAGGGGACCGATGTAGTGCCAGACGGGCTGGACGGGACCACCGGCGGGGGCCGGGCCCACTCCCAGCTCTCGAGCCTTGTCGCGTAGATGCTGGGCGTAGTTTTCGCCGAAGTGCAGTTGGCCTGCCGCCATGGCTTCGCGGATGGCCGAGGGGGGCTTCATCTTGCTGACCGCTACCAGGGTGACCTCGCTGGGGTCGCGGCCCGCGTCCGCACAGGCCTTGGCGACGAGATTGCGCACTTCGGTGAGGCGCTGTTGGATCGTGGTGCCGCTCTCCATGGAAACCTCCGGCCTTGGGCCGCGTGCGTGCCCGTTCAGTGGGCGGTCTTATTGGGCCGCGTCCCCTATGCCCAGCCTGTTCATGGCGGCGACGACGGCTTCGAGGGGCAGCCCGACCACGTTCGTGTAGCTACCCTCCACTCTGGCCACCAGCACCGCTCCGCCGCCCTGGATGCCGTACGCCCCCGCTTTGTCCATGGGCTCGCCGGTGGCCACGT
This sequence comes from uncultured Enterobacterales bacterium, assembly GCA_964626835.1. GTDB lineage: Bacteria > Myxococcota_A > UBA796 > UBA796 > JAFGLY01 > CALDOK01. The sequence goes on from CAZVHW010000195.1 coordinate 9,405, forward strand.
ACAGCTGGATGAGCCGAGGAGTGAGTGGCCGGAACCGCACGCGGGTGGTGACGTGCTCGAGGTGCACCGTTCCTCCCGAGATCAGGCAGAAGCCCGTGGTGACCCCGTGCCAGCGGTTGGACAGGCTCTGCAGAATTCGGATCGCCTCGGCCGTGTCTCGAGGTTTCTCGAACACCGTGGCCTCGAAGGGCCCTTGTTCGGGATCCCGGGCGTGGACGACCGTGTCCGCCCCCAACACGGGCAGCGGCTTCAGGTCGGGTTGGTCGGCCCGGTAGCGCGCCAGGGCGGTCTCGGCCTTCGCTCGAGCCAGGCGGCGTGCCAGGTGGACCGGGTGCTCCCCGGGCTGGCGGGTCTCGTCGATGTGGGCGGGCTGGATGCGTACCTCCAGGCCTGCGGCTCGGAGGAGGTCGCGGCGCCGGGGAGAGGCGCTCGCCAGCAGGATCGTGGGCTGTTCAGACATGAGGCCCAGCTATTCGTTCAGGGCCCCCCCAGCACCTCGATGTTCTGCAGCCCGAGTGGTGTGGCCCGGGTGGCGGTGCGGCGGGTGTGCTGGACCATGGAGGGCTCGAGGGAGACGATGCACTCCCCAGCGACGTCCTCGACGCTCATACGGTAGTCCCCCAGCAGGACCTGCCACTTCGGGTCGAACTCCTCGGGCTTCGGACAGCGGCCCAGAGCGACGCGCCCGTCCTGGGCGTGACCCGCCAGCTGGGGACCCAGACGCCCCAGCATTGCCCGCTCTTCTTCCAGGGCCTTCCGTCTCACGGCCGCCAGCCGATCTTCGATCTCGGCATCCTCGGGCCGGCCGGGCTTCACCTCGAACCAACGGTCGTCGGGGTGGGGGAGGCGATCCATGGGCAAGACCGCGCGCATCACGGGCACGTTGAAGCGCAGCAGGGCCAGCTCCTCTCCGAAGCGCGGTTCCACCTCGAAGTGCAGCAGCATGTCTGCACCTTCGGCGTTTCTCCGCGCTGGCACCACTCCATCGGTGAGCACGTGGTCCATGATCAGCTCAACCTGCGCGTCGTTGCCCGGGAGCAGTTGGACTGCGCCTGTGAGCGTCCCGCCGGGATCGCGGATGGTGAAGGCACCGATGGCCCAAGCTTGCTGCAGGGCAGCGCGTGTGTCCAGGAACGGCCGGGAGGCGGCGGTTCGGGTGGCCTCGTCCAGGGAGCCGGGTTTCAATACCAACGCGTGAAGCAGCTCGCCCTCTCGGTACCCCAGCGGCAGGATGGCCTTGCCTTGGTCGAGGTCGAGCTGGATGGAGGCCTCGGCGGTACCCGCAGCGGTTTGGACCGGGAATGCGAGCCAGGTGGCCCCGGCTTCGTCCTGGCTTGGCCGAGCCCGCGCGACCCCGTCGGTGCCCCAGTTGGCCCCCCAGATCTCGACGGTGGTGCGCTCGTTCTCCACCACAAGCTCACCGGCCACGCCGTTCCCAGTGAGGATCCAGCTGCCATGGGGGAGCGCGCCGGGGTCGCCGCCACACGCGGTCAGGCTTGCGACGAACAACGGTGTGGCGATGCGCATTCGAAGCTACTCGGACTCGCAGGTGACGGAGATCTCGAATTTTTTCTTGACGGAGGTCTCGCCATCCACGATGACCAGGTAGCGGGAGTCACGGTCCGTCCAGACCAGGGTGTCTCCGCTCCCGTCCGAGACGTCCGATTCACACTCCGTGATCAGCTGGTCCGTGCTGGGACACTCGCTGTCCTCTTCCCAGCGCAGCACGATCAAGTCGAGATCGCCGCAGGGGCTGTACAGCTCGAAGGTCGCCAGCGTGTCGGCCGACAGCTCGATCTCGTACACCCGCTCGGGGCTCGAGTAGTCGTCGTGGGGCACCAGGCAGTAGAAGTTTTCGTAGTGTTCCGAGCCGAAGTGCTGGGAGCCACCCTTGGTGGTGGATGAGATGGTGTCGCCGCAGTCGATGGTGCCCGTGAGGCAGTCTGGCCCTGCTGGGCTGCCACCAGCGAGATCGTCGCTGCAGAAATCCGGGTCTATTTCGACCTCGCAGCCGGCCAACCCAGCGACGGCTACCAACGCGAAGGTGCGCATTTCAGCCTACCTGGACTCGCAGGAGACGGAGATCTCGAAGTTGTCCTCGATGGCGGTCTTGCCGTCGACGATGACCAGATACCGGGTGGCGCGGTCCGTCCAGACCTGGGTGGAGCCGCTGCCTCCGGTGGAGTCCGACTCGCACTCGGTGAGGATCTGATCGGGATCCGGGCATTCGTTTCGTTCGTCCCAGCGCAGGACGATCAGGTCGAGGTCGTCGCAGGGGCTGTACAGCTCGAAGCTGGCCAGGACGTCGCCCTCCAGCTCGATCTCGTAGACCCGCTCGGGGCCCGCGTAGTTGTCGTCGGGAACCAGGCAGAAGAAGTTCTCGTAGTGTTGCCAACCGAAGTGCTCCGAGCCACCTGCGGTCGTGGAGGTGATGGTCTCGCCGCAGCCGATGCTGTTCGTGAGGCAGTCGGGGCCGGTCTCGACGGGGCTGGGCAGCGACCCGTCGCAGAACTCGGGATCGGTGTCCGCGTCGCTGTCTGCGTCCGCGTCGCCATCGCCGTCCGCGTCACCATCGCCGTCCGTGTCCGTGTCCGTGTCCGTGTCCGTGTCCGTGTCCGTGTCCGTGTCCCCTTCGACCGTGTCCGTGTCGTCGGGCTTGTCGGTGCAGCCATC
>CAZVHW010000196.1:0-6686 GCA_964626835.1 uncultured Enterobacterales bacterium
ATCAGCGTGCCGCCCTCGGCGCCCCAGCGCCAGCGCCGGATGCGGTGCTCCGCCACGAACACCTCGGTGGGTTCCGCCTCGAACGGGGCCTCGAGCATCAGGAGCTTGTCGCGGTGGTCGGCCTCGGCGGCCGGATCGCCGCCGTCCAGGGCCTCGATCCAGATCAGCGTGGACGGCGCCGTGGCCCGCCAGGAGACGCTGCGGGGACCCAGCGTGACGCCGTGGATGGGCACCTGATCGGCCAAGGGCAGGGAGGCGATGGTGGTCTTGTGCTTGCCCTTGGATGACCAGAGCTCCACGGTGTGGGCGAAGCGCCACCAGCCCGTCTCGTGGGACCAGGGTGGTGCGAGCCGCTCCACCAGGATCCACTTGCCGCTGGGGGAGACCGAGACGTCGGCGTAGACACCGGGCTCTCCCAGGTCGGTGACCTTGCCCTTGGCGGGATCCACGCGCGCAACCTGGCTGGTGGCGTAGTACTCGAAGAGCTGCTCGTCGTGGGCCGTCTCGAGGAGGTTGCGGGCTTCGTAGGTGGAACGGGGTGCCTCGCCGTCACCCGCGAGCACCATGGGACCCGCGGGAATGACGGGGGGTTCGGGCGCAGCGCCGCGGTCGGTGGGGACGCGCTTGATCAGCAGGCGCTGTTGATCGGGCAGCCAAGCCACCTCGTCGCCCAGCACCGGATTGAGTGCCACGCCTTCGATCTCCGTGAGATCGCCCTCCACGGAACCAACCCAGAGGCCGATGTGATCGGAGTGCTCCACGGTCATGGCGAAGCGCTGCCCGTCCACGGTCCAGCGCGCGTCGATCAGCCGTGCGTCGGTGGGGAGAGGGAGTGGGGTCTCCGCTCCACCCTCGACCGCGAGCAGGCGAGGGGAGGTAGCCCCCCACTCGCCATAGAAGCCGTTGGTGGAGGGATCAACGCGCTCCCCGGCCAGCTCGTGCATGGGTGCGGCCCGCTCGGCCAGCGGTGGGTAGAGCACCCCGTCGGCCAGGAGCAGGTGGGCTCCATCGGGAGCGGTCCAGACCCAGGGCAGGTCCTTGGCGTGCAGGACCTGCAGCACTTCTTCGGGGGGCTGCTGCCAGGTGGTGGCCAGGGTTGCGAAAACAAAGAGCAGTGCTGTGAGCAATGCAGTCTCCTAAACGTTGTACTGGATCCAGGACCGATTGAAGATCGCGAAGGTGCCCTGGGTGAGGTTGACCTCGACCAGGTGGTAGCGCATGGGTTGTTCGGCGTCGCCTTCGCCCACCGAGGTCTGCAGCACGGAGTTGCCGACCGAGTCGCCCATCATCACGGGGATGCCTTGCCAGCTGTCCTCGAGGAACCAGTGGCCGTGGCCGACGAAGACGGCCCGCACCGTGTCCGCGTGCTGCTCGAGCAGGTCGTAGATGGGGTCGGTCCAGCCGTCGTATTCGGTGCCTTCGTACTTGTCGTAGTTTCCCTCGTCGCGGGGCACCTCGAACGGCCAGAGCACCGCCAGGCCGGTGTCCACCATGGTGTCCAGCGCCAACGGGTGGTGGAAGAACAGGAAGCAAGGGGTGCCGTCGGTGAGCTGTTCCTCGAGCCAGGCGAGTTGATCCTCACCGAAGCTTCCGCAGGTCTCCGGGCTCCAGTCCACGCGCTCGTCCTGCTGCATGGAGTTGAGCGCCAGGAAGCGCACACCCTGCTCCTCGAAGGCGTAGAAGGGGGCGGGCATGCCCAGCAGCTGTTGGTAGAGCAGCTCGCGGGCGGATGGATCGTCGGTCAGGCCGTTGTCGAGGCTGCCGTCCGTCAGGTAGTAGTCGTGGTTGCCCATGACGATGTGCACGGGCAGGCTGGTGCCTGCCAGGATGTCCTGGAGGCGGTTCAGCGCCGTTTCCTCGCCGCCTTGGTAGTCGGCGGGATCGTCGCTGGGCAGTTCGTCCAAGACATCGCCCGTGATCACAACGAAGCTGACGGGTACCTCGAAGTCTTCGAGGATGGCCAGGGTCTCGGCCAGCACCTCGCCATTGTGGTGCTCCGGGTCGGCGTGGAGGTGGGTGTCGGTGATGACGGCGAAGTGGAAGACATCGTCGTCCGCCCCCGTGTCGCCAGCCTCCCGCTTGCACCCGGTGGACAACCCCAGGAGGCTGCCTTGCACCACCAAGCCGGCCGCTCCCATCAGCTCGAGGAACTGCCTGCGCTCGATAGGAAGAGGGGGCATGGAACGCCACTCCGAGAGGGAAGGGGAGCCTAACCGGGCATGGGCTGACAGTGCGCCGACCGAGCCGCAGGTCCTGGGCTGCTAACGCTTCGAACCGAAGGCGGTCTTCGAGCGCGGGGTGCTACGGAAATGCAATAATGGGTCTCGTTCTTGCTTGACAGCGACCGTCCAACCGGTCATATGGGACGCCATGTAATTGAGAATGACTATCAATACAAGGAGTCTCCATGTCAGCTCACCTCGCTCTCGCCCTCCTCCTCGCTCCCGTGTTCGCACAGGACGAGGCTCCACCAACGTCCGACGAAGCCCCTACGACGGCCGAGAGCGATGATGAAAGCTCCGAAGGCGCCGAGAGCGATGACGCGGAAGTCACCGTGGCGCCCGCAGCCCCCGAGACGCCCCCAGCGCCTCCCGCGCCCCCAGCGCCTCCCGCGCCCCCCGAAGGCCCGGACAACGTCGAGCTCGAGCGTCGCATGGACGTGCTGGCGGGCGAGGTAGAGCGGCTCCGCATCGGTGACGCGGCGCTGCTGGCCAACGAGAGCGTACACGGCATGGGCCCCGCGGCCTCGAAGGTCTACCGCAGCGACGGCGGCATCACCATCGGTGGCTATGGCGAGGTGAAGTACCACCACTACGCCGCCGAGACCCAAGCGGGTGACGACTCCGGCAAGGTCGACGGTATCGATGTCCACCGGGTGATCCTCTACGCCGGCTACAAGTTCAACGACAACTGGGTGCTCAACACCGAGATCGAGTTCGAGCACGTCAAGGAAGTCTACGTCGAGTTCGCCTACCTGGACTGGCAGCGCTTCGACACCATCGGTGCACGCATGGGCCTGCTGCTGGTCCCCATGGGCATCTCCAACGAACTGCACGAACCCACCACCTACGCCTCGGTAGACAGGCCACAGGTCGAAAAGTACATCCTGCCCACCACCTGGCGCGAGATCGGCGCCGGTATCTACGGCGACCTCGGCCCGATCAGCTACCGGGCCTACCTGCTGGACGGCATGTCGGCGGCCGGTTTCTCCAGCTCCGGCATCCGCGGCGGCCGCCAGAAGGGCGCCGAGGCCGTGGCCGAAGACTTCGCCTGCGTCGCGCGGGTGGACTTCGTCGGGGTCGAAGGCCTGGTGGTCGGTGGCTCCGCCTACTACGGAAACTCCGGTCAGGATCTGGTCAACGCCAATACCGGCGCCGAGCCCGACGTGCCCACCATGATCTTCGAAGGCCATGCCACCCTCGAGTTGGCCGGCCTGAAGCTCCGGGCTCTGTACGCCGGTGCGAAGATCGATGACGTCAAGGCCCTCAACCAGGCCCTGGCGCTCGTGGGTGCCGACAGCGTGGGCGAGACCCTGGGTGGCTACTACGTGGACCTGGGCTACGACGTGTTCCGACCCTTGGGAATGGACGGTCAGTCGTTGACACCCCATGTTCGCTACGAGTCGCTCAATACGCAGGCGTCGGTGCCGGGTGGATTCGACTCCTCCGACTCGAAGGACCGGTCCATCATCACGGCCGGCCTCGCATTCCAGCCCCACCAACAGCTCACGCTCAAGGCGGACTACCAGGTCCATATGACCGAGGCCGAGTCGGGTGTGAACCAGCTGAACGCCGGTATCGGCTTCATCTTCTAGCAAGCGAGCCGCGCGTGGCCTTGCCGCTCCTCGTCCTGCTGCTGGCGACGTCGGTCCAGGCCGACGTGGAGGTCGAGCGGCAGCTGCTGGCCATGGGTACCGTGCTGACGGTGCGGGTGGCAGCCGATGATCGGACCATGGCCCTGGCCGCTTCGGAGGCTGCGGTCGCAGCGGTGGAACGTACCGAGGCCCGCCTGTCCACCAGACACGGTGACAGCGAGGTGTCGGTCTTGAATCGCGCGCCGGTCGGTCGGTGGGTGGACATCTCCACCGCCCTGGCGCGGGATCTCGCGACGGTTTCGTGGTGCCATCGACAGACCTCGGGTGCCTTCGACCCGGCCGCGGGCAAGCTGGACGCGCTGGAGCGGGACGGCGAGCGCGCACGACGCCTCGCGGATATCGCGCTCGATACGGGGGGCTTCGGCAAGGGGGTTGCCCTGGATGCGGCCCTCGAGGCCGCGAGAGCCGCCGGGGCACGGGCCGCCATGGTCGACCTGGGAGGCCAGGTCGCGGCCTTTGGCCAGACCCTCGAGGTGGGTATCGCCCACCCGTCACGCCGGAGCCGCGTGGTCACGCAGCTCCATCTCGGCCAGGGGTCCGTCGCCACGTCCGGTCAAGGTGAACAACCGGGGCACATCCGCAATCCCCACACCGGCTCGGCCTCGCCCGCGTTCGGTAGCGTCACCGTGCGCTCGGAGTCAGCAGCCCGGGCGGACTGTTTGGCCACGGGCTTGTTCGTTCTGGGTTCCGACGCTGCCCTCGAGTGGGCAGCCAGCCAAGACGAGGTCGTGGTGGTAGTCGTAGAGAATCGCACCCCTTTCGTTCAGGTCCGGCGATCAGGCGAAGGCACCCCGTGATGCAGCACCTCGTCCTCATGGCCCTGTTGGTGATCACCCCCAGCCAAGCCACGGTCCTTCTGTCCATGGACGAAGCCATCGCTCTCGTCTTTGGGGAATGTCAGGTGCAATCGCGCACGGTCTACCTCACCTACGAACAGCGCGAGGCGGCCGAGGCGAGAGCCAAGGTGTCCATTGCAAGCAGCCTTGTGCGGCAGCACGTGGGCTTGTGTGACGGAGAAGTGATGGGGACGGCGTACTTCGACACCCACCCCGTGCGGGAGCTGCCCGCCACGCTCATGGTGGTGGTCGCGAACGACGGATCCATCGCGAGGGTGGAGCTGCTGTCCTTCGAGGGCCCGGACGAAAACAAGCCCGGGCCTGGCTTCTACGAGCTCATCCGAGGCCTTCGGTTGGACCGCGATCTCGCCATCAAGCGCTCCGCCATCCGTCCGGTGAGCGGCGCCACCCTGTCCAGTATCGCCACGGTCGAAGCGGCTCGGCGGATTCTGGCTCTCCACGAGGTCATCCAGGCGGGCGACGAACCGTAGCAGCGCCGTCGAGCACTCGCGGCGTTCTTAGAGCAGGTCGCAGACCAGCTTTCCCCCGACTCGAATCGTGCAGACCATCTCGGTGTGCAGGGTCTCGGACTGCTCGTCCAGCTTCAAGACACAACCGGAGAAGCCATCGAGCACGTGCTTCTCGGTAGCGGGCAGCTCGCGCTCGTCCACCTTCTTGCCACAGGTGAGGCTGTAGGCGTGGGGGGTCTTGTCCTCGTTGATCAGCTCGGGTGGGATGCCGTCGCAGGCGGGCGCCCTTGGCGCGATGAGTGCCAGCAGTAGGGGAAGCCAGGTCAACGCAGGCCTCGCAGGTAGAGGATCGTCGTAGCCCAGTTGGCGAACACCGTGCACAGGGCGAATATTGCGGAGTGCAGGCTCAACAGCGCCACGCCGCTGACCATGTTGCCGATGAAGCAGCCCCGGCCGATCGTAGCCCCGATGCCCACCAGCAGGCCCCCCAGCAGGGCGAACAGCAGGGTCTCGGGATCGGCCGAGCGCAGCTTCCAGCCCTTGCGCAGCAGCGCAGAGATCGCGGAGCCGAGCAGCGTGCCGGCCACCAGCAGGATGGTCCAGCTGTTGTGGGGTAGCTCGCCACTCACCAGGGTGGTGAAGGCTTCCCGAACACCTCCGGTGGCACCGAGCGGGTAGTTGCGACCAGCGGAGCTGGACGCGAGGTACCCCAGCCAACCCACGACGCCCACGGCGCTGCCGGCGACCACGGCCGGCCAAGAGCCGTGCAAGAGCGTGGAGGGAGGCGGCAGCAGCGGGCGAGAGGCTCGTCGGCTCGTCACCGAGTGGATGGAGATCAGGCTGGCTAGAAGCAGTGCAGCCATCGCGCCGGCCGCCACGGGGTAGGACACACCCAGCAGGTCGTGCAGCCCAGCGGGCGGGCGGAGCTCGCGAGTGGCCACCACCAGCCAGCTCTTGAGCGGGGCCAGCAGGCCGACGTTGGTGGAGGTGGTGCCGACGGCGATGCCGACCAGGGCGAGCATCGACGTGAAGCTGCCCTCTCCCGCCTTGAACAGCGTGCCGGTGACACAGCCGCCGGCCAGCACCATGCCCACCCCGAAGACCAGACCGCCGACGACCGCCGAGAGCAGGCGCATGGGATTTGGGTTGGGTACGACCTGGCCCAAGGCCACCAGGACGGCGAAGCCAGCCATGGACACCGCGATGGCGAAGCCGATGGCCAGCAGGCCGCGATGGTCCTTTTGCAGCCACACGGAGCTCAAGAGCGCCGAGCCGCAGAAGCCGCCGCGCTGGAGCACGAAGCCGAAGAGCATGTGCATGCTGAGGGGGTCCTCGGGCGACGTGCCCCGGGCGGGCGGCGGGCGCCGGCTGCCCGGGGTGCCGCCCGGAGCCGCCGATGGGCCGGCCGAGGGGGTTCGGGTCCCGCCGCTCGGGCCCCAGTTTGCCAGGGTCCATTGGCCCTCGTCCCTGGCGCGAATGCGGGCGACGAGCGCGTCGAGCGCGCCG
>CAZVHW010000196.1:6696-12071 GCA_964626835.1 uncultured Enterobacterales bacterium
CAGGCCCAGGCCGACGGCTACCAGCGCTCCCATCACGACGGATTCTCGCTGTGCGTGAACCCCATGGAGCGCTCCCAGGCTTCCTCGAGTACGTCGATCAGCTCGTCCACCTCGAGCTCGCCTCGGTAGGGATGACCGTCGATGAAGAAGGCGGGCGTGGACTCGATACCGTTGTCGACCCCCTCCCGCTTGTGAGCCGCGAGCAGGTCGAGCAGAGCCGGAGCGGCGATCCTCCGCTCCAACTCGGCGATGTCCAATCCCACGGCCTCTGCCCAGCCGAGCTGGGCTTCCAGGCTGAAGCCGTCAAAGTGGGCATAGCCGTGCAGCGCGAACTCCCAGAAGGCACCCAGCTGGTGCGCTGCCAAGAAGGCCAGGCCGGCTTCCTTGCCGTGCTCGTTGGACCGGAGTGGGAACAGCTTCGCGTGCAGCTGCACCTTGCCTTGCAGGGGCCCAGCCGTGACCGCCTCGTGGATGCCTGGAACCACGCGAGCACAGTGAAAGCCGCGCGGGGCCGCGAAGACCACCAGCTGGACAGGGGACTCCGGGTCGCCCACCGAGGGTGCGGCCTCCAAGTCGAAGAGGAGTGGATCGCCGGAAGGGACCATGCTCCAGGAGCGCTGCTTCATGGCCCGCTGGATGAGCTCGTCTTCCTGGCCCTGGCCGACGCGTCGGCAGATGTTGTCCGCCAGACGCTCCGCGAGGAGGCATGCGGGCTGCTGCTCGAGGCAGCTGGACAACGGCAGATCGCAGCAGTCGTGGATGTAGGTGTCGTCCATGAGCGAGACCGCACGTTCTCTTTCCCCTGGCGCCAGCGCGCTACAGTCCGGCGTCTCGGCACGTGCAAGCGTGGCCAGCAACGTGGTCGCGAGGGCGGCGGAGAGGGCGGTCATGGGAGGACCTTACAACTGCCACCCAGCCTCTGCAAAGCGAGGGATGTCATCTCCTCGGACAATGCTCCTCTGGCCGAAGGGTCTGTAGTGGAGGACTGGTTATCGGACATGAGTCCCACCGCGCTCCAGGCCCGCCGAGACCCCCAGCCTCGAAGGAATCCCTTGTCCCACCAGGTGCCCTCCACGTCGCCAGACCGGCCTCGCCCCGAGCGTGTCGTATACCTCGACAACAGCGCCACCAGCTTCCCAAAGCCGCCCGAAGTCTACGCCTTCATGGACCGCTTCCACCGGTCTCACGGCGTCAACCCGGGTCGGTCCGGCTACGATCTCTGTGTCGAGGCTGGCGACCTGGTGGTGGAGACGCGGCGTCTACTCGCCGACTTCTTCGGGGGCCCCGATCCCGAACGCCTGGTCTTCGGCCTCAACTCCACCGATGCCCTCAACCTGGCTGTCTTCGGCCTGCTCGGCCCAGACGACCACGCCATCACCTCCACCTTGGACCACAACTCCGCGCTGCGGCCCCTGTGGCACCTCCACCAAGACGGGATGGCGCTGGACCACATCGACTTCGACGACCAGGGCTACCTGGATCCCGATGACGTCGTCCGGAGCTTCCGCAGCAACACCAAGGTCGTGGTGCTCAACCACGCCTCCAACGTCATCGGCACCGTCCAGCCCATCGCGGCCATCGGGCGCGCCTGCCGCGAGCGAGGCATCCACCTCGTCCTCGACGCCTCCCAGACCGCCGGCATGATCCCGGTCAAGCTCGACGATCTGGGCGCCGACGTCATCTGCTTCACCGGGCACAAGTCCCTGATGGGGCCCATGGGGATCGGCGGCATGTACGTGCGAGAAGGAGTGGAGATTCCCCACGTGCGTGCGGGCGGCACCGGCGTCCGGTCCGTCGAGCGCCGGCATCTGAACCGATACCCCTACCGCATGGAGTACGGCACCCCGAACCTGCCCGGCATCGCTGGGCTGAACGCCGGCGTCAAGTGGATCTCCCGCCAGGGCCAGGACAAGCTCCTCGCCCACGAGCTGCGCCTGTGGAAGCGGCTGCGGGATGGCCTCGGCGAGATCGATGGTGTTCGGCTCTACTGTCAGCAGCGCGAACAGGACCGCATCAGCGTCCTGATGTTCAACGTCGACGGCTTCCTCGCTGGCGACGTGGGCACCCTACTCGACATTGAACACGACATCGCCGCCCGCACCGGCCTGCACTGCGCACCCCTCCTCCACGAGTCACTCGGGACGGACCGCATCAAGGGCGGCGTCCGGTTCGGGATCGGAGCCCTGAACACGGCGGAACACATCGACCTGGCCATCCGAGCGGTGGCCGACATCGCCGAGCTGGGCCGCAGCCGCCCGAGTACGTTTTCCGCTTGAACGAGAGAGACCCCCAATGGGCACCTTCCAGGTTGGCGACCTCAGCTTCGACATCGACGAGGACGGCTTCATCCAGCAGCCCGAGCTGTGGAACGAGACCGTGGCCCAGGCGCTGGCTCGCACCGATGGGGTCGACGAACTCACCCAGGAACACTGGCGCGTGCTGAGCTACCTGCGGGACTACTACGTGCAGTACGGGTCCGCTCCCACGGTCCGCAAGCTGGTCAAGAAGAGCGGCGTGGACCTGAAGCGGATCTACCAGCTGTTTCCGTCCGGACCGGCGATGGGGGCATGCAAGGTGGCGGGGCTGCCAAGGCCGACCGGCTGCGTGTAGGGGAGGGGTTCATCCCCTCCCGCTGACCACCCCCATTCGATCCAAGGCCTCGACCAACCCGCCGCAGCCCTCGAATCGCACCGCCTTCATGCCCGCGGCGCGCGCCCCCTCGACGTTCTCGGAGCGATCGTCGATGAACAGCACCCGCTCGGCCGGCAGCGCCAGCCGAGCGAGACACAGCTCGTAGATTCGGGCTCCAGGCTTGCGGCAGCCCAGCTCGAACGAGAGGAAGTGGTGGGGCAACTCGCGCAGACCTGGCACCTGGGCCAGACCTGCGGCCCAGTGCCACGGCACCGTGTTGGACAGGCAGCCCAGCGTGAAGTGGACCCGCAGCCGTGCCATGAGCTCGGGCATGCCCGGCACGGGACCCGTACAGCCTGCCGCCCATGCCGACGCCCAGTCCGCTTCGGGTAGATCGAGGCCGAAGATCCTGTTCAGCTGCGCGCGCTTGTCGGCGGGAGAGAGCTCACCGGACTCCGCCAGTTCCTGTAGGCGCCAGGACTCGGGATCGCCGAAGACCTCGTAGGGGGACACCGAGGGCTCCAGGCGCTGGATGGCCTCGAACACCAGGTGCTCGTCGTAGCGCAGTAGCACCTGGCCGAGATCGAAGAGGATGGCCTTGGGGAGGGCGTTCATGGCTGCAAGGTATGCAGCCTCCAGGGAGGAAGCCATGCCTCCCACTTCGCGGGTTAGTCCCTATGCTCCGGCTCTGTCACGAGGAGGTCGCGCCGTGGACCCACAGACGACCCCACGGCGTTGGAACCCCCTGCGCTTCTTCGCACCCGGACCGGATGCGCCACCCCTACGCGACAAGGCCGAGATCGATCGGCGCTACAAGCGCTTTCGCCTCTCCATCGGGCTCACCCTGCTGTTCGGCTACGGCTTCGCCTACACCTGCCGCCTGGGCTTGAGTGTCGTCAAGAAACCCCTCATCGACGGCGGCATCTTCTCGGCCCAGGACCTGGGCCTGATAGGCGCCGCGTTCCTGTGGTCGTACGGCCTGGGCAAGCTCTTCAACGGCGTGCTGGCAGACCGCGTCAACGTGCGCCGTTTCATCCCCACGGGCCTGGCCATCTCCGCAGTGATCAACCTGTTCATGGGCTTCAACACCGCGGTCGTCGTGGCCATCGTGCTCTGGGCGATCAACGGTTGGTTCCAGGGCTTCGGCGCCCCGGCCAGCGTGGTGTCCATCACCCAGTGGTTCCACGCCCGCGAGCGGGGCACGGTCTACGGCCTGTGGTCCACGGCCCACTCGGTCGGAGAGGGGCTCACCTACTTCGGCACCGCCACCCTGGTGGCCTACACGGTGTGGAACGCCGCTTTCATCGGGCCAGGGCTGGTCTGCATCGGGGCGGCCGTCCTGGTCTACGTCTTCCTGCGCGACCGGCCCGAGACCGTCGGCCTGCCCCCCATCAGCGTCTGGCAGGCTCGGGCCGATGATCCCCCACCTGGCGAGGAGAGCAAGCTGGGAGTGTTCGAGGCGCAGCTCTCTCTCGTCAAACATCCCGCCATCTGGGTGCTGGGCCTGGCCACGGCCACCATGTACGTCACCCGCTACGCCATCAACAACTGGGGCATCCTCTACCTGCAAGAACACCACGGCCTGTCCCTCGCGCAGGCTGGCGCCCTCATCGGGCTCAACACCCTGGCTGGCATCGGCGGCTGTGCAGCCTACGGCTGGTTGTCCGACCGCTTCTTCGCGGCCCGGCGTCCACCGCTCACCCTGATCTTCGGGATCGTGGAGATCCTGTCCCTGGGCCTGGTCTTCTTCGGGCCCCAGGGCAACACCTGGGTGCTCGGGGCGGGCTTGTTGATCTACGGCTTCACGCTGTCCGGCCTGCTGGCCGTGCTGGGCGGGCTGTTCGCCGTGGACATCGCCGACAAGCGTGCCGTGGGAGCCGCCATGGGCTTCATCGGGGCCTTCAGCTACCTGGGCGCCGGCGTACAGGAGCTGGTCTCGGGCTACCTCATCGAGCAGGGCACCACGATGGTCGATGGCATCCGTCACTACGACTTCTCCACCGCGGTGGCCTTCTGGGTCGGCGCCTCGGTGGTCTCGGCCATCCTGGCCGCCACCCTCTGGCGCGTCGAGGTCAAGGACTGATCCGAGGAGCTGACATGAAAGACGAACGATTGCAAGGCAAGGTCATCCTGGTCACCGGTGGCACCCAGGGGCTCGGCAGAGAGATCGCCCTTCGCTGCGCCCAACTCGGCGCTGCGGGCGTGGCCATCTGCGGTCGGAACGTGTCCAATGGCGGCGACGTCAGCTCCGAGCTCGAAGCAGCCGGCACGCGACCGCTCTACGTGCAGGCCGATCTGAACCGCGTCACGGACTGCGAGCGGATCATCGCCGCGGTCGACGCCTGCTTCGGGCGGCTCCACGGCCTGGTCAATGCCGCAGCCAGCACGGCCCGTGGCACCATCCACGACACCAGCGCTGGTGACTGGGACGCCATGATGGCCTTGAACCTCCGCGCGCCCTTCCTGCTCATGCAGGGTGCCGCGGGCATCATGTGTCGCGAAGGCAGCGGCGGCAGCATGGTCAACATCCTCTCTGTCTCGGCCTACGGTGGGCAACCCAAGCTCACCGCCTACTGCACGTCGAAAGGCGCCCTGGCCGTCCTCACCAAGAACGTCGCCTACGCGCTGCGCAGCGACCGCATCCGGGTCAACGGCCTCAACATCGGCTGGATGGTCACCCCCACCGAACACGCCGTCCAGGCCGCGGAGGGCGCGCCGGAAGACTGGGTAGAACAGGCCGATGC
>CAZVHW010000197.1:0-10450 GCA_964626835.1 uncultured Enterobacterales bacterium
ATCCACCTGGGACAGCACCACGATTTCGCTGCGGGCCGCCAACGCCGGATCATAGGCGAACAGCTCCGCCCTCAGCTTCAGGTAGCGCTCCGATGGGGTTCCGGCGTCTTCCGGTAGCGCGCGCACCAGGTGCACGAGCAAGCGCGTACGCTGGACGTGACGCAGGAAGCGGTGCCCCAGGCCCGCACCCCCGGCCGCCCCCTCGATGAGTCCCGGCACGTCGGCCACCACCCAGCTGCCTTCGATGCCGCGGTCCACGACGCCGAGGTTTGGTACGAGGGTGGTGAAGGGGTAGTCGGCGATGCGGGGACGGGCAGCCGAGATTCGAGAAACCAGCGTGGACTTTCCCGCGTTGGGGAAGCCGATCACGCCGACGTCGGCCAACAATCGAAGCTCGAGCTGCAGCTTGCGTTCTTCGCCGGGCCTTCCCTCCTCGCGCTGACGGGGCGCCTGGTTGCCGGCCGTGGTGAAGTGGATGTTGCCGCGGCCGCCCCGACCGCCCCGGGCCGCGACCACCGAGAAGCCGTGCTCCTCGAGATCGGCCAGGAGCGCACCGCTGTCGAGGTCGCGCACCAAGGTACCGAGGGGGACCCGCAGCTCGAGGTCTTTCCCCGAACGACCGGTCAACTGCTTCCCCTTGCCGTGTTTTCCGCGCTCGGCCTTGTACAGACGCTGGCCCCTGAATCGCGCCAGGGTATTCAACCCCTCGTCGGCCACCAGGATCACCGAGCCGCCACGACCCCCGTCCGCTCCGTCGGGACCACCGAAGGGTACGAACTTCTCGCGTCGAAACGAGGCGCACCCGTCCCCACCGTTCCCACTGACGACCCGGATCTCTACTTCGTCGATAAATGGCATGGCGCGGCCTCGAAGGGGTCCGGCGCAGCCTGGCGACGCTCAGCGCTAGGGGGCGTCGGGGTAGACCGAGACGCGCCGCTTGCCGCCCCGGAAGGTCTCGAAGCGGAGCGTGCCGTCGACCAACGCGAAGAGCGTCCAGTCGCGGCCCACGCCTACGTTCTCACCAGCATGGAACTTGGTGCCGAGCTGCCGAACCAGGATGTTGCCCGCACTGACGAACATGCCGTCGTGGCGCTTGATGCCCCGGTACTGCGCGTTGGAATCGCGACCGTTGCGCGAGCTTCCCTGACCTTTTTTATGAGCCATGACGTCCTCCGTTTAGACGACGATGTCGAGGATCTCGAGCTGGGTGAGGGAAGCACGGAAGCCGCGCTTGGTACGCGAGCGCTTGCGGCGCCGGTACTTGAGGGCGATGACCTTGGGGCCGCGATCGTGGCTGAGGACCTTGGCCTTCACGGTGGCACCAGCCACCACGGGGTCGCCTACCTTGACTTCCTCTCCGCCGATGAGCAGGACGCGGTCGAAGGTGATCTCGGAGCCGATCTCGGCTTCGATGTGATCGACCTCGATGGTCTCGCCGGCGGCGACACGCACTTGCTTGCCGTGGTTGTCGATGATGGCGTACATGACATTCTCCAACGCCGGGGCCGCGAGGCCGGTAGAGTCGGCGTGGCTTCGAGACGGTGCCCTCCGGGATGATCAGCCCGGGAGCGGCCGGCGGTATTTAGGAGCTGAGGCCCGAGCTGTCAAGGCTCGAGCGAACGGATCAACGCAGCCGAGTGCCCAGCGCCATTCGGAGCTTGTCCAAGCGGGCGTGGACCTGCTCGGTGGTGAGCTCGGCGTGACGGGCAGGGAGCATCCTGCGGGCGGAGGCCTCGAAGACCGCCAACATCTCCATGAACTCGAGCATTCGCGTGTCGCGGCTGGGGATGACGTCCATGACGGCCCGCTGCAGATCGGTCTGGGCCAGCTCCTCGCGATCGTCGATGCTGGACAAGCGCGCAGCGGCAAGCAGGACGGACTCCAGCTCGGCGCCGGAGTAGCCCTTGGTGCCATCGACGATGGGTTTCCAGTCGAGATCCTCGGCTACCGTCAGCTCGTTCTTGCGGGTGATGGCCTGGAGAATGGCGAGCCGCTCGTCGTCTTCCTCTGGGAAGAAGAAGGGGATCTTCATGTCGAAGCGGCCCGGGCGCTTGAGGTCGGTGTCGATCTTGTCGGGCCGGTTGGTCATCATCATGGTGACCACTCGACCCCGATGATCGGTGTCGCTCATGAACTCCTTGAGCCGAGCCACGACGCGACTGGACGTGCCCCCATCACCCTCGCCGCCGCCGGAAAGCGAGCGGTCGGCCTCGTCGATGATGAGCAGCACGTAGCCGAGCGCCTGGACCACGTGGAGGATCTTCTCGAGGTTTCCCTCGGTGCTACCAACCCACTTTTCGCGGAAGTTCTTGAACTTGAGACAGGTGAGCCCGCTCTCGGCGGCGAAGGCCTCGGCCACGAAGGTCTTGCCGGTGCCCATGGGGCCCACGAAGATGACGCCCATGGGAACCCGGTTGCGGTGGCCCTTCTTGATGGCGGTGGCCATCTGCATCAGGTCGGTCTTGATGCGCTCGAGCCCACCCACGTGGGAGAAGTCGTGGCCCGGGTCGACGAACTCCACCAACCCGTGGCATTCCTGCTCGATGATGGCCTTCTTGCGGACACTGACCGATCGGTAGGTGATGGGCAACGCGCTCTGCTGGGCCTGGCGAAACAGCCCGCGGATCTGGATGGCCGACAGACCAGCGGTGACCTGGGCCAAGCGCTCTTCGTGCATCTCGATGGTGATGCCTCGACGGGAGACGGAGCGAATGAAGGCCAGGCGCTCGTCCTCGTCGGGTAGGGGCACCTCGACAGCGGCGAGCTGCGCGTTGGCGACCACGCGACGGTGCACGTCGCTCAAGTTCTCGGCGATGAGGATCACCAGGTTGTCCGAGTTGAGCAGGCCGGGATCGGTGGCCCAACGCTGCAGCGCCACCAAGTTGGCCTTGTCGGGGTCGGACATGAAGGCGAGATCGCCCATTGGAACGATAGTTTCAACATAATCGACGATCACGCCTGCCCGCTGGGCCGCGTCGGTGACCAGATCTTCGACCACGGGCAGGGCTTCGGATGGAGCCCGAGGCAGCCCGAAGAGCTCGTCTTCACCGTCGAGCACGCGCCGAGCGTTGACCGCCCGCAGGAAGCGGGCCTTGTGGGCACGATCGGGGAACTCGAAGCCCTCGGAGCAGTTGTAGTAGATGACGATTTCTTTTGACCGCCCCAGAAACCGCTCGAGGAACGTGCGGATGCCGACGTAGCGAAGCTGCTCGCCGTCGTCCCAGGCCATCAGGTCGCGCACGTTCCCGTGCACCATGAACATACTGGCTTCGCCGGAGAGGTAGCGGTCCTTGAGCTCCTGGGCCCACTTGGGAAGGAGAGGGTTGCGCGACATGAGGTGTGGCCTCCTGGTGAGGGGCGATGGGGGGATCTATCACAG
The DNA here is from genome assembly GCA_964626835.1 of uncultured Enterobacterales bacterium. Lineage (GTDB taxonomy): Bacteria > Myxococcota_A > UBA796 > UBA796 > JAFGLY01 > CALDOK01. The sequence continues at coordinate 3,380 of CAZVHW010000197.1, forward strand.
AGCGGGGCAGGTGCCTGGAAGCGGCGCGGCGCTCCGGGGAGGCGCGACCTCACCAACTCAGGGACTGGTCGTTACCATTTCCCCTCGCCCCGCCGCCACCTTCTCGGCCCGCCTAGAAATGGTAACGACCTGTCCCACCTGGCGAGACGCTGCGCAACATCACCCCCCGCTACTCCCAGCACCCGCCGCTGCCCACACCACCACTCCCCGCTTGCTCGCCCCCGCGGCAACCCGGCGCTGCAACCACCACCACTCGAGGCTCCTGGGCGAAGGGACCGCGAGGACCTTACTACGAGCCCCATGTCCTCCCCTACCCTCCTCGTCCTCGGCGCCAACGGCCTGGTCGGCTCCCACGTCGCTTCCCTGGGAATCCCCGCCCTCGATCGCGCCGCATGTGACGTCACCTCCGCCTCCGATCGCGCTCGCGTGCTCGGGGAGTACCGCCCCGACGCCGTGATCTACTGCGCGGCCCACGCCTCGGTGGATGGCTGCGAGACAGAACCCGAGAGCTGGGACGTCAACTGCAACGCACCCGCATACTGGGCTCGCGAGGTCCCCTTCTGGTACGTGAGCACCAACTACGTGTTCTCGGGACCTGGGCCCCATGCCCCCGACTCGCCCACCGAGCCCATCCAGGCCTACGGCCGCCAGAAGGTCCAAGCCGAGTTCGCGGTGCTCGAGGCCGGCGGACACGTCGTGCGCACGGGCTGGGTCTACGGCATCGGCGGCCGCAACTTCCTCTCACGCCTCCCAGCCATGCTCCGCGCCGGACCCGTCCGCTCCTACGGCGGGGTTCCCATCCAACCCACGTGGGCCGGCGACCTTGCCCGCCGGCTGCTGTCGCTCCCCAAAGGGCTCACCCACGCCATCGGGTCCGAGGAGACCACCTTCGCCGGCGCCGCGCGCACCGTAGCCGCTGCACTGGACCTCGATGACCGCGTCGTGGAAGTCCCCGGACCCGCCGGAGAGCTGGCAGCCGACCGCCCCCGCGACGCCCGCATGGTGCCCGCCGACCTGCCAGGTTGGTCCGAGCGGTGGCGCGAGTTGCTGCGCGACCGAGAATAAACCGAGCCGGGACATGGCTCTGCAGCGGACACGGCCCACCCCGCCGAGCTAAAGGCTACCGGCAACCGGCTAACGGCTTCCAACCATGCGCTTCGTTCGACCCGTCTGGCGTACCCGCAAACGCATTCAGCACACCGTGCGCGACCTGGGCAGGCTGCAAGCGGTGGCCTTGGTCATGGTGCGCCACGGCCTGGGCTTCGTCATCTCCGGGCTGCGTATCCCCGGTGTGCGCATCCCCTTCTCGTCCCCCGACACCACCCCCGAGCGCGTGGTGTCCGCCATCCAGCAGCTGGGGCCCACCTTCGTCAAGTTCGGCCAGCTCTGGTCCACCCGCGTGGACCTGCTATCCCCAAGCTACATCGAGGCCCTGCAGGCCCTGCAAGACGACGTCAAGCCGGTGGCCACCTGGCGCATCCACGCAGCCCTGGCTCGCTCCCTGGGAGAAAACTGGCGCGACGAGCTGCTGGACTTCCAGGACGAACCCATCGCCACGGGCTCGGTGGCCATGGTCCACAAGGCCCACCTGAAGAACGGCACCGAGGTGGTGGTCAAGGTGCTGCGGCCGGGCATCCACGAGACCATCGAGGCCGACATCTCGGTGCTCAACCTGCTCGCCCGACAGGTCCTGGCCGAGTTCCCCGAAGCCGCGTACTTCGATCCGCTGGGCATGCTCCGCGAGTTCGAACGCTCCATCGCCGAAGAGACCAACCTCGAGATCGAGGCGACCAACGCCGAGCGCTTCCTGCACGACTTCGCCGACGTGCCCGAAGTGCTCATCCCCAGGGTGCACCGGGCCTTCACCACCCAGAACACCCTGGTGCTCGACTTCGTCGACGGCGTGCGCATCCGCGATGCCCGCTCCGCGGGCCTCGACATGGAGCTGGTGGGCCGAAACTACTTGAGCGCCGCCTACCGCATGCTCTTCGAGACCGGCTTCTTCCACGGAGACCTGCACCCGGGCAATGTCTTCGTGCAACCCGACGGCAAGCTGGGGCTCATCGACTTCGGCATGGTAGGGCGGCTCACGCCGGAGATGAAGGACAACCTCATCGCGGTCATGTTCGCGCTGGAGCGAGGGGACTTCCGCAGCATCGCCCGCATCTACTACGACATCGGCATCAAGACCCAACGAGTGGACTTCGACGCCTTCGAGCGCGACGTGGTGGACACCATGGAGCGCAACTGGGTCGGGCGCTCCATGCAGGAGATCCAGATCGGCGCGTTCTTGAAGGATCTGGCCGACGGCGCCGTGCGCTACAAGCTGCAGGCGCCGCCGAACTACACCATGTTCTTCAAGGCGTTGATCACCACCGAGGGGCTGGCCAAGGCCCTGATCCCAGAAGTGGACCCGGTCAGGGCAGCAGCACCATACATCAACCGGCTGGTGCGAGACCGCTTCAAGCCCGACCGCCTGCGCGAAGAGCTGTTCTACACCGTGATCAGCCTGCGCACCCTGCAGCGGCGGGCCCCTGCGGTCCTCTCCCAGCTGATGGACGACATCCAGCAGCGCCAGCTCGAGGTGAACGTCGTCTCCCACCGGCCGAGGGAAGAGCGACTCAGCGAACACCGCCGCATGACCCAGATGCTCATCGCTTCCATGTCCATCGCTTCTTTGCTCGGTGGCTCGCTTGCCCTGGGCATGGACGGCCCCGACCTGCTGGGCGTACCGTGGGTCTCGTGGATCCTCTACGCGTCATCCGCGGCGTTCTGGCTGGGCTCACTGGTGGTGATGTTCCTCAACCGCCGGGTGTAGCCTCGACCTGGCCGGCGGCGATCGCCAACAACGCCCCCGCCAGCTCGACACGCTGGGCTTCGGCGGGAGCTTCCTGGGACAGCTCGGCCATCAGCGCCTCGATCTGAGGGCGGTCCGAGGCTCGTCCGATGCCCGACATCGCCCGGGCCGCGCAGCTGCGAACCATGGGCTCGGGATGGTGAAGCGCCTCGAGAGCGATGGTGTGTGCTGCTTTTTCCTGCCGACGTGGCGCCTCGCCCGGTGCTAGCCGCTGCAAGTGGGCGCCCATGGCCTCGAGTGCCAGACAGCGCTGCTCTCGATCCCGCACCTGGGCGGCATCCACGGCCAAGGAGAGGGCCGCCTCACCGCGACCCACCAGGACGAGGTTCGCGTAGGTTCGAACGATGTCGGGTCCACTGCCGCGGGCCTTGCGGAGCATGGAGTCGGCACGCTCGCCGTCGAGCTGGGCCAGGTAGTCCAGGGCTTCGAGCTGAGTGAAGAGATCGCCGTCGCTGAACGCGGACCGGAACAGCGCCTCGCCTTCGGGGTGGCCCAGCTGGAGCAAGGCCACGCCGGCCGGGAGCAGGAGCTCTTCCTCGAGCAGATCGCGGGCCTCGATGATCGCCGGCGCCAGCGCGACCCTCCCAGTCTGGCCGATAGCCACGAAGAACTGCGTCTCGAGGGGGATCACGCCCTCTCGGAGGTCCTCGGCCAGCGCGGCCTCGGCCTCGGGATCCCCCGCGTGAAGTGCCGCGAGGGCCAAGGGCGCCCGGTCCCAAGGCTGCTCGAGGCTCCTCCAGGCACGCGACAGTGGATCGAGGGCGGCCTCGACCCCAGCGCTCGCGAGAAGGAAACCCGCCCGGCCGCGAGCGTAGGCATCGACGTCTTCGCGCTCGATGGCTCGAAGCAACAGATCTTGCGCCACTGGCTCGGGCAGCCGCAGAGAGAGGACCTCGATGACCCGCCGACGCACGTAGGGGCTCGGATCGTACAGCCCGCGCTCCGCATAGGCCGACAGCTCCGACGCCGGGGCGTACAGGCACAGCAGCTCGAGCGAGCGCATGCGCAGGGATACGTCCAAGCTCGCCGCTCCCTGCTCGAGCGTGTCGCGGGGGAGTGCCGGGAGCGCCAGGTGACCGGTCCGAGCTTGCTCGAGGCGGGTGACACCGCCCCGATGGTGGCAGGCCAAGGCGAGGGTCAAGAACACGAACAGGAGGATGCGGCGGGACATGAGCCGCTTGGACACCCGCAGCAGGACGGGGTTCCGCATCGACGCTGCGCCGACACGAAGACCGCTAGCGCATGAGGGCATCGATGCGCTTCTTGGCCTTTTGGCTCAAGGGAGAGCTGGAGGAGGCGCAGTACTCCATGACCTTGCGGTACCGACCGATCGCCATCTCGAGTTGGTTGGTCTTCTCGTAGATCTCCGCCTCGGACCAGTACTTCTGGGCCTGCTGGTCGAGCTTGGCCTGGACCTCGTCCAGGCGCCGCTGGGCCACCTGGTTGAAGGGATCGAGGCGCAAGGTCTCGCGAAACTGGGCCCTGGCCGTGATGTAGTCACCGGACTTCATGGCCGAAAGCCCTGCGCGGTAGGCCTGGCGCCCGCGGGCCGACAGCTCGGCCTTGATCTGACGGATCTGTTCTTCCGCCTTCCAGTACAGCTCGGTCTGTTTCTCCGGATCGGCGCCCAGCACACGCTCGAAGCCTGTGATGGCGGCCATGTCGTCGCCACGGGAACGATCGCTCTGGGCTGCCGCGAACAGGTCCTCGATGGAGGCTTGGTGCTCTTCTTGTTTGCGCTTGCGCACAGCGACCGCCACGCCACGCCGCCGCCGCTTGAGATCGTCCAAGATGTTCTGCAGTGCCTCGTCTTCCGGGAAGTACTCCATGACCGCCTCGATCGCCTTCTGGGCTGCGGTCAGGTTGCCACGCCTGGACAGCGCGTCGTCGGCCTGTGCCAGAGCGGCATCGTAGGCCTCCTGCTGCTCGGCCATGGTCGTACTACGGCCGGAGATGGTATCGAACATGTGCTGGACCACCATGAACTCACAGGCGTGGTAGCCCATCTTGGTGGCGATGGCGTTGTTGGGGTCGCGCACCTGAACGGAGGCATACTTCTCCACGGCCTCGAGGAACTTCTGGTCGGCAAACAGTGCGTTTCCCTGGACGATGAGGGAGTCCACGGCCGCCTTGTTGGCCTCGGCCTCGGCCGAGGTGACCGCAGGCACGTCATCGTTGTTCGCGCGGTTGGCGATCCGTGTGACCGCTCGCGTGTCGCTCATGTTGTTCTTGATGAAGCCCACGGCGAACAGGAACACCGCCATGACCAGGATGCCACCGGTGAGCATACCGATGTTGCGCTGCATGAAGCTGCCGCTGCGGGCACCGCCACCGCGGCCACCGCCGCCGGACATCTTCATCTTCTTGCCCCGACGGCCCTTCTTGCGCTTGCCCCCCGCACCCATGTCCATCTCGACCCCGCCAAAGCCTCCACCCGCAGCGGATGGAGGCGCAGCGGCTGTGGGCGGCGGAGCCAATGGAGCGAAGCCCTGCGAGGGCCCGGGCATGGGAATGGTGGTAGGCGGGGGAGCCAGGCCGGCCTGAGGTGGTGGCGCGAGCCCGTGCTGGGGAGGGGGCGCAAAACCCGACTGTGGCGGGGGGGCCGACGGGGTGGGTGCGGGCGCCGCGAAGGGCGCAGGAGCGCCGTTCCCCGGGGGCGGAGGTATGGAAGGCGCCGGCACCGGTGCCGAGATCATGGGCGGCGGCATCGCGGGGGGCGGCGCGGCCACGGGCGTGGGCCGAGGCGGAGGAGCCGCCACCACGGGCGGGGCGTGAGCGGGGGCCCCCACTGCAGGTAGGATCTTGCGGGTCTCGAAGTGTTCGGCATCGCCGGGAAGCGGCGTGCTACCCGGTGAAGGGGGGGGAGGTGGTGGCGCAAAGCCGCCCGCAGATGGGACGGACCCCGAACCCGGAGGGGGGGGCGCCCCGGCATTCAGGGTGGGAGGGCTCGGAGGTGCCGGGACGCGGCCCTTGGGTACGTAGGTCTGGTCGGAACCCAGCCCAGGTGGCATCTGTCCATCTGCACTGTCGAGGCCGAAGATGAGGTTCTCGAAAGGCCGGGTACCGGGACTGGGTGTGCCGGGCGGCTCTTGGGGCGCAGGCGCGAGCCCGTCCCGGTGAGGCAGCTCGGGCTCCTCGTAGCGGAACTCGGTGGCGCCGATGCGGATCCGGTCTCCATCCACGAGCACGTGTTCGCGCACGCGCTTGGTGTTGATGAAGGTGCCGTTGACGCTGCCACCGTCCCGCAGGACCCAGCGGTCCCCCTGAGGCACGATGTCCGCGTGGGACCGACTGGCGGCCGGATCTGGCAGGATGATGTCCCGCTGCTCGGCACGACCCATGCTCAAGCCCGCGTCGCGGACAAGATACTCGGGCTTGAGACCGTGGCCGTGTACCAACACGAGCTTGGGCACGCCCGCTACCCGAGGCGGCCCGGCGCTCGCGCCCTTGGAGGTCTCCGTGGACTCGCGGTCGGGCGCGTTGGGAACGGAGAACACCAACATGAACGGATCGATCACGACCTCGTCGCCGTCCAACAGATCCCGCTTTCGCAGGGGCTTGCCCTCGAAGTAGGTGCCGTTGCCGCTTCCGACGTCCTCGATGGACACGCCGGTCTTGGTGACGTGAAGCCGGGCGTGCCGCCGCGACACGGCGATGTCGGGAAGAACCAGCCCGTTGTCCTCGGCCCGCCCGATGTGGATGCTGCCCTTGGGCAGCGGCACGGTCATGTCCGGGTGCCCTTCCCGGCGGATGGTGAGCTCGATGCGCTGCTCGCTCATGACGACCGACCTCCTGGGCCTGTTCCTCGGCCTACCCCGTGGCGCAGGCCACACCGTCCCCTCCGTCCGACGGACGCGGGAGACTGGGAACGTCGAGAGACTGTAGCACAGCAATAAACGTCCCGGCCGGCGACCTGTTCACGCTCGAGGAGCTTTTTCTTCGAGGGCGGCTGTTGTGGCGGGCGGCTAGTATTGCCGCGACATCTGGGTCTGGGTCTTTTCGAGATACTCCTTGGCCTGATGGTGCGAACGACTGGTCGGGTTGGGGGCCAGCAGCAGCACCATTTCCCAGGAAGCCACCGCCTGTTGGAACTGCATGTCGTCGTAGTAGCGCAAGCCGGCGTCGAAATACTCGGAGATCTTCTCGACGATCTCGGTATTGAGCCGATCGATGCGGCGGGCGCAGATCTCGCAGGCCTCGTCGAGCATCAGGGC
>CAZVHW010000197.1:10460-12032 GCA_964626835.1 uncultured Enterobacterales bacterium
CAACGCGTCGTGAAGACGGCCAGCGTTGTACAGGCCGTGGGCCTTCTCCACCAGCTCGCGGGAGCTCATGTCCGGGGGGGGATCGGGCCATTCTTCCTGGATGTCGCTGCCGGTAACGAAGCTAGGCTGTGGTGTGGAGCCCTGCTCGCCCTCGAGGAGGGAGGACAACGATGCATCGACGGGAGCCGACGGCATGACCACTGCTTGGGATCCATCTGCGCCGGCCTGTGGGCCCCCGAGTCCGTTCATGGTGGAGGCGAGCAGAGAGGTGACCTGGTCTTCGCTTTCGTCGGGATCGGCCATCTTGACGTGACCACGACCGGCGAGTGCAACCAGGGCCACGAGCCCGATGACCACGATGGCGATGATGGCGAGCGGAAGGACCCGAATGCCGCTGCTGGGGGCAGGCCTGGGGGCCACGACCGAGACTGAGTGTTCGGCTTCGGGGGTGTCCAGGCTGACCTCGAAGACACAGTTTCCGACACGGATTCGGTCTCCCACGGACAGCTGCCGGTGAGCCTGGACACGGGCGTCGTTGACGAACACGCCGTTGCGCGAGCCCATGTCCTGGACCCAGAGCGCGCCGTTGTGGAAGATGAGCCGGGCATGTTGCCGGGACACGCCGGTGTCCTCCACCAGCACCTCGTTGCCCGCTTGGCGGCCCATCCGCAGGCCTTGGGGCGGGATGCTGAACCGCTGGCCCTGGGTCTTGCCCGAAATACCTACGAGGAGGGGAACATTCGACATCCCTGGCTATCCTACCGCGACGATCGCCAGGACACCCAACGAGCCGGCGCCTACGGCGCGTAGTGCGACGCGATTGGCACCGACCTGGGCAGTCTTGGCGACGGAGGGGGCTCGCCCACTTGCCACCGAGGCACAGGCCGCGCCCAGTGTATCCAAAAACGCGGGATCGGGCAGCAGCTCAGACAGGTTGCGCCCCACGATCTGATCGCGCTGTGAACCGAGCCAGGAGCAAGCGGCGCCGCTGACAGCGTGGACTCTGCGCTCGCCGTCGACCAGGAAGACGGGAACCGGAAGGTCCGCGATGCAGGCCCCGAGCACCGCGGGATCCAGGCCCTTCGACCCACCGCCACCACGGTCCCCCTTTTTCCACCGCTCCAACAGCCGGTTGATGGAGTGGGTGAGGTCTCGCAAGTGCTTCCACTCGGTGGGTACGGCCACCTGACCCACGTGGCCACGCATGGCGAGCTCGAGCTCCTCGCGCACCGCCGAGATGGGTGCGGTGGAGAGCCGCCAGATGGACAGCCCGGTGACCCCCATGACGAAGAAGAGGACGATGAGAGCGGCGATGAAGCGTCCGAGCAGGGGTGTCGAATCGGACACGGCCGAGCCGACGTCGAACTGGATGTAGGCCCAACCCATGATGGACGCGGGCGCGCCGTCGACGTGGGCCACCCGAATGGGGGCCAGCACGTGCCAATTGCCGCCGCCCTTGCGCCGAGTCGTGACGCCGCCACGCTCAGCGGCCTCGGCGAAGTAGTCCTTGCCCCCGATGGACTGGCGCACCTTCTCGGGTGGTGCGCGAACGACGCCGCGCTGATCGGTGAT
>CAZVHW010000198.1:0-2476 GCA_964626835.1 uncultured Enterobacterales bacterium
GTACCAGCTCGTCGTGTTCCGAACGGAGATCCTGCAGAGCGAGAAGTTCGCCCAGCTCATCGAACACAGCTGCAACCACGGCACCATCCAGGAAGAGATCTGCTCCTGGGGGCCCCTGGGCCTGCTGCCCATCGAGTGGCTCGCCCAGTGGCACCGCTGGTTCGGCGAGAGCACCTACGAGATCGGGATCTTCTGGGAGTTCCCGTTCCTGCTGCGCGCGGAGTACGAAACCTACGCCGCCGGTTCGGTGAGCGCCTTCGGCTTGAGCGTCCCCTTCGGGCTCGCCGAAACCGGCGAGGCCTACGTCGGGTCGGAGATGTGGACGGTGGACGAGTTCGACCTCGAGGACACCCTCACCCAGTGCACCCGCTTCTGCGACCACCCCACCTTCGACTCCGCCGGCACCTACCAGGTGTCCGACTCGTTTCGGAACACCTACATGAGCAGCTGCTACGTCCCCACCTACCCGCAGCTGGGAGACTCCGGATTTCCCCTTGATCCCTAGCCTTCAACTCACGGTGGGCCATGCTGGTTAGCGCGATCGCCTTGGCGGCCACGCTGCTCGCGGTGCAGGACGTCGCGGCGGACGATGGCGTGCCGGGCGTCCAGCCCGAGGCCCTGTCCGCAGACGATGGCTCGGACGCCGGAGACCCGGACGCCGGGGACTCCGATGAAGGGGACTCCGAACAAGGCGACGCCGACGAAGAACCCCCCGAGCCCGCGCTCGACGACACCCTGACCCGCTATCGCACGCCCTTCGGCACCCTGATGAACCGCACCATCGGCACCACCTCGCGGCCGGTGAAGTTCAACTGGCGCCGGAGCACCGTGCAGGTCGCCGCCATGGGCAACCACCTCTTCGAGCTCAACAACTTCAACAGCCTGAGGGCCGGCGGGCTGGTGCGGGCACCGGCCGGCGGGGCGATCATCGAGCTGGGCGTCAGCTACGTCTGGGTGTGGGACACCCCCAGCAGTGAGCTGCTGGCGTACACCCCCTACCGCCAACCGGGCCGAGCCAAGCGCCTGGAGTTCGATCTCACCCTCGGGCTCCCCCTGGCCGAAGGCGTCGTCACCACCGCTCCCCGCGTCTTCCCCGCCGTCGAGCTCGTCTTCAACGCCTACGCCGGTTTGCGCTACCTCTACTACCCCGGGGCCTTCGATGGCTTGTTGGCGCGCGAGGTCGCCGCCGCCATCTTCTCCCCCATGTTCACCGACACCGAGCTCGAGAACCTCGACGACAGGCGGCTCGACGCCATGCAGGTCGACACCGGCCGCTACGGGCTCATGGCCGGCTTCGGCAACGACATCTACTTTAAGCAGGGCGTGTTCGTCTCCCCCCGCCTCATGCTGGCCGTCCCCGTGCTGGCCCCGGCGTCCGGCACCGATCTGTTGTTGTGGGCGGACCTGTCCATCACCGTCGGCGTGGCGTTTTGATCCTCTGGCTGGCGATCATCGCCCTGGCGGCCGCCCAGCCGCAGCCCACCGACCACACCGTGATCTACTACAACGCGCGCATGGCGCTGCGGGAAGGTCAACCCGTCGAGGCCATCAAGCTGTGGCTGCTGCGCAACGCCCTCGAGGACCGGACCAGCAAGGTCTCGCGTCACGACGGCGACTTCCACTCCGTCACCTGGGCCGCGCTGGGCGAGACCGGCATCTGCCAGGACGGCTACCCCGCCGACGACGACGGCGCCGGGCTGTGGCCCATCGCGCTCCACAACTGGGTGGTTCGGAACATGGGGCGCCGGGTGACCCCCAGACGTCCGCGCCCCTACGACGCCTTCGACCTGGCGCGCCAGCAGCGCTTCGTCTCCGTCAGCGAGGTGCTGAGCGCCGAGGAGCTGAGCGCCGTGCGGCTGTTCCGCGGGCCATGCCTGCGCCCCCGGATAGCCCTCGTCGAGGCCGGCCTGCCCGTCACCGCCAACCTCTACGAGAGGCAGGTCGCCGCCAGCCTCCTGCGCCACCTGCTGGAGCGCGCCCGAGCCACCCTGGCGCACGACAACATCCGAGGAAAGGCCACCATCGAGGCCCGGCTGTTCGACATCGACCTGCAGCTCACCGCACTCGCGGCCCGAGAAGCCCGCAGGGACGCCCGCGAGCTGGCACGGCGCGGCCGCGTACACGGCCTGTCCAGCGGGTCCATCGACGCCATGAACGAAGACGCACCCGCGTACACCCTCTCGCCAGACTCCCAAGCCGCCCGCATCCTCCGGGCCTGTGTTCACTGGCCCGTCTCCGAGTGGATGACCCTGTCCCCGGACCGCCGCCAGTTCCTCTTCGGCCACGCCCGCAGCTACGGCGGAAACCGAACCCAGCTCGACCGCATCGCCCTCGGCGTCATCGACCGGCTCATCGAGAGCAGGGACGGCGAGAACGTCGAGAAGTGGATCGCCCACCGAGGGGAGAGCGCCGGCAGCGACGACACCGCCGCCCGCGCCGCCATCTGGAGCGGCAGCCGCGGCCAGCGACTCCTGGC
>CAZVHW010000198.1:2486-6855 GCA_964626835.1 uncultured Enterobacterales bacterium
CCGCGAGCGCGGCGTCATCGCCCTTCACCGCGGCGTGGACGAGCTCGAGCGAGGCGATCTCCCAGACGCCATGCGGTCCATGGCCTACGCCTTGCAGCACGCCCCCGAGTCCCGATCGTCCGACCGAGTCCGCAGCCTCAGCCGCCGCTGGTTGTCCTACGTCGCCTCCCGGTTCGAGATCACCGACGATCTCCTCGTCACCCTCCAAGAGCTCGTCCCCCGGCGCGACTACGGCATCATCCTCGAAGACCTCATGTGGCGCGCCGCCTTCCACGCCGACCAGGAATCCTTCCAGCGCGGCGTCCGCAACCAAGCGGGTCGAGGGGCCCTCGAGCGACGCCTCGCCCTCCTCCGCCCCCTGGCCGCCGGAAACCTCGGCCGCTTCGCCAACGGCATCCAAAAAGGCCTGAACATCTCCCCCAGCGAGACCCTTCGCTTCCTGAACCAGATGGTGCAGCGCCTGGAGCTCGAAGACGCCGACGTGCGCACCGCCCAGCTCCCCACCCTGGCCAAGCTGAGCCAGATCCTGGCCCCCCTCGCGGACGAAGGGGGCAACTCCGGCAGGCGAGGCCGCACCGCCACCGAGCTGTTGGCGCGCTGCCAGGCCATCCGCGAAGGCCTGGGTAGCCTGGGGCCAGAAGCGAGCGCCCACGCCCGAGCAAGATCGCTGGCCCCGACCGGCGAGGTGTATGCGGGGAGCGTCAAGCTCGCGCCCGCGGACCCCATCCCGTGGCCCTTCCGCGCCGTAGAGCCCCCAGCTCCGTCGATCTTCACCCTGCTCCCGCTCACGCCCGTGGAGTGGCGAGACGAAGGCGGCGAGCTCGTGTTCGGCTGGAGCCTGGGCGAGTGACACCACGGCGGCCAGCAGCGGAGCGCCGGGCGCTGGCCCGGGAGCTTCGGGCAGAGCGCAAGGAGATGAAGCGAAGGCTCGGAAAGCGGCGGCGAGAGGTGCGAGAAGAGCTGAGGCGACGGCGAGCGGCGCTCCCGCGACGACGCAGGCGGTGGTGGCTGCTCGGGATCGCGCTTCTCCTGTTGTTGCTCCTGCTTCGAGACTGCAGCTGCAACGAACCCGAGGTGGCGCCGCTCGTGGTGGAGTCGGAGCCGGCAGAGCCGGTCCAGGAGATTGAGCCAGTGGTGCAGGATGCGCCCATCGTCCACTCAGGCCGCATCGCCCGGCGCAACCGGCCCGCGTACGAAAGCAAGGTCCTGGACCCCTTGCCCTGGCTCGCATCGTTTCGTCTGCAGGTCTCCGCGCGCAGCGTCCGATTGGCGGAGTGCTTCGTCGGCGCCCCCAGGCCGGGAACGCTCAAGTGGACAGCGTCGGTCGAGCCAGCCCAAGGGCGGGTCTCGGACCAAACGATCGAGCCAACCCTGCAGAGCGACGAGCTGACCCGCCAGCAGCGCGCTTGCGTGTTCGGGGTGCTCTCGGAGCCGGTGTACCAGCTCGAGTCGGACGGGGAGCGGAGCACCCCAGCGCGGGTCGGGATGGTGATCGAGTTTTGATCGGGTGGGACGACCGCCCGACCGCCGCCCGCGCGCGCACGCCGCAGGCAGGCCCGCAGCAGGTCGCGATGGTGCTGGAAAGGCTGCTCCTCCACCCACGACGCCACCATGCAAAACTCGTGGAACAGCACGTCCACCTCGCAAACGACGACGCCTCCCGCCTCGTGGTAGGCGCCGAGCACGGCGGGGAGCCCCCCCGACACTCCGAACGGCCTGCGCGCACCGCGGGTCAGGACCGCCACCTCGTACGCCGGATCGCCCGGTCCGGCGAACTGCCAATCGACCACGCCGAGCCTCCCGTCAAAGCCGATGAAGACGTTCTGCCGCAGTAAGTCGCCGTGGGTGAGCACCAGATCGCCCGCAGCCGGATGATCCTCGCACCAGGCCAAGGCCTCCACGACGTCCTCGTCGCGAGACCCCTGGAGCCGTGACAACGTTCGCCGCCCAGCAGCCGAGAAAGCTAGGCAGACATCACCGCCACACACGCCACCGCCCGCCGCTCGATGGTCCTGGCCAACGACTCGACCACCGAAGCCTCCAGCCCCTGCCTCCCACAGCCAGCGGCAACAGCCCCGATACGCTCGGACACACGCTCGGCCAACGAGCACGCGCGCTCGACCGCCTCCTCACCGCCCAATCCCGTCGCAACACCCAGCCTCTCCCAGTGCCGCCGGCCGACATGCCCCAGGCGGTACTCGCCACCCACCTTCATGGCGAGCCGAAGCCTCTGCAGCGGAAAGTAGGGCAACGTGCTGGCGATGTCGTACAGCGGAGCGAGACGAACGCGCCCACCGCCGCCGTGGAGCAGCGCGTAGTTCTTGGCGTGGGCGTCGGTCCCACCCACGATCCAGTTGTAGGCCAGCGCGTCCACGAAGGTGCCCAGATCTTCGTCAGGGCGGCTCGAGTGTTCGCCCAAGAGCGCCGCCACGGCGTCAGCGCCCGGCCCACCCTCGTTCTGGTACTTGAGCGAAGGTGGCAGGCCAAAGGCTTGGCAAACGTCCTCCTGGTGCAGCCGGAGGATGGGCCGCTCCAAGGCGAGCGCGCGAAGCTCGGTGGCGCGGCCGGTGGTGGGCGCGGCGTCTGCAAGCCCGGCCGTGCGCACCCGATCGTACCGCTCGACCACGACCACCTGGTGCTCTCCGAAGCGCCGCACCTCGGTCGACGCCGCTGGCAGCCCCACCTCGCGCGCCAATGCCAGGCAGAGGTGCTCGTTCACCACGTGCCCATCGAGCCCGGGGATGGGCGGCTTCAGGATGTGGGTGGTCGGCGTGCGCCCCCGGGGAACACCCCAGCGCCCCTCGTGCCACAGCAGCGCTGTCTTGGGTTGCGCACCCGCCAGGCTGAACCAGCCCGTGTCCTGAGGTGCACGCCACGCCGCGTGGTCGCGTTCGAGCAGAGCGAGACGCTCGGCGACCTCCGCCTCGGTCAACCACTCGACCTGGAAGGGTTCCTGGCGTTCGAGGGCCACCACGCGATCCGGCCGGACGATCTGCACCGCCCCGGGGCAGTCTTCACCCCCGCAGGCCACCAGGGCGAACGGGTTGCGGACGGAGACCTGAAAGCGCCGCGCCCAACGGTCCAACACCATGGCATTGTCGGGCAGCAGACCCCAGACAAAGGCCTCGAGGACCTCGTGACCGTGCTCGCGGGCGGCCAGTGGCATCGACAGCGAGAGAGGGAAGGTGCTGGGATCTTCACGCCAGGTGGCGGAGTAACGCAGCACCCAACGGGCGCGCCGTCCACGCTGCAGGGTAGCGACCTCGCGGCCCCCGATGAGCACAACGAGCTGATCGATCATCGCCCACCACCACCGCGGGCGCGCTCGATGATGGCGTCCAGGTCGACGGTCGCTTCGGGAATCGGAGGGGCATCAGAGCTGGCGACCACGCCCACCAACGCGAGCTCGATGTCCAAGGCGGCGAGGGTGTGAAGCACCAGCCCCAGCTCGGCACGACGCTTCCCGCGCTCGATGTCGACAACCCACTGGCGACTCACCCCGACATCGTCGGCGAGGCGCTGCTGCGACAACGAGCGCTCACGACGCCGGTCGCGGATCAGCAGGCCGAAGTCCCTGGGAGTGCGGAGTCGCATGGCCTCCTCCACTGTCAGCGTTCGGGGACATCGTAACATATGTGTTCGTTCGTTGACATGTTGGCGATGTCGCCGAACGGCGACAAGCCGGCCTTGCGGGGCTGGGTGGAGTAGGTCGCACCCGCATCAGCAGATGCCCCCGCACGATGTAGGGGAGCACTTCACCTGCTCCCGCCAACACCACCCTCCCTCAACGCCGCCAACCCTTTGCTCTCGCCCCTCCCAGCGCAGCAAGTAGGGTGCGACCCCAGGTCGAGGCCGACTTGCTGCGCCAAAACACCCCGCAGAGCCCCTCCCAGCGTCGCCACGCGGGCCATGGGGTGGCACCAGGCGACGCCGTGGCGGCTCGAGGCGCCCAGGTGGAGCGGGCAGGCGACGCCGCCCCGGAGGGCTATCAAGGGAATTCGCTCACCCCACGGTCCGGAGCGCGCCGTAGCTCGTCGCGGTGCCGTCGGGCCGTTCCACGATCAACGACGTGGTCGCCCCTCGACTGGCGGACTCGCTGGCCTCGATGAGCTCGATGCGGCGTCCGCCGCGGGTGGTGACCTGTTCCTGCTGGGAGAGCAGCAGGCCCAGGTCCCAGGCGAACTGGTAGCGCGGGTATGGCTTCACGCGGCCCTTCCTGGGGTCCTTGCGGACCGCAGCGGTCTGCCGATGCACGAACGCCCTGAAGTGGACGTCGGGTAGGCGGACCCGGCTCCCCGGGTGCTTGCCTTCGATCGCGATGAGCTCTCGATAGGCGTCCTCGAGCATCGCTACCATCAGATCGGAATCG
>CAZVHW010000198.1:6865-11976 GCA_964626835.1 uncultured Enterobacterales bacterium
CACCAGCTGCGCACGGGTGCTGTCCCAGGCCGCGAACACGCGGCGGGTGGCGAGGGGGATGCACCGCTCGTTGGCGACCTCGCCGGCGTGGAGCAGATGCGCGCTGTCGGTACGGGGATCGAGGTGGATCGCGAGCGGGAAGCGGTACAGCCGATCGCCTCGCTCCTCGAGTGGGATGCCGGCGTCCTCGAACGTGGTGAGCAGCTCTTGGCCGACCGCCAACCTGCGCCTGTCCCACTCGAGATCGAGCCAGGCGCGGACCTCCGCGACCAGCACCCGAGTGGTCTGATCCAGCTCCGTGTCCGGGCAGCGGGTGGACTCGAGCTTGTCGAGGTCTCGCTCGACCTTCTTCAGTGCCTCGTAGCTCTCGGCCTTGGCGAGCTTGGGGACGGCGCCCACGGGCACGAGGCGTCGGGTAGCTGTTCGGCGCGCAGCCTCGTGTTCGTCTGGGGATGTTGACCCTGGATGTCTCGCCCGCTATGAAAAGTTGAGCCCCGAAGTTTTTGTAGCCGCGATGGCTACGAAAGAGACTTGCATAGCCGCCGAGGTGGCGTTGAAGGACGGGGCGTTCGGGATGGCAGAGATGAGTGCAGAGCGTGGCGGAAACTGGGTAGTCACCAGCACGGTCGGTGAAACCGTCAGGGCCTTCATCCCACGTCCCCTGCCTCCATCGCCACCGCTGAACTTCGGTGCCTCGGACTACGACCTGATGGATAGGGCCAACAGGGCCCTTGGACGGCTAGACGGGCTGTCGGCAGTGCTGCCCGACACCAGCCTCTTCGTCTACATGTACGTCCGCAAGGAGGCTCTCTTGTCCTCCCAAATCGAGGGTACGCAGTCGTCCATGTCCGACTTGCTCATGCACGAGGTGGCTGGGACTCCCGGCGTCCCAATCGATGGTGTCGTAGAGGTCAGCAACTACGTCGCAGCCATGCAGCATGGCCTAGACCGAATGAAGGGGGGCTTCCCTCTGTCCTTGCGGCTCATCCGGGAGATCCACGAGGTGTTGCTGCGAGAAGGGCGAGGCAGCAGCCAGACCCCCGGGGAGTTCAGGACGTCCCAGAACTGGATCGGTGGAACCCGACCCGGGAACGCGATGTACGTCCCTCCGCCCCCGGCTCACCTCATGGAGTGCCTCGACCCCTTCGAGAAGTTCCTCCATGACCAGCCGGAGCGCACACCGCTTCTCACCAAGGCCGCCCTCGCCCACGCCCAGTTCGAGAGCATCCACCCCTTCCTGGACGGCAACGGTCGGCTGGGACGCCTCCTGATCACACTGCTGCTCTGTGCCGAAGAGGCTCTCTCCGAGCCCGTCCTCTACCTGAGCCTGCACTTCAAGACGAACCGAGCCGAGTACTACGAGCGGCTCCAGCGGGTCAGGACCCACGGAGACTGGGAAGAGTGGCTGCGCTTCTTCCTGGACGGCGTGCTGCAGATCTCCGAGCAGGCCGTAGACACCGTTCGTCGCCTCCTTGCGATGTTCGATGCTCACCGCTCCCGTCTGAGTTCGTTGGGCAGAGCTGCGGGATCGGCTCTTCGTGTCCACGAGGTGATGCAGAAGCACCCCGTGCAGTCGATCAAGACCGCGGCCAAGCACACAGGGGTCTCGGAGCCGACAGCGTCCTCGGCCATCGACCGGATGATCGACCTTGGCATGTTGCGAGAACTCACCGGCAAACAAAGGGACCGGTTGTTCATCTACGACCCCTACGTCGCCGTCCTCTCCGAAGGAGCAGAGCCGCTGTAGCGGCGCTTGACGAAACGTCTGCTCCGTCCGACGGTTCGCCCGACGTACGTTCTTTGGCCGAGTGACCTCGGCGGCCTCCAGATCACCGGCGTGCCTCTCCTCCCTCGATCGCCGCGAGACCCTCCTCGTGCCGCGCCGTGAGCAGGCGTGGGATGGACAACCACTCGCTCTCGCTCGCCGCCCAGCAGGATGTCTATTCCTCTTGCGCAAGCGACGCGCGAGCTTCCTCGCACATGGCGATCACCTCATCGCGCAGGGCCTGGGTGCCGCCGTAGATGCGGCTTTCGTACTCGACTGCGGCGCCGGCCAGGGCTTGGAAGTGCGAGGCCAGCGTGTCCGCGGTTTCCAAGTCGCGCAGGCACAGCGCCAGGGTGCTGCCCTCCATCAGGATCCAGCCCATCCCCGGGCCCCCGCCGTGGGGATCCAGGCTCTCCTCATGGACGAACCAGAGCTCCCCCTTGACCCGGTCGACACGCTCGAAGGCCGGGTGGTCGTCCAAAACGCTCCGCAAGGCCTCGGCGTCTCGAACGGTGTAGTTGTACTCGACGGGGCCGTGAGGTTTTTCGCGCGCCATCCTGCAGAGGCAGTCGACCAGGACCACCGGCAGCGCGCGCTTCACGTCGCCGACATCCTGCGAGGACCCATCGCGTTCCGGGCGCTGTCGCAGGATGTCCAGGAGGTCACTCCCGTCATCGTGGCCGACGGGCATCATGCCAACGAACGAGCCCTCGATCTCAGGCACACCCCGGCTCCCATGGGGCAGTATCCGACACAGGACCATGTTCCCCGCCCCCGGGATGGCGGAAACCCGAGCGCGAGGTACCGGGACGACCTGGTCCGTCAGCAGGTGGACGAAGGTCGCTGTTCCGGAGGGCGTGAGCTCTCCGAACTCCCACAGGCCCAACGGGGTGTCGCGCACCTGCTCGAGCCACCTGCGCTGACCCGTGGTGAGGTCGCCGCGCGCCAGCAAGCGCTCGACGGGCGTGGGCCCTCTCTTCCAGGGCCGATCGTACGCGAGCCACTCCTCGAACAGGGCGTCGACCACCTCGGTGAGCTCCCGGTCCCGGCCGTAGAAGTCGACGAAGAGGTCCGGCATGAACTCCGACCAGGCCCGCGTGCGCTCGTCTTCGCTGCTGGGGTCCTCGACCAGGGCTCGAAGGAGCGCCTTGGCTTCCTGCCGTTCACGCGGAACGTAGGTGGTGGCACGGCTGCGGACGAAGCCGCGTTCCCGACCGCGCCGTCGCGCCTTGCCGCAGCATTGTCTGTACTTGCGGCCGCTTCCACAGGGGCACCTGGCGTTCTTGTTCGGGCTCAAGGTCGCCCCCTTTGGCTGGTGCAGATGCAGTCTACACGAACCCTGAGGCCGAGATACGCCGACAGCCGCCACCTAGACGCCCTCAACGCCGTGCCGCGGTGTCCGGCGTATCCGGCGGCGCCCACCCGAGGAGGATCGGAGGACTACGGCTCTTCGCCGCGCAGCGCCCGCTCCACGCGGGCGTAGTCGACATTGGGCAGCGGCCTCGGTCGCGACCGTTTGACCTCGGCCCGCCCATAGACCTCTCCGAACGGCACCCCATCGAGTAGTTCCTGCAGCCGGAAGCCAGCCATGAGACGCCCCTGATAGCGAGGGATCGGGTAGTTCAGGTCCTCCTGCGCCCAGATCCACTTCAGCGCTTTCAGCACGTAGTCGGCAGCGTGGGTGGTTCCGGAGACCACGAGCGTGGCTGGTGGCTCGTAGCCCCCGAAGACGCGAAACGCCTGGCAACCGAATGCGAGGCCAGCGGCCCGATCGGCCCGAAGGGCGCCGTCGAAGTCAACGAGCAGAGTCGGAGTCAGCCAGTCGGGCGCCATCGCCGGGGTCGAGTCGTCTCCTTCGACCTCCGGGAGTCCGGCCCAGGAATCGTGACGAACCCGCAACGGCGAACCACCACATACCACAGCCCGTGGCCCAGGAACCCGTCGCAACGCATTCAGAGGTGGGGCACGCCCAATGGCCAACGGCAGGAACCGTGACGCCCGCCTACCCCACTCAATGCGGCCGCCTCCAGGTCAACGGTGTGGCCCCCTCACCCGCAGCACGTCCTACCATCCCTCCTACCAGCGCCAGAACATAACGGTCAGCTCTCGAACCTGTTCGCGGGTGATGCCCAAACGCCCGAGGTGCTTCCAGGATCGGTGGCCGTCAATGCGGGCTTCGCTCTCGTCAAAGCGCACTGTCCGCCCCCCCCCTCGACCGGCGTCTGCGAACTTGACCACTTGACACATCCCCGAGTTCGCATGTCATGATGATCTCACTGACTCATACCGTTCCCCAACAGCCACAGGGTGAGGCTGGCCAGCGCGCGGGTGCGGTACGGGCAGCGAGGAGATGTTCTCTCACCCACCGACACGACCGAGCCCGGGGTCCTATCCCCCGCCCCACGCCTCTAGGGACTCCGCTTCGGAGCCGGCGAAGGTCCTCTGTCGGAAGATTCCGAGGCAATCAGCGATGAAGACCACGGCCAGGTACACCCGTGCCGCTTTGTGTCCAAAGGCTCCCCGCGGAGGGGAGCGGCCCTGTGCCGCCCGTGTCTGAATCCGACTTTCCCCGCCGCCGGATAAGGAATGGCGGCTCATCACAGGAGAGTCCATGGCACGCAGAAAACGAAGGTCGTACACCAGCGCCCAGAAGGCCGAGATCCTGAGGCGTCATCACAAGGACAAGGTGCCCGTGTCGCAGGTGTGTGCGGAGGCAGGTGTTCAGCCGAGCCTGTTCTACTCGTGGCAGCACAAGGCGTTGGAGAACCTGGACCAGGCGCTGCATCGGCAGAACACGGCACGGGAGCGGGAACTGGAGCGTCGGATCGAGGTGCTGGAGACGAGGTTGGCGCGCAAGGACACGGTGATCGCAGAGATCTCCGAGGAGTACGTGACGCTAAAAAAAGCACTTGGGGAGCCCTGAACGGACGATGGGTTCCCCACGATGTTCGTGACGGAGTCGTGGACTTCGTTCGTGAGCTCGTCCAGCGCACCGAGTTGCCCAAGTACAGGGTCCTCGGCTGGGCTGGGCTGCGCAAGGACAAATACTACGATTGGATACGCCGGTACGGCAAGGCAAACGAGCACAACGGTCACGTCCCCCGCGACCACTGGATCACCTCGGAGGAGATGCAGGCCATCATCGACTACCACGCGAAGCATCCCCTCGAAGGCTACCGGCGCCTGGCGTTCATGATGATCGACGACGACGTGGTCGCCGTCAGCCCCACCACGGTCTGGCGAGTGCTGAACGCCGAGGGGCTTCTCGACCGCTGGAAGAAGAAGCCCAGCCGGAAAGGCACCGGCTTCGTACAACCTTCGAAGCCCCACCAACACTGGCACATCG
>CAZVHW010000199.1:0-11971 GCA_964626835.1 uncultured Enterobacterales bacterium
CACCACGCTCAACAGCAGGGCGAACTGCTGGGCGTTGTCGCTCTCCTGCTGCTCCATGAACTGGTTGCCCTGGTTCCAGCCGTAGCCCCGGGGGAAGTCGAACTGGCTCAGGGTCTGCTCGATGACCGCGAAGGCCACGTCGGTCTCCACCCCCTCTTCCAGGTCCACCTGCACCGTCAGCCCGGTGCGGCGCTGGTCGCGGTGGATGGAGCCCCAGCCCCGGGCGACCTCCGAGCTGGTGACCGCGCGGATGGGCACGGCGGTGCCATCGCGAGCGTAGACCGGGAAGTCCAGCAGGGTGTCCAGGTCGTCGCGATCCGCTTCCTGGAAACGAGCCTTGACCCCCACGTCGCGGCCGTTGTCCCACATCTCGGGCAGGTCGAGCCCGCGCATCGCGAAGGCCAGGGAACCCCCGATGCTCGAGGCGTCGAAGCCGTAGCGGGTCAAGGCGTCGCGATCGACGTTGAGCCGGATCTCCTGTGACCCCTCGGTGTCCTCGGACGTGTAGGCCGAGAGGAAGGCAGGCTGGGCCTCCAGGCGGCGGGCCACCTCCTGCGACAGCTCCTCGAGGACCTCGGTCTCCTCGCCGTACAGCCGCACCCCGATGGTGCGATTGCCCATGGGATCGTCGCCCCAGCCCAGCCGCATGCGCACACCGGGCAGGTCGGGCAGCTGCTTGCGCACGTCCTTCAGGATCTCGTCCCGGCCGATGGCTTCCTTGGGCCACTCCTCCTTGTCGAACAGCTGGACCTGGGTCCAGCCGGAGGTGTGCCCCTCGCGCAGGCGTGTGCGGGTGAACTCCACGCCCCAGTTCTCCCAGTTTTCGCGCACCATGGTCTCGATGCTGTCCACGGTGGCCTGCCGCTCGGCTTGGGTCATGACCGCCGGGATGTCGTAGCGCACGTAGAACTCTCCGACCTCGCCGTCGTTTTCGTCGCTGCAACCCACCGCCTTCATGGGGATCTGGGTGGTCAGGACGATGACCGCGATGACCCCCAACATGGCGTCGAAGCGGCGGCCCAACACCCACTCGAGGGCTCGCTGGTAGTGGCGGGACAGCCACGTCAGCCAGCGGGCGTCCCCCACGATGCGCTTGCTCTCGAGAAAGGTGGTGGTGAGCGGCGTGAAGATCAGCGCAACCAGCAGGCTGGCGCCCAGGGCCCAGACCACCGGCATGCCCAGCGCCTTCATGAAGAACGAGAACATGGCGTTCTCGCTCATCAGGATGATCGGCAGGAAGACCACCATGGTGGTCATGGTGGACAGGGTGATGGCCAAGGCCACCTCGGCGGTGCCAGCCACGGCCGCGGCCTTGCGCCCCAACCCGTCCTGTCTGGACTTGAAGATGGTCTCCACCACCACGATGGCGTTGTCCACCACCATGCCCACGGCGATCATCATGCCCGCCATGGACAGCAGGTTGAGGTTCCCCCCCGTGAAGTACAGCGCGACCACCGTGAGCAGCAGCGAGAAGGGGATGCAGCCCGCGATGAGCAGGGTCATGCGCCACTCGCGCAGGAATACGAACAGCACGATCAGCGCGAAGAAGCCCCCCTGCAGCGCGGTGTCGGTGAGCGTGCCGATGGACCTCTCGATCTGGTCGCCCTGGTCGAAGATCGGGAAGAAGGTGAAGCCCTGCAGATCCGGCCGTTGCTCCAGATCGGCAAGGGTATCCCGCACCTGCTGGCACATGGCGACCGTGTTGGCCCCGCTCTCGGCCGTGACCCCCATCACCGCCGCGTCCTGGGCGTTGATGGTGTGGATGGTGTCGTTGGGCTCCGACCGGTAGCTCACCTCGGCCAGGTCCGACAGCTTCAGGCCGGGACGCACGGGGTAGTCCCGCATGGCGTCCAGGTCCTCGAAGCGGGCAAGCGAACGCAGGTAGCGCAGGGAGCCCCGCTCGGTGATGCGGCCCCCGGAAAGCTGGAAGTTGTCACCCCGCAGCTTGCCGATCAGCGTGCCGAGATCCACGCCGTAGGCGGCCAGGGCCTCGCGGTCGAAGTCCACCCACACCGACTTCTGGTGCACGCCCCAGACCTCCACCTGGCCCACCCCCTCGATGCGCTCGATGGGCCGTTGGATCTGCTGCACGACGAAGGGGTAGGGATCCTCGAGGTACTCGGGGACCGTGAAGCCGAGCCAGATCTTGGGCTCGTCCGCCGGGTTCCAGCGAAACACCCAGTAGCGCTCCACCTCGTCCGGTAGCTCCGCCATGGCCCGCTCCATGCGGTCCACGACCTGGTTGTAGCCATCGGCCATGTCCACGCTCTGGTGGAACTCCAGCTCCACCGAGCCCCCCGAGGTGTTGGCCCTGGCGGAGAGGTTCTTGACGCCCCCCACGGTCGCGAGCTGCTCTTCCATGGGATGGACGATGCGCTCCTCGGTCTCGAGGGGCGTGGTGTTGCGGTAGGGAACCCAGATCCAGATGTAGGGGGCGTTGAAGCCCGGAGGGAACATGTCCAGGGGGATGCGGCTCCAGGCGATGCTACCCAGGACACACAGCGCAACGAAGGCCATGATGACCGTGACCGGCCGCTTGACGGCGAAGGTCGGCAGCCAGCGGTTCACGCGGGCGCCCCCTCGTCGTCGCCGGGAACCAACGTGTCACCCACCACGCCGGTCCTGGGTACCTCGCCGGTCTCGACAGGGTCGGCCTCGATGCCCACGGTGTCCCGCCCCAGCCAAGCCTCGACCCGCTTGACCACCTGGTCGTACAGCACGGGGATGACCAGCAGGGTCAACAGGGTGGAGCTGGTGAGCCCGGCGATGATGGTGATGGCCAGCGGCCGCTGGATCTCGGAGCCCTCGCCGAAGCCCATGGCCAGCGGCAACAACCCGAGCACGGTGGTAGCCGTGGTGATCATGATGGGGCGAAGCCGGATGCGACCAGCCTCGCGGATGGCCTCGACACGGGACAGGCCATCCAGGCGGCGTCTTCGGTTGATGGCGTCCACCAGCACGATGGCGTTGTTGACCACCACGCCCGCCAGCACGATGAAGCCGATGAGCACCACGACGCTCAATGGGATGCCCAGGGGCCACAGCACCATCACCACCCCGACCACGGCCAGGGGCAACGAGCCCAGGATCACCAGCGGGTGCAGCAAGTGCTCGAAGGTGCCGGCCATGATGGCGTACACCAGGAAGATCGACAGCAGCAGGGCGAAGCGCAGGCTGGTCAACGACTGCTGCATCTCCTTGCTCTGCCCAGCCAAGGTGAAGCCGAAGCCCTCGGGCCAGTCCACTTCGTCCAGGGCGCTGGTGATGCGTTCCCCGGCACCAGCCAGATCGAAGCCCGCCAGGTTCGCGGTGACCACGGCCACTCGCTGCTGGTTGATGCGGCGGATCTCCGAGGGGCCTTCCGCTTCTTCGAGCGTGGCCACGGCCTCGAGGGGGATGGGGGGCATCAGCGCCGGGTTGACGTTGAGCCGGCGCAGCTGCTCGACGGTGGCGCGGTCACGCTCGTCCAGGCGCACCAGCATGTCGATGCGATGCTCGCCCTGGGCCAGCTCCTTGGCCTCGGCGCCCTGGACCTTGTTGCGCACCGCCCGGGCCACCGAGGAGAGGTCGAGCCCGTAGTGGGCCAGCAAGGTCCGATCGTAGCGAATGCGGATCTCCGGGAAGCCCCGTACCAGGCTGGAGCTGACGTCCTGGATGCCCGGCAGGCCGGTGACCACGTGCTCGGTCTGGGCCGAGAGCAGACGCAGATCGTGCAGCTCCTGGCCGGTGATGACCACCTCGACCGGAGTCTGGAAGCTGAACAAGGAAGGGCGCTCGAGCAGGACCTCCGTGTCGGGTAGTTCGTCCAGCGCGCTGCGCACCAGATCCATGGCGACCCGCTCGCGGGTGGCCAGGTTGCCACCGGGCTCGAGCTGGATGCGTAGGCGCGCGGTGTGCTCGCCCTCGTCGGGCTCGGAGTCTGCACGCCGCTCGGTGCCGATGGTGGCGTGCACCCCCGCCACGTCGGGCAGGTAGCGAACCAGTTCCTCTGCGCGCCGGACCACGTGGACCGTGCGCTCGAGCGGAGTGCCCACGGGCAGGGCAAGCTCGGCCGTGAAGCGCCCCTGGTGGACCTGGGGGATGAGCTCCAGGCCCAGTCCCTCGAGCGCGGCCAGGCTCACGAACAGCAACATGATCGCCACGCCGAGCACCGTGCCGGGACGAGCCAAGGCCTTGTCGAGCCAGCCCTGGTATCGGCCCGCCAGGCGGTCGTAGCGGCTGCCGAAGCGCTCCCCCGCCCACAAGGCCATGCGCGCCGCACGGGGTAGCGCGCGGGAGCCGGTCCACGCCGCGGCGCGGCCGCCGAAGCCGGCGAGCACCATGAAGATGGCGGAGAAGACATCGAGCAGGAGCCGGAGGACCAGGCGCAGGATCAGGTAGGGCCGCCACAGCTTTCGCCAGCCCCGACCCGCCCGCCAGCCAGTCCGGAACTCACCCAGGGAGGGGAAGCTCAGGGCCGGGCTGAGCTCGTCCAGGCTCAGGGCGTGATCCGGGCGCTTCAATTCCCGAGCGGCCAGCATCGGAACGAAGAACAGGGCCACGGCGAGGGAAGCCAGCAGGGAGAAGACGACGGCCAGCGCCAGGTCACCGAAGACCTCGCCCGCGACACCCTCGACGAAGGTGATGGGGAAGAAGACGGCGACGGTCGTGAAGGTCGACGCCGTGACCGCGGCGGCCACCTCGCCCACCCCCTCGATGGCGGCCTCTCGCCTGGACGAGCCCCGATCCAGGCAGGTCTGGATGCTCTCGAGCACCACGACGGCGTTGTCCACGAGCATGCCCACGCCCAGGGCCAGGCCACCCAGGGACATCAGGTTGAGGGAGACCGAGCCCAGGTACATGGGGGCGAAGGCGCAAACCACGGAGATGGGGATGGCCGTGGCGATGATGGCGGTGGCGCGGAAGTTGCGCAGGAACAGGAAGAGCACCACGACGGCCAACACCGCCCCCAGCCGGAAGGTGGAGAAGAGGTTGGACAGCGAGGCCTCGATGAAGCTGGCTTGATCGTCCAGGACCTCGAGCACCACACCCTCGGGCAGGGTGTCGATGATGCTGAGCGGCCCCAGGATCATGGCCCGGATCTGCGGATCCATGTCCGGAGGAAGGTCTGGGGGCGGCTCCTTGTCCAGACCCAGGCGTTTCTTGACCGAGCGGGCCACCTGCACGATGTTGGCGTCAGCTTCGCGGTGGATCTCCAGCTCGACTGCTTCGCGCCCGTCCAGGTGGCTGACCACCTCGCGGTCGCGATGGGCCTCGCGCACCGTGGCCACGTCGGACACGCGGACCTTGGCACCGTCAGCCCGCACCAGCTCGATGTCCCGCACCTCTTGGACCGACTCGAACTGGTTGAGGGTGCGGATGAGGTACTCGGTGTCGCCCTCGCGGATGCTCCCACCGGAGATGTTGACGTTCTGTGCGATGAGCGCGGCCTGCACCTGCTCGAGGCTGACCCCCCGGGCCGCTAGCCAGCCCTCGCGCACCTCGATGAGCACCTGGCGTTCGAGGCCGCCGCGCACCTTGGCCGCCGCCACGCCATCCATGGCCTCGAGGATGGGCTTGATCTCCCGCTCGGCCAGCTCTCGCAGATCGTAGAGCGAGGCGGGCTCGTACTCGGGCAGGGGCTCTTCGGCCTCGGCGGCGTCGTCGGCGTCGCCATCTTCCTCGTCAGCCTCGGCCTCCTCGGCCTGCTCCTCGTCGTCCCCGCCCCCGAGCAGCTTCATGATCGGGCTGTTCTGCTGCTTGGCCAGCGCCTCGGCCATCTTCTCGGCCATCTCGGCGGCACGGGCACGCTCGGCGAGCTCGAGCTCCCGCCAACGCTCCACGCTCAACGTGGAGATGGACAGGCGCAGGATGGGCTCGAGATTGGGGTCGTAGCGCAGGATGAGAGGCCGCTGGGCTTGGTCCGGCAGCCAGGTGGTCTGCAGGCGCTCGCGCACGTCCTGGGCGGCTTGGTCGATGTCGGTGCCCCACCGGAAGTCCAAGACCACGTCTGACAGCTCGGCCCGGGAGCGGCTCTCGAGCTCCACCAGGCCTTGCACCGTGGCCAGGGCTTCCTCGACGGGGCGGCTGACCTGGTCCTCGACCTCTTCGGGCGCGGCGCCGGGGACCTCGGTACGCACCGTGACCGAGGGGTAGGAGATGTCGGGCATCAGGTTGAGGGCCAGCCGGTTGTACGAGACGAACCCGAAGACGGCGGCCCCGAGGAAGACCATCAGCACCCCGACGGGGTGGTCCACGAGAGCTCGAAAGAGCTGGTGTCGGCGCTCGAGTACGTCCATGACCGTGCCCCGCGCCTACTCGCCCTGGCCTTCGCCATCGCCCTCTTCGTCTCCCTCGGCTTCCTCGGCCTCCTTCTTGGCTTCCTCCTCCGCCTTTCGCTGCTCCATGATCTCGGCCATGGTGGGATCTTCCGGCAGGCGCACCCGCGCCTCGTCCCGCAGGGCTTCGTGGCCCAGGCTGACCACCAGGTCGCCAGCCTCGAGCCCGCCGACAACCTCGACGGTTTCCACCTCGAGGAAGCCGAGCTCGATCTCCACCTTGCCGGCCTGGCGCTTGGGCCCGGGCAGCTCCTCGTCTTCCTCGTCACCACCCATGCCCTGGGCCTTGGCCATCTTCTCCTGGATCTCCGCTATCTTGGCCTTGATCTTGTCGACGAGACCGGGCTCCTGCTCCTCTTCTTCCTCGCCATCCTCGTCTTCCTCGCCATCCTCGTCCTCGTCTTCCTCGTCGGGCGCTTCTTCGACACGGAAGACGTAGGGGTCGCCACGGTCATAGAGCACCGCACGCCGGGGGAGAACGAGAGTGCCGTCGTGGTGGTCCACCTGGATGCGCACCGAGACGAACTGGCCTGGGCGCAAGAGCTGCTGGTCGGCAACCGGAGCCACGGTGACCCGGAAGGTACCGGTCTGGGAGTCGACCACCGGCGAGAGGCGGAGCACTTCACCGGGCACGACCACGTCGGTGTTGTAGACCGGGACCAGCTGCGCGAGCTGACCCGCGCGGATTCGCGCCAGATCGCGCTCGGGTAGCTGGGCCACGACGCGCAGTTCGCTCAAATCTACCACTTGGAAGGCTGGGGTCGCCGAGCTGACCAGCTGGCCATACTTCACGTAGCGAGCGGCCACGTGGCCGTCGATGGGGCTGACCAGGCGGGTGTAGGCGCCCATGCGCAACGCTTCGTCGTGGCTCGAACGAGCGGTGACCACCGCATGGTGGGCGTCGAGCAGCTCACGCTCGCTGACCGCATTGGCCTCGCGCAGGCGCTGGATCTCACCGTAGTTCTGCTCGGCCCGCCCAAGCTCCGCCGAGGCGCGCTCGAGGGTGGCCTCGAGGTTCGGGTTCTCGATGACCGCGAGGACCTGCCCCTTGTGGACCGCGTCGCCTTCCTCGACCTTGACCGCCGTGACCACGCCGGCGGTCTCCGGCAGGAGGTCCACCGCCGCTTCGCTCTCGACGACCGCCGAACTGACCACGTACTGGCCCACCGAGCCCGTGGAGACAACCACCGCTTCGACCAGGGTCCGAGGATCGGGGGGGGGAGGCTCGTCCTCTCCGTTGCCATTCTTTCCGTGCCCGTTTCCGCCGTCGTCGCCCCCGCCGCCGCAGGCCGCGAAGAGCAGGGTGAGGACCACCAACAGGAGGAGCTTGCAGCGCATGGTTCACCAGCGAGATGGGGAGCTACCGATCCCTATCACGGACGTTTCGAGCGTCCGATCCTGGTGGCGGCACGGTGGGGAGCGTCTAGTGTGGACGGGGGGCACCCGGCGGTTCCCGGGCGCGTCCCGAATACGCAGTGGCTCGCAGGAGTATTCCCGTTGACCTCGCGCGGGTGACCCAGGCCAGGATCTCGCCTTGTCCTCTCTGCACCGCGCTCGTCCACGGAGGTAGACGCGGTCCGAGAGGTCGTCCGGTGGAGAAATGTCGAGCTTGCCACCACAAGAGGCCAGCGCGAACAGCAGCAGGAGATCTCGGCGCATGGTCTCCACGACACCCGCACGGGTCACCGACGTCACCTGGTGGTACCATGTCTTCGGCACGGGAGGAGCGCCGATGCGAAAGAAGCTCTGGACGGTCCTTGCCCTGGCCACCTCGGGGGTCATGGGCTGCTTCGGAGGCGAAGGCAGCCACGGCGAGCCCGACTACGGCGTGCCCGTCGAGGACGGCGACGGCGACGGCGACGGCGACGGCGACGGCTGGTACGACTACGACGACTGCGACGACGGCGACGCCAGCGTCCACCCCGAGGCGGACGAGATCTGCGACGACGGCGTGGACAACGACTGCGACGACGCGGTGGACGCGGACGACGTGGACTGCGAGGCGAACGACCGGCCGCTGTGGAAGCAGCTCTCGAAGGGCGCGGCCGCGGCCCTGCGCATCGCCATCGGAGAGCACGAAGAGACCGGGTCGGTGATGGACTACAGCGGCTGGGCAACGGACCAGGACCTCGACGACTGGGACGAAGATCCCGACGACGTTGATGGAACGGTCACGGAGGAGCCCGGCGCCACCGCGAGGCCCTGAGACTCGACCAGGCCCTCATCGACCGCGGACTACCCGACCCTGGCGTAGATCCCCTCGATCTCCGCTTGGTACTTCTGGCTCACCACGCGACGCTTGACCTTCATGGTCGGGGTCAACTCGCCCCCCTCGATGCTGAAGTCCACCGGCAACACCTCGAAACGCTTGATGGTCTCGTAGCGTGCGAGGGACTCGTTCATCGCATCGACGTGCCGCTGCACCCAGCCGACGAACGTCGCACTGCCGGCCAGGTCGGCCGGTCCGCGAGCCTGCACACACAGCGTCTTCGCCCGCCGCGCCCAATCGTCCTCGTCCACGGTCAACAGCGCAACCAGGTACTTGCGGCGATCGCCGATGACCACGGCTTGGCTGACGCCAGGGATACGCTTGAGCTCCGCCTCGATGGGCTGGGGAGCGATGTTCTTGGCCTGGGCGGTGATGATCAGGTCCTTCTTGCGGTCGGTGATCCGCAGGTTGCCGTCCTGGTCGAAGGCACCGATGTCGCCCGTGGCCATCCAACCGTCCTGCCACAGCTCGCGGGTCGCGTCCTCGTCGTGCATGTATCCGCGGCTCGAGGCGGGACCGCGACAGAGGATCTCGCCATCGTCGGCGATCCGGACCTGCACGCCCGCCACGGGCTTGCCCACCGTGCCGGAGGCCGGCTCACCGGGCACCGTGGCGGTGAGCAAACCGCAAGTTTCCGACAGCCCGTAGACCTCGTGGATCCGAAACCCAAGCGAGCCGAAGAAGCGCAGTGTCGCGAGCCCGATGGGCGCGGCGCCGCTCAAGGTGTAGATCACGCGGTCCAGGCCCAGCTTGGCCTTGATGCCGTCCAGCACGAACCGATGGGCGAGCCGCCGCGCAAGGGTGCGAGGGTAGCGGCCGGTTCGCGCCCTGTGCTCGAAGGCCCGCGTCTCGACACCGCGGGCCCAGTCCAGCAGCCAGCGCTTCGGGCCCGAGGTGGCATCGAACTTCGCCTGCAGGGCCGCCTCGACCTTCTCCCAGATGCGCGGCACGCCGAACAGCGAGTTGGGTCGCACCTCGGGTAGGAGCTTGGCCAATCGGCTCACGTCCCGGCACAGGAAGACCTCGCCACCCGTCTCGAGCTGCGTGAGGTTCGTCGCGGTCTGCTCGGCGATGTGGCAGAGCGGTAGATAGGAGATCATGCGGGTCTTTTCGATGGGGTAGCGGTCCAGCACGGCCCGCCCGCTGGCGGCGAGGTTGGCGTGGGACAGCGCCACGGCCTTGGGCTGCCCCGTGGTGCCCGAGGTGTAGATGATGAACACGTCGTCGTCGGGGCGAAGCCCCGCGAGCCGAACCTCGAGCTCGTCACGACAGCTGGTGCCCGCCCGCCGCAGGAAGGACTCGAAGGACATCACCCAGTCGCCAGCCTCCACCCCCTCCATGTCGAACACCACCACGCGCTGGACGGCGGGAACCTGGCCGCGCACGGCGACCAGCTTGGCCAGCTGTGAGGCGTCTCTTGAAGGGTAGAAGTGAACAAACCTGCCCACTGCGTTTGCCTTCGGGAAAGAGCAGCACGCTGTCACCCTGCTGCAGTCGCTTCAGCGCACGCTCGAGCGAGCGGATGGCGGCCTGTCGATCGGAACGGTCCAGGAAGATCCACTCGCTCGCCCTCAGGATTCCACCGATGACCGGCATCCTCGAGATCTCCTGCTTGGCCACCGCCGCCATCCGTCCGGGGATGACGGCCATGAGCCACAAGGGATCCATGGGGCTGGGGTGGTTGCAGACGAAGATGCGGGCTCGCGCGTCGTTCGGCGCTCTTTCAACACGCAACCGGATGCCCGCCAACCACCAACTCGTGCGCGCCCAAAACCGATAGAGCGGGTAGCCCGCCGACGGCCCTCCGACAGCGCCCAACAGCAGGATGGCCAAGGCACAGGGTGGCGCCCACAGCAGGATGACCAGGAAGCTCCGGAGCTGGTGAATCAAGGTGCTTCTCCCGCGACCCTGGGTGTAGTGGAGTCGCAACCCTCTCCCATTGCAAGGGTCGGGCCGATCTCGGTCAGAATCCCCCTCCTATCCGTTGTCGGCCTCGAATTGTCCGTATGGTGTAGGGTGCCCTGACTCTGGGCGCGCCCTCCAGCGGACACACTACCATGTTGGCACACCAGGATGGCACGCGATGATCGCTGGGCACGATCCCGCGCGAGATAGGGGATCTCGACTCCGCCCACGACGACGAGGAGGTGTCCGTGCACCCGACGAGCCCCCTTCCCCTCGCCTTCCTCGTGCTGATAGCCTGCGATCGAACCGACGACACCGCCAGCGCCCATCTCGCAACCTGCACGTTCGCCGATGCGCCGTCGGCGAACTTCGAGGTCACCAGCCAGGATCGTCACGACGGGACGTGGGCCTACATGTCGGGGCGGGTCATGGACGGAACCGAGCCTTCGTTCCACACCCTGGCCCTCGAGAGCGAGCAGTGCCGCTACTACTACTACCTGCCCACCAGCTGCGATCCAGCGTGTGAGGGTGGCGCCCTGTGCGTGAGCGGTGACTGCGTCGACTGGCCCGAGGGCCTCTCGGCCGGCACGCTGACCATCGAAGGGCTGGGAGAGACCCTCACGGTGGAGCCCGAGCCCCATGTCCCCGGTACCTACTACACCTACCTCGCCATCGGCGACGACACCATCGCGGAGAGCGGGCTCATCCGGCTGTCACTGGAGGGGGACGACTTTCCTGCCGTAGACCTGCGGGCCCTCGGGGTCGCGGCCATCGAAACCCCGGCGGAGGACGACGGCCTGCTCATGCAGAGCGGCCAAGCCGCAACCCTCGAGTGGGACGAAGGGGACGAGCCCAAGGCCTGCGTGGAGGTCTGGCTCTACACCTCGAACACCGGGCACGGCCAGCCCATCGCGAACGTGATGCACTGCGTCGCCTCGGACACGGGCAGCCTGACGATCCCAGAAGAGATGGTGGACATCTGGCCACCCTTCGAGACCCCAGGGCTGTGCGCGGGGATCGACTGCCCCTACTCAGAGCTCGTCCGATACACCCGCCACGTCGTGAACACCGACGCGGGGGACGCGTGGCTCACCGTGGCCATGCAGGCGAGCTTCCCCCTCGCAACCGGAGACTGAAGTCGAGCACCCATGGCTCGGCCGGGTGAGCCCCCGTCGAACCGACTGCATGCACCCGGCCGGCATGGGCACCCGGTTCCGGGGGGATGGCACCGTGGGACACGAGGCTGGGCTGGAGCTGGTGGAGACCTTGCTTACAGAGTGAGCCCCGTCAAGGATTCAAGGCCTGGGGAGTGGTATCCTCTGCCGGTCTCCTGCCCAGAGAGTCCAATGCGCCCATCCATCCTCGTCTCGTGCGCGATCCTGGCCGTCGCCGCCTGCCGCAACGATCCCAAGATCGACACGGCCGACCCGGACAACGAGTGCACCTGGTACACCGACGGCGACGCCGACGGCTACGGCGA
>CAZVHW010000200.1:0-10096 GCA_964626835.1 uncultured Enterobacterales bacterium
GCCGGCGAACAATGCGGCGTGAACCGCTCGAGATCCAGGCCCTCGACCTGGGCGGTGTCGTTCTGGACCACCACCTTCTGAACCCGGAACCGATAGTCGCGGGACAGCGAGCGAAGTGCGAGCACCAGACCACAAGCGACAAGCGCCAGCAAGAGCCAGCCAAGACGCTGTCGCCGACGGGGCGCAGAAGGAGCCAGGAGGGGATGGACCACGGCAGGGATCGGGGGGCGATGGGACGAGGAAGGGGGGGGGCTACATGGGGAGAAGAAGTGGGGTCGGCGGGAACCAACCCGGGGGGACTTCGAACCTCTCCCGTGGCTCCATTTCTACCGCTGTCCGCGGGTCTTGACAAGCAAAGGCCGCCACCTTTTTTTCACGCCGCTGGGTATTCTCGCGGGGCCTCCTCGTTCGGATGACCCGCACACCGTTTGAAGCGGCATATCGCCGAGCGAGCCGGCAGCCTGGCATAGCCCATTTCTCGCTTTTGTTGCCCTCTTTCTCCCTGTCGGCGCAGACGGCCTTGACGGAGCGGGAGCCGGCCTCCGAGATCCGGGCAAGTCACGCCGACCCGAGTCGGGTCGCGGCGCGATTTCGAGAAATCCCCGCTCTGGAGCGACCCCCGACACGGGGGGTGGGGCAAACGTGGTTTCGCCCGTCAATCATTGCCGATCTCGAGGTGGAGTTTGGCTCCCAGCAGGACACGCTCCACCAGATCATCGAAGCTCATCCCCGCCTCGCCAGCGGCCATGGGTGACAGACTGGTCTCGGTCATCCCCGGGATGGTGTTGACCTCCAGGAACCAGGGAACACCCTGCTCGTCCACGATGAAGTCCGCTCGGCAGATGCCCGCCAGCCCCAGCACCCTGGCCACCACTTCGGCGTCCCGCTGCGCCCGACGTGCAGGTGCTGGATCGATGTCGGCAGGTACGACGTAGCGCGTCAGTCCCTTCTGGTACTTCGCCTCGAAGTCGAAAAATCCGCTCTCGGGCCGGATGGCCACGACGGGCAGGGGTCGTCCATCCAAGAGGGCCACGGTGATCTCCGTGCCCTCGACGTAGCGCTCGAGCAGCACGGTATCCCCATGGGCCCGGCAGTCCGCCAGGCCCACCGCCAGCTCCTCCTGAGTGCGGCAGAAGGTGATGCCCAGGGTGGATCCCCCCGTGGGCGTCTTCGCGACAACGGGCAGCTCGAGGTCAGCGGGCGGATCTTCACCGGGGCCCAGGACCCACTGCCGAGCCAGAGCCAATCCGTGTCCCTCCATCACCCTCTTGGTGAGGAGCTTGTCCATGGCCACCGCTGACGCCGTTGGGCCCGAGCCCGTATAAGGAATGCGCAAGATCTCGAGCAAGCCCTGCACGCAGCCGTCCTCGCCAAAGCGGCCGTGAAGCGCCAACCAAACCACCCCCACGCCCTCGGCACGCAGCCGCTCCGCGAGATCCGGCCCGACGTCGATCTCCACGACGTCCCAGCCGCGCCTGCGCAGAGCCTTGGCCACCGCGGCGCCGCTCTGCTGGGAAACGTCGCGCTCCGCGGACATACCCCCGAGCAGCACGCCCACGCGTGCGTCGCGGCCGAACCGATCTTCGCGCTCACGATGGTGCTGAGTCATCTCGGTGCTCCTTTTCCTTTGTTCCTCGGCCGAGGGGGCTTCCCGATGGGCTGCAGCCTGGTCTGCACCTCGAGGCCGTGATCCCTGAACAGCCGACGCTTGGTCAGCTCGAGGACGAGGTCCAGGTCGCGGGAGGAGCCTCCACCCAGATTGACCACGATCCCTGCGTGCTCTTCGGAAAGGCGAATGCGCCGGAGTCGCATTCCCGGCAGCCTGCTGCGAGCCAGGTACCCCACCAGCTCCGGGCCCAACACGCAGAAGGCGCCGGGAGGCGGAGGTGGTGGCGGGAGCACGAAATCAGGGCCCAGCATGGCGTCCAACCGCGCGGACAAGAGGATCGCGTTGCGAGCCAGCGAGCCAACGGCCGGCCCTTCGACGTCGCGGAATCCTCGACCCTGAAAGACCCGTACGCCCACCAGCGACGATCCGAGCGCGACGGGATCCACGTTGGCCATCCAACCCGCGAGGGTGCCGGGCCAGCTCTCGAGCCGGGCCCACCCCTCGAGGCCAGCCTCGCGCGCCACGGATCCCACCATGGCGAGTGGAGCAGCGCCGCCGATGCGCAGCTCGCCGTCGCACAGCTCCACCCGGCCAAACGCCGGCCCCAGACGGAGCAGCGCTCCCGAGAGGCCCTCCTCGCGAGCGTAGGCGTCTCCGAGGGGAAAGGAAGGACGGATGGTCAGCTCGGCTCGACGCAGCGCGGTCACGGCGGTCCGCAAGCCGAGCTCGTCGTTCACGACCACCCAGGCCTCGACCTCACCCCCCAAGCGCAGGGCACCGTGCCGGGAAACCGGCTCGGACAAACGCACGGCCACCCCGGGCACCTCGCCCAGGGCGCGCGCGAGATCAGCCGCGCCCGCCACCTAGGCGCTCCAACAGATCGCGACAGACGCGGTTCACGTCACCGGCCCCCAACGTGATGACGAGGTCTCCGGGCCTCCCACTGCGGACGAGGTGTGCCACGGCCTGGTCGAGGTCCGACACAGCCGTGACCTGCCGGTGACCGTGTCCACGGATCTCCGACTCGAGTGCGCACTCGTCGAGGCCCTCGACGGGTTGCTCGCCAGCCCGATACACCGGACAGACCAGGACCTCGTCGGCTTGGTTGAAGCAGCGAGCGAACTCCGCGCGTAGGCGGGACACGCGCGAATACCGGTGGGGCTGGAACACGGCCACCAGTCGGCGGTCGGGGAAGCCGCGTCTCGCGGCTGCCAGGGTGGCGGAGATCTCCTCGGGATGGTGGCCGTAGTCGTCCACCACCAACCGGCCACCGGCCTCGCCCCGCAGGGTGAAGCGGCGCTGGATGCCGCCGAAGCCCTCGAGCGCCGCAGCCGCGATCTCGAATGGGATGTCCAACTCGACCGCGGTGGCCAGCGCTGCCAAGGCGTTGCTCACGTTGTGGACGCCAGGCATCCCGAGCCGGACCTCCCCCAAGCGCTCGCTCTCCCTCCACACCGCAAAGTGGCTATCGAACTCGGTGTAGCCGAGCTCCTCTCCCCGATAGTCGGCCTGCACCGACAGGCCGTAGGTGACCACGCGACGGCGAATCCGGGGGATCATGTCCTGCACCACGGGGTGGTCGAGGCAGAGCACCGCGAAGCCGTAGAAGGGCACCTTGTTCGCAAAGTCCACGAAGGTGTCGACCAGCTTTTCGAAGCTGCCGTAGTGGTCCAGGTGCTCGGGGTCGACGTTGGTGACCACGGCGACGGTGGGGGCGAGGAGCATGAACGAACCGTCGCTCTCGTCTGCCTCGGCCACCAGGTAGGGACCGGCACCCAGCTGAGCGTTGGATCCGAAGCGGTCCAAGCGGCCCCCGATGATGACCGTGGGATCGAGCTCCGCGGCATGCAGACAGGTGGCCAGCATGGACGTGACGGTGGTCTTCCCGTGGGTACCCGCAGCAGCCAAGCCGTGCTTCATGCGCATCAGCTCGGCCAACATCTCGGCTCGGCGGATCACGGGAATCGCGAGCTGCAGCGCAGCCTGGATCTCCACGTTGTCCGGCCGAACGGCGGTGGAGCGCACCACCACGTCCGAGCCGGCCACGTTGTCCGGCGAGTGGCCAATGAACACCTTCGCGCCCAAGCTTCTCAGGCGCTGAACCACCTCCCCCTCGCGCAGGTCGCTGCCGGTGACCTCGAACCCCATGTTCAGCAGCACCTCGGCGATCCCGCACATGCCGGTTCCACCGATGCCCACGAAGTGGACCTGCCTCACCTTTCCGCGGAACATCTCGATCACGTGGTACCTCTCCCGGTGGCCCATGTGCGGGCCAGTTCGCCCCATCGGGCGAGACCGCTTCCTATCGCGCCCTCGAGCGCGACGAGGCGCCCACCTCCGCTCCGACCGCCCTGTAGCTCGGCGACGGCCTGCTCATCCGGCTCGGCGGAGACGGTGAGCAGCACCCCGACACACCAGAGGTGAGCGATGAGGGCCGAGGCACCGTAGCTCATGAAGGGGAGAACGAGCCCCTTGGGGGGCACCAGGCCCAGGATGACCCCCAGGTTGAACAAGGTCTGCAGGCCCAGGATCAGCGTGATGCAGCCCGCTACCAGGGTGCCGAAGTATGTGCGCGAGCGGGTCGCAACCACGACGCCGCGCCAGACCAGAGCGCCGTAAATGCTCAGCACGATCGCCATGCGTGCGAAGCCCAGCTCCTCACCGGCCACGGCCGCGACGAAGTCCGTGTGGGCGAAGGGGAGCCACTTCATGCTCGACATCGCCTCGCCCAGCCCCTGCCCCCACAGACCGCCGTAGTGAAGCGCGACCCAGCCCATGATCACTTGGTAGCCCCCGCCGGCCTCGTTCGCCCAGGGACGAAGCCAGGACAACACCCGCTCCAGGCGGTACGGATCGGCGAGAACCAGGGGGATGGCCAGCACCAACCCGACCCCTCCGAGGGTCGCCATCCAGCGCGTGGGGATACCCCCGAGATAGAGCACCAGCCCCACGATGCCTGCCAGGATGACCGTCGTACCAAAGTCGGGCTCTATCAAGACGAGCAGCAGCGCTGGGGACGCCACCAGCAGGATGGGGAACACCTGCCGCCGGAGACTGGTGATCCCGCCAGGGAAGCGGTTCACGCGCTCCGCGAGCACCAGCACCAGCGCCAGCTTCATGAACTCCGAAGGTTGCAGGCGAAGGCTCCCCACACCGACCCAGCGGATGGCGCCGTTGGCCTTGTGGCCGAGTCCCGGCACGAAGACCGCCAGAAGGCCCACGAGGCAGGCGAAGAACAACACCCAACCCAACCTCCGCAGCCGGTGAGACGGGATCCGCGAGAAGACGACCAAGCCGGCCAACCCGATGCCCGCTGCCACGGACTGTCGGATCAGGTAGTGGTAGGGACTACCCGTGCTCTCGACAGCCGCGATGGCCGACGACGAAAAGACCATCACCAGACCGAAGAAGGTCAGAGCCAGCACGATGAGGACGATCCACCAATCCACGGGCTGACGCTCCCGGGCCTGGCGGGCATCCTCCGGAGGGGTGTCGCCAAACACGACCTGCATCAGCAGCTGCCACGGCGAGGGCTGTGGTTGGGAACCGGGACGCTGGTGACGGACGGTAGTCATGCCATCTCCTGGACCAGGGCGCGGAACACGTCGCCCCGGTGTTCGAAGTCTTCGAACTCGTCAAAGGAAGCACAGGCGGGCGAGAGGACGACGGTGTCGCCCGGGGTGGCGAGGCGTCGGGCCAAGCCCACCGCGCCGGTCAGGGTCTCCACGCAGTGAGGAGCGAGCCCCCCCAAGGCACGGGCGAGCCCAGGGCCCGAGCGACCGAAGCAGATGACGGCAGGTGCGGCGGCCAGCACCCGGCCCAACGAGCCGAAGTCCTCGCCATCCTTGCCTTCACCGCCGAGCAGCGCCAATGCGGGCCGGCCAAGGCCCTGCAGACCCGTCAGGGCCGCCGCGACGTTGGTGGCCTTGGAGTCGTTGATCCATGTGACCCCGTCCACCGTCCCAACCACCTCCATGCGATGCGCGAGGGCGGTCAGGTTCGAGGGTCGCAGGGAGCGAGGATCCACGCCCGCTTCGACGGCGAGCAGCACCGCCACTGCAACGTTCCAGCGGTTGTGCGCCCCGGGCACGGTGAATCCTTCCAGGGAAACCCTCGATCGGGATCCGTCGCCGGGCTCCACGACCACCTCGTCCCCTTCGAGCCAGACA
This sequence comes from uncultured Enterobacterales bacterium, assembly GCA_964626835.1. Lineage (GTDB taxonomy): Bacteria > Myxococcota_A > UBA796 > UBA796 > JAFGLY01 > CALDOK01. The sequence goes on from CAZVHW010000200.1 coordinate 5,779, forward strand.
CCCGGGCTCGCGCCGATCCAGAGCCGACGCCCCCCACGGCCTCTCGCGAGCTTCTCGAGCAAGGCATCACCCGACGGAATGATGGCCGCATCGCCGGGCCCCATGCGATCGAAGACCCGACACTTCGTAGCGCCGTAGTTTTTCATGGTGCCGTGACGGCCAAGGTGATCGGGGGTGAGGTTGAGGACGCAGGCTGCCCGGGGCGCGAGGGCACCGGGCCACTCGAGTTGGTAGGACGAGATCTCCGCGACCACGTGGTCCCACGCCTCTCCGCCCAGGGCTTCACTCAACGGGCGACCGATGTTGCCGCCCACGAAGCAGCGAGAGCCGGCGCCAGCCAGCAGCTGCCCCGCAAAGTGCGTGACGGTGCTCTTGCCGTTGGTTCCAGTCACCGCCACCAGCGGGGCGATGATGCGCTCGGCGGCCAGAGCGAGCTCACCGATGAGCGGAACTCCGGCAGCCACCGCAGCTTGCACGTCTGGCTGCGTGGCGGGCACGCCCGGTGAGAGGACCACGAGATCGGCGCCGACAAAGTCCTGCCGCCGGTGTTCGCCCAGCACCATGCGACAACCCGCAACAGACTCGAGATCACGACGCAGGTCGGTACACGTCACGTGGGCTCCCTCGCGGACGCACAGCGTCGCGGCCGCCCGCCCGGAACGCGCCAAGCCCATGATCAGGACTCGACGGTCGGTGAGCGGCTGGCGCAGGAGGGAAGTGGACGTCACGGGGCTATCCGAGCTCGACGGGGGTGGGGAGGTTGGACATGCCGAGGTTCTCGAAGAGGGTTTTCATGGTTGAAGTTCTCGCAAGATGCGTTCCATGGCCATGCCCCGGCTGCCCTTGAGGAGCAGCAGGTCGCCCGGGGCGAGCCGGTCCCGCACCGCCGCGGCCAGCGCTCGAGCATCTTCGGCCACCAGCAGACGGTCGCTTTTCGAAAAGGTCCGAGCAGCCGCCTGCATCCGCGGCCCACACACACCGACGACCTCGAGCTCCAGGCCCAGGGCCTGCCGGACGAGATCGCGGTGCAGTTCGATCTCCGTAGGTCCCAGCTCGAGCATGTCGCCGAGCAGTGCGATCCTGCGCGGCGCACCGAGGGCACAGAGCGTCTCCAGGGCCGCTGCCATGCTCGCAGGGTTCGCGTTGTACGCGTCGTTGAGCACGCGAGTACCCAAGGGGCCGTCCACCAGAGCCATGCGCGCACCAACGGGGGCGTATGCGGCCATGGCCCGAGCAGCGGTCTGCAGGTCCTTGCCCAGGGCTGCTACCACGGCCAGGGCGGCGCAGGCGTTGCAGGCCATGTAGAGCCCTGGTGTCGGCAGCGTGCCCTCGACACGGCGACCCTGGTGCTCCACCAGGAAACGAACCTGCACCGAGCCATCGTCCCCGGTCTCGAGGCCAGTGGAACGCAACCGAACGTCGCAACCCGGCAACCGACCGTAGCTGAGCCGACGGACCCCCTTGGGCAAGGGCATGGCGGCCACGCGAGGGTCGTCCACGTTGACACAGGCCACGTCACCCGGCCTCGCGCCATCGAACAGCTCGCCCTTGGCGCGGGCCACCCCCTCGATGGTGCCAAGTCCCTCGAGGTGCGCTGGAGCGACGTTGGTGATCAGGCGCACGCTGGGCTGGCTGATGCGCTGCAGGAGATGGATCTCGCCCGGCGCGTTCATCCCCAGCTCGAGCACGAGCAGGTCGGCGTCCTCGGGACGATCGAGCAGCGTGAGCGGCAGGCCGATGTGGTTGTTCAGGTTGCCACGGGTGTGATGCAGCCGCACACCTTCGGCGAGGGCGGTGACCACGAGCGCACGGGTGGTGGTCTTGCCCACGCTACCCGTGATGGCCACGACCGGACCCGAGAAGGAGGCCCTGCTGGCGGCCGCGAGGGCCTGCAGGGCGGCGAGGGTGTCTGGGACACGAACGAGCCCCCGGTCCCAACCCTCCGGCGCGGCCTCGGACACCACCGCACCGGCGCAACCGGCCGCGCGGGCCTTGCCCAGAAACGCGTGCCCGTCAAACCGCTCACCCACTAGTGCCAGGAACCAATCCCCCCGCCCCAGGCTCCGCGTATCGGTGATCAGGGGGCCCGCTGGACCGTCCCGCAGCAGGCTTCCACCCACGTGGTTCGAGATCTGGGATCCGGTGTACTTCACGCCAGCTCCTCGAGCAGCTTCCGTGCCACCCGACGATCATCGAACGGGATGGTCCGGTCGCCGAGGTCCTGGGTCGTCTCGTGACCCTTTCCCGCCACCAACACCAAGTCGCCGGGTCGGGCCAGCTGGAGAGCGCGCCGAATCGCGCGAGCGCGGTCCAGCTCGACGAACGTACCTGGGTCCTCCGAGGCATTGGGGATGCCCTCGAGGATCCGATCGATGATGCTTCCGGGATCCTCGGTGCGCGGGTTGTCCGAGGTGACCACCACCAGATCCGAACCCCCGCGGGCAGCGGCGCCCATGGGAGCCCGCTTTCCGTGGTCTCGATCGCCTCCGCAGCCGAACACCGTGATCAAGCGCCCCGTACCGATCTCACGGAGGCACGCCAGAACGTGCCGGAGCGCATCGGGAGTGTGGGCATAGTCGACGAAGATCCCCAGGTCGCGATCGTTGCTCACGGGCTCGAGCCTACCGGGAACGGGCTCGGCGAGAGCCAGCCCCGCGAGGGCCCCCGGAAGCGGAGCCCCCAAGGCTAACGCCATCCCCAAGGCGCAGAGCGCGTTGGAGAGATTGTGCCGCCCCACCAGTGGCAGCTCCAGCTGCCCGCTTCCCTGCGGGGTGATCACCGTCGCCGTGGTCCCACGTGAACTCAAGCGGAAATCCTCGCAGTGGAAGTCCCCCTCGTTCAGGCCGTAGGTCTGGCAGCGACGTTCGGCGGGCACGAAGCGATGCCACGCTGGATCGTCGCGATTCAGCAGCGCCAGACCGTCCGCAGGAAGCAGCTCATCGAACAGGCGCCGTTTCGCTGTCTCGTACGCTTGCATGGTGCCGTGGTAGTCGAGGTGATCTCGGGTGAGGTTGGTGAAGGCAGCGACGGCGAAGGGGATGGCGTCCGCCCGGCGTGCGTCCAACCCGATGCTGCTGACCTCCATGAGCACCGCGTCACATCCCTGTTCGACCATGCGGGCGAGCAGGGCCTGCAGCAGCGGAGCTTCCGGCGTGGTGTGGTGGGGAAACGCAGCGCCCGCCAAGGCCGCCTCGTCGATGGCACTCCCTCCCGCTCGATGCCCGGTCGTACCTACGATCCCTCCGCGCAGGCCGGCGCCACGCAAGGCCGCGCTACAGAGCCAGGTCGCGGTAGTCTTGCCGTTCGTGCCGGTGATCCCGCCCACGGGGATGGAGCACCCCGGGTAGCCCTGGAACGCCGCCGCCAGCCAGGGGAGGGCACGCCGCGTGTCCTCCACACGCAAGACCGTGACGCCATCCGGGGTCTCCACCTCGCGCTCCACCACGACCGCGGCCGCGTCGCCGAGATCGGCGACAAACTCATGCCCGTCGAAGCGAGCACCTGGCAGTGCGACGAAGATCCAGTCCCGGGCGACCGCGCGGGAGTCGTGGGTCAGCCCTCGGACAGGGCGGTCCGTCGGACCGCGAACAACGACTCCGAAGGGCGGAGAGCCCCAGCTCTCCGCCCCAGGGGGGGACGCGAGCCTGGCCAGAAGGTCGGCCAGGTTCTTGGCTCGATGATGGAAAGACAAGACGACAGGGGATGCCGGGGGGAGGCGCGTGGGGATGTGTGGCGGGGGATGTTCCTTCGGTGGACTACCGCTCCATCAGGGGCGGGAGACAACCTCGGGAGGGGAAGAATGGGGGCGCTCCGCGACCTCGTTTCGAAGGAGGGATGCACGGGGATGGTGCGCGGGAGCCGACGGAGCGCCCTCCAAAAGGAAAGAAACCCTCGTTCCTGCATGGTGAGAGGAGGGGGCGACCGGGGCGGGAGATCCAGGACCTTCAACGGTGAGCGGGCAGCCTGGAACATGGGCAGCAGAGAGCGGGTATTTCGTGGTCCCTGGCTCGGATGTGCGGCGCAAGCGGCGTGGACCCACTGGAGGGGCCGTCACGAAACCGCCAAGGGGGGAACGCGCCGCCCCCGTAGACCTGAGAGCGAGACCGGGGATGGTTCGCCCTGGAGACCACGATCGTCCCGATCTCCCGCCCCGGTGCCGGATGGAGGGAGTCGAACTGTGTGGAGAGGAGGAGATTGCACCCGAGGCGTGATTCAGGAAGAGAGAGGTCATCACTGGAACCTCACCTTCACGCGGTCGCCCGGTGCTACGAGAGCACCCGGCGCGGGAACTTGGAGCACGGCCTGGCCGTGACCGGAC
>CAZVHW010000200.1:10106-11921 GCA_964626835.1 uncultured Enterobacterales bacterium
ATGGGGTTCTTGATGTCGTCAAGCTCATCGAACAGGCCGGTGTCTTGGTAGAGCACCAGCACGTCGCGGAGTGACAGACCCTGGACGTCGGGGAGGCGGAGCTTGCCGCCCTGGACCCATGCCAAGACGAGATCCGGGTCCTTCAGCGGACGCACGGACCACGGCGAAGATCCGTCTGGGTTCGGGGCTGGGGATTGCGCCACCGCAGGTTCGGATTCCTCGGCCGAGAGATCCGCGGCCAGGTCTGGGCTGGGCGGGATGGACAGGTGCCGCATGGCGGCTCGTGCCACTTCCTGGAATGCAGGGCCGGCTACGGTCCCACCGTATCTGCTGCCCTCGGTGGGCGTATCCACGACCACCGCAATGGCCACCGCAGGATCGTCTGCTGGAAGGAACCCGATGAAGGAGGCGACACGCGCGGTGGCGGAGTACTTGCCGTCCACCACCTTCCAAGCCGTGCCGGTCTTCCCACCCACCCGGTACCCCTGGACCCTGGCGCGGGTGCCCGTACCGCCCGGCTCGGTGACCGAAACCATCATCTCCACGACGGCATGCGCCGCCTCTTCGGAGACGACCCGTCGGTCCACTCGCGGCTCGTTGGCCATCACCACTTCGCCGGCGCGGTCCCGAACCTCGTGGACCACGATGGGTTCCATGCGGACACCGCCGTTGGCGATGGTAGCCACGGCGGAGGCGAGCTGCAGGGTGGTGGCCGTCACGCCCTGGCCGTAGGACGTCGTCGCCAGCTCGATGGGCTTGATCTTGTCTGCGGACCGCATGAAGCCTGGCAGGGCACCAGGGATGCGCGTCCCGGGGCCCCTGGCGAAGCCAAAGTCCTGCAACCCAGAGAGGGCTGCTTCGGCCCCCATCCGCAGGGCCAACTTGGCCGCGCCGATGTTCGAGCTGTATTTCACCACCTCGCCCAGGGTGATGACGCCGTGGGCATGATCGTCGCGGATACGAGAACGCCCGACTCGCCAGGCGCCACCTTCGCAGTCCATCATCGTGTCCACGGTCACCACGCCGGCCTCGAGGGCAAGGGCGACGATGAAGGGCTTGAAGACCGAGCCCGGCTCGACCGTGTCGGCCACCGCGTGGTTGCGCAAGCCCTTGGGATCCAGGCCTCCGCGGTCGTTGACGTTGGTGGTCGGACGATTGGCCATGGCCAAGATCTCGCCTGTGCGCACGTCCATGACCACGAGGTGAGCTGCCAAGGGCACGGAGCGTTCGAGCACGCCGTCCAGCGCCTTCTCGGCGGCAAACTGGATGGTGCGATCGATGGTCAGGACCACGTCGTGGCCCTCGTGGGCGGCGCGAAGGGCCGCGGCGGCCGCCTGGAGTCCTCGCCCGGTGCGGTCCCGGGAGCGGACGAACTGGAACGTGTCGCCGCGCAGCCAGGCGTCCAGGGAACGTTCCAACCCCTCACGACCACTTCCCGTGTTGCCCACCACGCCCAACAACGCTGCGGCGAGCCCGGCATCCGGGAAGTAACGCTTGCTGTCCTCGCGGATGAAGAGCTTGCCACCTCGACCCAGGGCCTTGGCACGCCGAGCGGTCTCTGGCTTGACCTCACGGGCGAGCAGCACGTCGCGGTATCCTTCCTTGGTGAGTCTCTGCTCGATCTCGCCGGGCGGCTTGCCGAGCATGGCAGCCAGCCGATCGGCCAACTCCTCCGCCTCGGCGGGATCGATGCGTGCAGGATCTGCGTGCAGGGAAGGCATGGACACCGAGGTGGCCAGGATCCCCCCGTCGCTATCCAGGATGTCGCCTCGGCGAGCCTCGAGCACCACGGTGTCGTGGTACAGCGCGCGCGCC
>CAZVHW010000201.1:0-11908 GCA_964626835.1 uncultured Enterobacterales bacterium
ACGACCGATCAGCCCTAACAGCGTCGTCTACCACCACGGCATCGACGAAGGCAGGCGAGAGACCACGGTGAGCGGCGAGCACCAGGCGGCCCTTGGCCTCGTCCAGCAGATAGATGCCGCCACTGTCGGCCCCACGACGGCCAAGTCCGCGCCCGGTGGGCCCATCCCACGCGGCTAGGAACCGCTCTGCTCGTCCTTGCTGACCCTGGGAGGCTTGGGCTCCACGGGAAACAGGGCGCGATAGGCCCTTTCGGCCTCGGCGCGGTGGAGCCGGGTGGTTTTGCGAGTACCCTCGAGGATGACCCGCAGCTTTCGCATGACGGCTTCCATCTCGTCCAGCTGGCGAGGGAAGGCATGAGCCACGGCGTACAAGCCCGTGATGGCGGTGCCCAGATCGGCCTCCTGGGCCTTCCAGCGCGCGCGATCGTGCTGGGACCGACGGCGATACCGGTAGACCGCCTTGCGCGCCAGCTCGAGCTGCCGGATCTGCTCACGCCGCCGCTGCTCGCCGTCGCCCGCACCCGCCCGAAGCTCGTCCAGTTCGCGCGACAACGCCTCCGCGCGGCTGCGAACCCGCTCGAGCTCACGGCCTTGGGCATCCACGAGGGATCGGGCCATGGAAGCCTCCGCGAGCGCCTCCTCGAGACCAGCTGGCGCCTCGTCGTGGTCGAGGGACAGCTCTTCGGTCCGCGTACGCTCCGCCTCGAGCGCGTTGGAGAGCCGCTCCACCTGGGCCTGGAGTTCTCCTACCTGCTCGGTCGCCTGCCGTAGCGCCTGTTGGTGATCGGCGGCTGCCCGCTCGACCGTCGCGATCTGCTCGTCGAGGGCCGACTCGGACCGAGCGCGTAGCTCCTCCAGCGCAACATCGGCCTGCTCGCGCTGCTTTGCCTGCACCGCCTCGGCCTGTTCGCGCTGTTCCGCCAGCGCCGCCTCGGCCTGTTCGCGCTGCTCCGCCAACCGCTGCTCGGCTTCTGTCTCGGCGCGAGTGGCAGCGGCTTGGAGCTCCGAGACATGCGCCTGGGCGGCCTCGAGAGCCTCGTCGTTGGCCGCCGAACGGGCTCTCGCCTGGCTCGAGTCGGCCTCCAGCCCCTGGATCCGCTCTTGGGCACTCTCCAGAGCGAGCTGGACGACCGCAGCGTCCCGGACGGCGCTATCCTCTGCCGCTTCGGCCGCGCCCAGGCGGGTCGAGGCAGCCTCGAGATCCCGTTCGCGCACCAGGGCTTGACTCTCGAGCTCGGCGACCCTGGAGCTCATGGCGTCGAGAGCGCCACCCTGTTCGGCAACTAGGGCCTCTAGCTGGGAGCTGCGAACCTGGGCGGCATCGAGGACCTGCTCGCGCTCCAACAGCCGCTGCTCGACCGCGAGCCGTCCGGCCTCGAGATCGGCGAGGCGTGTCGAGGCGAGCTCGAGCGCAGCCTCGAGTCGCTCGGTTTGTTCAACCGCGCTCTGCGCTACCGCCCGGGCGGCGCGTACTCCCGCACTGGCTCTCCGAGCGCGGGTACGAAACTCGTTCCGATCCTGGGTCACTTCGTCGAGCTGCTGCCGAACAGACTGCGCCTCCAGCGTCGCCTCTTCGAGCTCGAGACACAGCTCCTGCAGCTGTGCATCGTGCAGCTCCCGGTCTTCGAGCACCGCTTCGAGTCGGCACTGGAGCTCACCCTGCTGGCCCACCCGGACCCGCTCGCGCGCGAGTGCTCGATCGAGCGATGCCTGGCGCTGTCGGAGCTGTCCCTCGAGCTCGAGCAGTCGTTTTCGCTCATCGGTGAACGCCAGCCTGGCGTCGGCAAGGTGGGAGCGGGAATGACGGGACTCGACACGAGCAGCACCGGTTTCCCGTCGCGCTGCCTCCAGTTGATGCTGGACCGCGATGGCATCCCGCCTGGAGCGCGCAGCGTCGCGACGGATGGCGACGAGTTCCTTGCCGACCTGCTCGAGCTCGTGTCGAAGCTCGCCCCGCTCCTCCTCCATCCGCTGAAGTTCGAGCAGGGTGGCCCGGAACTCGCGGGTGACGTCTCCCACGCGCGCTGCGACGAGGTCCCTCCGACCGGCGATGTCGTCGAGGAGCTCCCAGCGCTGGGCCAACGCTGCGGGGATGGGTGCCGTCACCTCTTCGTCGAAGTCGTCCCGCGCCGTACGAGCACTGCGCGCTCCCCCGCGGGACGAGCGGTGCCGTCCATCCTGGGCTCGGCTGCCAGAGCGCTGTCGATCGCTGCGTCGCATTGTTCCTCAGTAGAGGTATTCGTCGGTACCCTCGGTGACGGTCACCAGCACCACGGTGTCGGACTGGAGGTCCTCCTCGAGACCGACCCACGCCTCTTCGACACTGTCGGCGTGCTCCTGAGCGTAGGCGATGACGTGGAGGATCTGCTTCTCCCAGGCGTGCTCCTCGGCGACATTGGCGCTGGAGAGCAAGACGTCTGCGAGCTTGTCCTCCAACAATGCCCGAGCCTGGTCGAGGGTGTAGGGATCGTCGGGTGGGTAGCCGTAGGCCCTGGTCACGCTGACCCCGATGGACAGCTCGTCGATCTCGACCCGCAGATCGGTCTTCTTGCCGCCCTCGTCAAGGTAGACAAGCTCGGACTCGGTCTGCAGCAACTGGGCCAGCTCACAACGGTACAGCACCTCGTACGCGAAGATCTCCGAATAGAGCGAGCTGCCGCCCAGGTTGCCATCGTCGTAGACCTCCTGGCCTCCGGCCGAGAGCTGGTCGTAGTCGAACTCCAGATCGCCGAAGTCGATCTCGTTCCGCAACAGCAGCGGGTCGAGGCCCTGGAGCTGCACCGCCTCGAGCTCGCCACAGGCCCCGGAGATGGTGCCAAAGCCATCGAGTGGCAGATCGCTATCCGTGTCAGCGTCTGTGTCCGTGTCAGCGTCTGCGTCTGCGTCTGCGTCTGCGTCCGTATCGGTGTCGGAATCCGCGTCCGCATCGGTGTCGGTGTCCCCTGCTGGCACGAGGTTACCGGTGTCGTCCGACTCGACACAGGCGACGAGACCCAGGAGGACCGCACCCAGCAGGGTCGTTGGAACCAGACGAGGTCTCGGGACCATGAAGGCCTCCTGGGGAGCAGGGCCGGTCCGCCGAACGACTGGGTTCACCCGATCGAGGCCCAGAGGCGGTAGATCTGAACAAAGGGAAGCAAGGCCGCCGCCACGCTACCACCATACGCGACCACGAGGGGCAAGGCAGCCAACAACAGGTGGGGCTTGGTGTCGCCGTCGGGCGGGCGGTCGCGGCGGCTGAACCCCCAGACCACGCCCACCACGACCAACACAGCGGAGAGGCCGAAGACCAGCCAGGGATACGGCAGGTCGGGCCGCATCGGTTCCGTGTCACCACCGTAGATGGCCAGGGCCATGGCGAGAGACCAGCCCACGCGCGAGACCACCAGACCTCCCAAGGCCCCCGTGGTGAGCAGGGCACCCACCCACACCCAGGCCAGGAAGCGGTGCTTCTTCATGGGACGGCCGCAGGACCCCAGGGGGTCGCGGGAAAACCGGACCGAGCCGGGGCGTTCAGATTGACGCCACGGTGAATTGTCGACAAAGGAGCACGCATTGGCATGTGACCGAGGGGAGAGTTCGCCGAGGTGGTGAGCTGAGCAGTCGGGCGACGAGGGTGTTTTCCCGCGGAGTCCTATAGCTCGGGGCCCAGGTAGAAATGCTCCCAGCTCCCGCCCCGCAGCACTCCGTCGTAGTCGCCGGTCTCGTCGAAGATGTCAGCGCCCTCACCCTCATCGAGATGCCACAGGCCGAGGGTGGCCTGCGAGACCTCGTACGGTTCCCAGTCCACCGAGAAGTCGCCGCTATACAGCGCGCTATCGGACAGACGCGCTTCGGCGATGAGGCCGACGAAGGTCGCTTCTTCTTCCGGCCAGCAGCCCAGGTAGATGGTATCGGCGGGCTCGTCCTCGAAGCTGACGGGCGCATTTCCCACCAAGAGGCCATCCCGGTACAGGGACAGTGTGCCGTTTTGGCCGTAGTTGACCGCCACGTGGTGGTGCTGGCCGTCCATGGTGGATTGCGGCGTCGCGGCCCCTGACGAGATGTCGGGCTCGTCCGCGGGCCCTGCCACGGTGTACCCGGACTCTTCCTGATAGATGGCGAACATGCCCGGCCAAACCACGATCGGAAACAGCCCGAATCCGAGGCCGGCCCTGGGCCAGATAAAGGCCTCGAAGCTGAACGGACCATCGATATCGATACCGTCGACATCGATCAGGATACAGTCGGGCTCTTGTTGGAAGCGCACGCCATAGGCGCCACCCGTCCGGTCCTGCTGGGCCAGCTCTTCGGAGCGTTCTTCGTAGAGCTCGGTGTTGATCAGGCAGCCTGTGGTTAGCAGGACTGCGAGCAACCGGAAGATGCGGCCCGGAAGCATGCGGGCTCCTCCTCCAAGCACTGGGGACACTCGAAGATAGCACGTCCCAGGGCCAGGGCGTAGGGGTGGCGCTCCGGACGTGCTATCATCACGCCCCAGGCCCCAAGCGAGCCGTACTGCAGAGCGGAGAGAGCCCATGATCAGCCCGCTGCTGATGGCCGTCCTAGCCCCCCTGGCCCACGCCGAGTGCGACGACATCGCCGTCCTCGTGGAGCGTGCCGAGCAGGCCATCGTGGAGACACGCCACGACGCCGCGGGTGCCACCCTGGAGCAAGCCGAGAAAGCCTTGGCCTGCGGCCCCATTCCAGCCCCAGGACTCTTGGGACGCATGTGGCTGGCCGAAGGCACCCGCGCCTACATGCAAGGCGACGAAAAGGTGGCCCGCCTGGCCTTCGCCGCCGCTGCGCGCGTCGCGCCAGATGTCTGGGTCGACAGCTATGGGCCCATGGTCAAGAAGGTCTATGACAGCGCTGCCCAGCACGATTCCGGCGCCGGGTCGGTGCGCATCCACCCCGACCCGGATGGCTGGTCCACCGCCCTCGACGGCCATCAGGTCGACTTCCCGATCGAGGTGGCCGCAGGGCTGCACCTGCTCCAGGTGGGAAGGGGGGCGGATCAGACCGACTACGCCGAGATCTTCTACCTTCCCCGAGATGACACCTACTTCGTGCTCACCGGCCTCGAAGACACCCCCATCGTCTCCCTGGATGGCGTGGCCCCCACGGTATCCATGGGGGAGGTAGATCCCGAAAACACATCGGAAACAACGCCCGAGGAAGAACCCACCGTCGAGCCGGCCCCAGAAGAGCCCGACGCGACAGCGCAGACCGAACCACAACCCCTCGACGCGCAGCCCTTGCCCGACCCCACACCGGGGGGCGATGGGGACTTCTCCTCACCGGTCTTCCTCGTGCTAGGCGGTGCCGCGGCCCTGGCGGCAGGCGGTACGGCCGCCCTGGCCTTGGCCCAGGATCCCCAGATGGACACCGTACCCACGCAGGAAGGGCTGGATCGCATCTACGCTCGCCAGCGAGCCTTCGGGTACACCTCGTACGGCATGATGGGCGTCGCCGCCACGGGTATCGGGCTGCACTTCGCGCTCACGTTCTAGCGCTCTCGAACCCACCGCCTCACGGAAACCGATGTCGAGGTTGACGGCACGAGCGGACATGGTGGGTCTGGCAGGCATCGGCCTGGACACCCTCGCCGAAGCGGTCCTCGCGGGCATCGCCACCGAGCAGGGCTTGGCCGGGCCGGCTCGGTCCACCGCGGTCGAGTCGAAACCGCCTGGAAAGGACTGAGGCAATGCCAGACCTGTTCTACGTACCCCAGGGCGCCTTCGCCGTCGCTCGTTCCGGGATGGCTGATGGGCCGGAGCTGCTCTACGCCGATGGTGCGACCTCTTGCATCGTGGCCCTGGTGACCGGCCAGGACGCTGCGGGAACACCGACGGTGCTCTTGACCCACCTGGACACGCCCGAGGCCACACGGCACCTCTTCGAGGTCGTGCTGGGTAGCGTCTTCGTGGGCCCCATCATCCTCACCGCCCGCGGTGCCTCGCCCCCCGACCTGCCCTGGTCCAAGGTCTCCGTCGCGGTGCTGGTGCTGTCGGTGGCAGGCTCCGGGGACCAGGCCTGGCAGATCGAACGGGCCGAGCTCCAGCTGGGCGAGCAGTCCCCCGGAGGCTGGCTGGGCTTCGACCTCCGCAGCATGGAGCTCCTCGCCAACTCCATCCCGCTGGACCCGGGCGATCGGGACCCACGCGGCGGCCCCAGCGCCCTGATGGCAATGAACCGCAGCTCCCTGCGACCGCCCATCCCCCTGTGGGACGCCACCCAGCCGGTCCCAACCGAGATGGTGGACGCACTGGTGACCATCACGGCGGAGATGACCGCGCGACCCGACGAACCGGACACCAGCTTTCTCGAGGTGGAGAACCAGGACGACGCCAGGGTGCTCGATCTCTGGTCCACCACCCCCGACCACGAGCCGCCCTGGTTCTGCGAACAGCTGCGCCAGGCGGCGAGGTTCACGACGGGCTGGTTGTCGGAGCGTCCGGCCGCGGCCCCGCCCGCTACCACACCACCGGGTTCGTCGTAGCGCCCACCCTACTTCGTCGAGATGATCCCGAACCGCGCGTTCAGCTCGACCCATGGGAACAGGTGGCGATCCTTGGGGAAGTCGTAGATGCAGCGCTCGACGTCGCGCTCGGTGGTGATGAAGTCGGTGGCGTACAGCAGCGGCGACCAGTGGTGGGTGCTCTGGACCCGCGCACCGATGTCGCAGGCCTCGAGGCGCCGGGCCCAGGCGTTCGAGACGTGCACCGGGTGGCCCACGGCCTCGTGCTTTGCCACTTGGGTGTCGTGGTCGGGGTTCTCGACCTGGATGGTGAGCACGTGGGCCAACATCTCCAGGGCTTCGGGAAGGTAGGGCTCGCGCACCACGCCCCGCATGATGGTGGTGGGCGCGGTGTCCACGATCTGGCCCTCGCGGCTCAAGGTTTGCACGCCTTCCCAGGACAGGGAGTCCACCCCGCCCATGGTCTTGACCGCCATGGGCGAGTCCATGGCCGTGCGCAGCGCACGCAGGGCCAGCTGGATGGCCGGACGCGAGAACATGGACTGGTAGTGGGACAGGAACCTGTCACCGTCTTCCATGGCACGCAGGAACTTGAGATCGCCACAGGTTCCGTGGGCGGAGCCGTTGGCCGCCGAGAACAGCAGGTGCCGGCAGCGCAGGCCCTCGAGCAGCCGGCGCTGGTCAGGGGTGCCGGCCAGGAACAGGGTCTCGGCCCAGAAGCCGTTGGCGCAGCCCTGGCTGTAGCCAACCCAACCCCATGGGGTCGTCACCGTTCGCACCGCTTCCTCGATGCGCTGGGCGTTGAAGTCCAGCGATCGGGCCGTAGCCGTGTCGGCTCGCACCAGCCGCACGCCTCGCTGCTCATCGAGCCGCCGGAAGGCATCCTCGAGCTCGCGGCCCTTGGCCCCATCGGTGACCACGCCCATTGCGGTGACGATGGTGAAGTCGTAGTGCCCAGGGGGGGGGTCCACGAGCAGCCGAACCAGCGGGTCCTTCCCGAGAGCCTTGCGGTCTTCTGGGAAGGCGTACAGGGCGTTGATGACGGCGTCCAGGAGGATCTGTTCGGAGCGAGGGACACCGCGGCCGGTGCGGGCAACGAGCCACTCACGGACACGATCCACGCCCTGCTGCGCGTTGCGCACCACCGAAAGCAGCTGCAGCGCTTCGTAGTTGCGACCCATGAACGACCGGAGCCACGGGATCTGGAAGGCGCGGGGCTCGGCCGCCAGCAGCTCCCGGCAGGCCGCGAAGGCGCGCTCGTAGGCTTCCGCGGCGCGGTTGCGCTTGGCAACCTCGCGGCCCTCGAAGCGGCACTGACGTCCCAGCCGATCGGCCTCGCGGATGGCCCTGCGCGCTACGCTGTCGAGCGAACGGGGCAGGCCAGGCACCGGGGGCAGGGGCGCACGCCGGCTCTGGAGGCGTGTGCGAAGAGCGCGATACGCCTCGGCTTCGGCGAGGATGGTCTCGGAGACGGTATTGAGGGCCCGATAGTAGCTGTGACGAGCCCGGCGGCCCCCCGCAAGGAAGTCCTCGAGGCGCGGTACCTGAACCTCGAGACGCTCGCTGAACAAGGCCACGAGGTCGAGAGGCTGCCGCAGGGCGCCCTGCTCGAGGTCGAGCAGGGCGTTGAGTTCCGCGGCGAGGATGCGTGGACTGCAGTGACACATCTCCACCAGGACCTGCCGCAGGAAGGCCGAGGGCTGTGCGAAGGTGTACTCCAGCAGCAAGCGTTGGTTGTGTTGGATCACCCTCCCCTGCAGCGCAGCGGCCAGGCCGGCCTGGAGCAGGACGGCCACGTCGTGCGGGCCCAAGAGCGCGTCCGGATGAATCATCAAGCCGGCCGGTTCGCCGGGGATGGTCGGGATGCGGCCTTCGGGAGGCGGGCGATGGGCCACCGTTGCCCCAAGAAACATGCTGATGGCCATGGACTGGGGGGCATAGCCGAGTCCGCCGTACCGCTCGGCGATACCCCGCACGCGGTGCTTGAGAGCCTGGGCCATCTGCAACCGGACCCGAACCGGCTCGAGCCAGCCCCGATCGGCCGAGGACAGGAGCCAGTCCACCTGCCTGACGGACAGGTAGGGTGCGACACGGGCGACCCGCTCCTGGAAGCCCCGAGGGAACTCCGTGGCGTCTCGAACCGTGCGATAGATCTCGTCGGCCGTGGGCAAGGCCGCGTAGCGCGCGACCCAGGTCGGCTCTTCGGCGAGGGAGGGGAGTTCGCGCACGACCACCCGCGCGGGCGGCTCGGTGGGACCCAACACCTGGGCCAGCCAGCGCACGACGCGGTCCACCTCGAAGCCGTAGTCATGGGGCGGAAGGACATCGTCCAGCAGGCGCTTGGTGGCGATGACGTCCAACCCGTGCCCGTCGGTGACCTGCTTGACCAGGGGGTGGATGCGGCTCTCCAGTTCGGGGGTCTCGACCAGCAGCCGAGAGAGCAGGCGAGCCAGCTTTGGACCGGGGATGGCGTGAGCGGGCTTGTCGATGCCCTCCGCGTCGAGAGCGGCGCCTACCCGGCGGGCGAAGCTGCGCAGCTCCTCCGCCAGATCGGCCGCTTCGTCGGAGAAGACGCGCACGGCTGCCACGAAGCGATCCAGAGCCTCGTCGGATCGAAGCAGCTCGAACCAGCGCTCGAGTTCCTGATCCGGATTGACCAGCGCGTTGAAGTAGCGGGCATCGTACAGGCCCCCCTCCGGCCCGCTGATGGCCAAGCCCCCCAGAGCGTCGACCACCAGCTCGAAACCGCCCCGCCGCAGCTCGTCGACGAACAGCTCGACGCCTGGACGACCGACGAGACCCAGGTAGGGGGAGCCTCCCACGAGGTCGTAGTCGATGCCAACCCGGGCCCTGCCAAGCCCGGAGCTTCCCAGCCTTCCCTCGACGAACCTGGCCTGAACCGAGCTTCCGTCCGGGAGCGTCAGCACTCGGACACCCAGCTCCGCCCGCAGACAATCCAGGCGCAGGTCGAGGGACGATCCGCCGAAGTCCACCTCTACGACGTCGCCTTCGCCCTGGCTGGTGGACGACCGCCCGTCGAGGTCGACGTGGCCCGAGGAGACGGTGACCAGCTCGCCTTCGTCGATGTCCAGCTCGGGGAACATGCCGACCGCGGTGGCGGTGCGCAGATCGAAGTCGGCCTGGCTGCGAAGCGTGAGCCCGGCGTCGGCGGTGCCGGTGGCCTCGAACGTACCTTCAACCACGCCCTCGAGTCGTTGGACTCGAACCACGGTGGTGCCGTCGGAGAGATGGCTGCCCTCGCGCACGGCAAACCCCGACGAGAAGGTCAGGGACATCTGCTGGGTCTGCCCCACCCCGCTCTCGGGATCGATCTCGAGGGAGCCGCTGCCCTGCAGCTCGAGCTGACGGATGCAGGCCGAGACATCGACCCCACCCAGCAGCACGGGCTGGGCATAGTCGAGTCGGAGATCCACGCTGCCCAGGCGCGAGCCATCGCGCACCTTCCCCGTGACCTCGATGCGCAGCAGATCGGCAGGCCAACCGCCGTCCACGGCCGCACCCGCGCAGATGGCCAGCAGGCTCTGCTCCTGCAGAGTGGGATCGGCGAGGCGCAGGTCGGCCCGAAGCTCGAGACCCAGCTGCCCGCCGTCCAGCTCGACCTGGATCTCGCGTGCCTCCACGCTGACGAGATCGTGGGTCACGGTACCTTGGAAGCTGGTGCGAATCTGGGCGGGCTGGGGAGGGGCGATGTCCGCCACGAGCGTGCCGCCGTCGGGCATCTCGAGATGGGTGCGGAGTACGGGCAGGTCGGTGAGCAAGTCCAAGCGCCCACTGAAGGCCTTCAGGGCACCCGCCATGACCACCGCCAGGTCGCTTGCCGGAATGTTGTCGCTACGCAGAGATGCCGTCGCCAGGGGATCGCCCGACAGGAGGCGGCCGAGAGATGCGAAGGGATAGGGGATGATGAGGTGGGGGACGTGGACGTCTTCGAAGGCCACCGGTGCGCGCCCGAGCACGTCGAACTGACCCGTGAAGCGCAGATCGAGCTGCCACTCCCCGTTCCGGAGCACGGGTTGGGCGGAGACGTGCCGCAGGCGTACCTGCCCAGCCCGCTCCGAGCCGACGCGCAGGCTCTCGCGGATGCCGCGCAGGGTTTCGCGCCCTGCCGTGCCCCGTGGCAGGAAACGTTCGAGGCTCGGTCGCACCCGCCTGCGCAGCGCACCCCCCAGCTGGCGCAATCCCTCGGCGCCTTCACCCGCCCTGGCCATCTTGCCCAGACGACCCAAGAGCTCGGACAGCTCGCGATCTTGGAAGACCCGGTTCAGGTTTCCCAACACCGGCAGGATGTTGCGTAGCACCAGGGGGGGGTCGAAGGACAAGGCCGCCGAGGTGACCCGCGTTTCGCCGCTGCCGTCGTCCGCGCGCTCGGCCGAGACCCACCCCCGCCCCACGCAGTCCCGCGGCACGTCCACCGGAAAGGCCTTGTCGGTGACCAGGGGCACGCTGAGGGTGCCCGGCTCGAGGTCCAGCCGAAAACGCAGGTGCAGTCGCCGCACCAGGTCGGGATCGACGCCGTTGCGTTCCAGATCGAAGCTCATCGGGGTGGCCAGGGGTGTGAAGCTACGGCCTCCCAAGCCCTGACTGGCCAACTTCACCTCGAGGATCGGGCGCTCGGCCGCCTGCCCATCGTCCTGCGCTCGCTCCGCCATGACCATGCTCCAACGCTGCAGTGATCGGGCCGGGCCCGCAAGTTCTACCCATGCTGTCTAATGCGCGCCGCGCGTCGTGGAGAGCCGCGCCGTGCCTGTGGGTGCCCAGCGGAGTATCAGACCCCTCGACGTCCCCGGAGGCCCCATGCCAACCCTCGAACGCCTCGACAAGGGCGGTCACGACCTCGACAAGGCCGCGTGGTATCGGGTCCAGGGCGATCCGGACTGTCCGGCCGAGCGCTATGTCCTGAGCACACCGCACACCAGAGACATCTGCAACAAGCCCGAGATCCTGGGCGTCCCCTACACCGAAGCCCTCCGCCAGGGAATGTCCTTGGGCCTGGCCTCCGCACCGTTCGCGGATCTGCTCACCAGCCACCCGCAGGAATCCATCTGCGTGCTCCACCTGCTCCGCGGCGGGCTGAACTTCGAGCTGCGCCGCGCGCTGCACGAAGCCTTCGGCCACGAGCGACACAGCTCGGCCTTCATGAGCTCCCAGCGCTACGTCGAGGATGGCCGCTGGGGCGTAACCGAAGACAGCTACCGCAAGCTCGACATCCCCTCCGGTGCCTTGCTGGTGATCGGCGACGTGGTGGCCACCGGTGTCACGCTGGAAAACGGCCTCGAGGTAGTGCGCCGCCACCTGCTCGATGTCGGCACCACGCCTCGCGCCATCGTCTTCTTCACCATCGGTGGCCCCCGCGCCGAAGAGGTCCTGGGCCGCGTACACCAGCACTTCCAGGACACCTTCCCCGGCTACGAGCGCACCTGCGTCGTCTAC
>CAZVHW010000202.1:0-9372 GCA_964626835.1 uncultured Enterobacterales bacterium
CCAGAGGGTCGTGGGAGAGGCGTCGCTCATGCCGTCCAGCACGATGATGGCGGCGTGCTCGAAGCCCGAGGGCCAGTAGGCGCTGGCGGCGTGGGCCCGGTGGTGATCCACGACCTCGACGGGGGCTTCGGCCAGGCCGGACAGCTCGCTCAAGAACGCCCTGCGGCGTCGCATGCCCAAGGTCAGGCCGCCCAGGAAGTCGGAGGCCGGGTCGTCCAGGCGCAGCTTGTTTCGCAGCGTGGTCAGGGGGCGAGAGCGCTGCAGGTTGCTGGTCACCAGCTTTCCCAGCATGACCAAGGGGCGGTGCCCTTGGGCATCGAAGGACACGGCGATGCCATCCAGCTGGCGCAGGGACAGGCCAGCCTGTTCGAGGCACCAGCGGATGGCTCGCCACGGCGGGGAGCCCTTCAGGGCGAAGCCCGGGGCGTGCTTGCGCCGGTCGAGGCGCTCCTGCTCCACGACCGCTACGATTTTTCCGTCCACGACCACGCAAGCGGCCGTGTCGTGGAAGAACTCGTTGAGGCCGAGGACGACGCTCATCGGGGCTTCTCCAGCAGCCAGTCGCCGAGTACGAGGCAGTCCATTTCGGTGGCGGTCCAGGTGGCCAGCGCTTCCGACGGCGTGCAGACGATGGGCTCGATGCGGCGGTTGAAGGAGGTGTTGACGACCATGGGGATGCCCGTGAGCCGCTCGAAGGCGCGGATGAGGGCGTAGTAGCGGGGGTTCTGCCGTGCGTTGACGGTCTGGGGACGCGCCGTGCCGTCGACGTGGACCACGCCCGGGACCTGGGGGATGCGCTCGGGCCTGAAGCGGTGGGTGAGGGTCATGAAGGGGCTGGGGCCAGCGTCTTCGAACCAGTCCGAGACGTGTTCCTCGAGGATCGAGGGCGCCAGGGGCCGCCAGAGCTCTCGCTGCTTGACGTGGTTCACGCGGTCGCGGATGTCGGTGGAGGTGGGGCTGGCCAGGATGCTGCGGTTGCCCAGCGCGCGGGGGCCGAACTCCATGGCCCCCTGGAACCAGCCCACCACACGGCCTTGGGCGAGCAGCCCGGCGACGGTGTCGGCCAGTTCGTGCTCGGCCAGGCGGCGCCCTCGCTGGCCGGCGGAGTCCATGGCATCGCTGATGGCGTCGTCGTCGAAGGAGGGCCCGTAGTACACGTGCTCGAGGGGCTCGCGGGGATCGAGGCCGTGGCGGGCGCTGAGCTCGAGAGCGGCGCCGATGGCCGTGCCCATGTCCATGGCGCCGGGCTGGACGAACAGCTGGTCCACGCAGGGCAACGAACGGAGCACCGAGTTCATGTTGCAGTTCAGCGCCACGCCCCCCGCTAGGCAGAGCTTGCGGCTGCCGGTGCGCCGGTGCAGATCCCGGGCCAGGGCCGTCGCCGCTCGCTCGAGCATGGCCTGGACGGTGGCGGCGACGTCTTTGTGGTCTTGGGTGATGGGGGCGTCCCCTTGGGGGCGCGCGTAGCGGGAGAGCTTCTTGATGCGGCTCAAGCGGATGCGGTAGCCGCCGTCGCGGACCTGGACGATGTCCGACAGGTCCGAGCGCTCGGTGCCGTAGGAGGACAGGCCCATGGTCTTGCCGTCGCCGAAGTAGCCGAAGCCCAGCAGGAAGGTGGCGGTCTTGTAGAGCATGCCCAGGGACTGGTACTGGGACCAGGTGCGGAACGGGCCGGTGATGGTGCTACCGCGGGCGTGGAACAGCGAGGTGGAGTGGTCTTCGCCTAGGCCGTCGATCACCAGCACGTTGGCGTCGTCGAAGCCGGACATGCGGTAGGCGCTCGAGGCGTGCGCCAGGTGGTGGGAGATGGGCACCACGCGGCCGAAGCGGCGTTGGATGTCGGCCAGCCAGCGGCGGCGCTGGCCGAAGTAGCCCACGATGTTGCCCTGCAGGACGTTGGCGGCGTGGTCCCCGCTGGCGACGCGGCGCCGGATGATGTCCAGGCCCCCGCGGCGCAGGTTGGCCATGGCGGCGTCGAAGACGGTCTTGACCGATAGGTAGCCGGACATGTCGTACGACAGGGCCACGGCGTCGATGTCGCGCTCGCTGACTCCCAGGGCCTCCAGGCAGTAGGCCATGGAGCGCTCGGGTGCGGCGCCTCCCCAGCAGGACCCGGGGGTGTGCTTGACCCGGTCGAGCCGCTCCTCTTCCACCACGGCCACCAGCCGGCCGTCCTTGACCAGGGCGGCCGAGCAGTCGTGGTAGAGTTCATTGATCCCGAGAACAAGCATCGATCAGGACCTTCTTCAGTTCGGGGCGCCGGGGATCCCAGGCCACGCGCCGGTCTGTGGAGAGAAAATCGAGGCCGGCCGAGGTGAACGCGCCAACCGCGTCGGCCGGTCTACAGACGATGGGCTCTTCGTGCATGTTGAAGCTCGTGTTCAGCAGGCAGGGGAGGCCCGAGAGCTCTTTGTAGTGAGTGAGAATGTCGTGATAGACGGGATTTTCGTTGTGAGTGACGATCTGGGGTCGCGCGGTTCCGTCGACGTGGACCACCCCCGGGCAGCGGTGCTGGAACCAGGGCGTGCAGTCCAGGGCGATGGTCATGAAGCGGGCGGGATCCCAGCAGCCCTCGAGGCCCTCGAAGCAGCGCTCGGCGTCCTCACGGCGTACCACGGGCGCAAAGGGCATGAACTCGGTGCGCATCAGGTGGTCATTGAGCCACGTCATCACCGTGGGGTCGTCGGGCCGGTAGAGAATGGAGCGGTTGCCGAGGGCCCGGGGCCCGTACTCGAGGCGCCCCGCACAGCGCACCACGGTGTGCCCCGCGGCGAGCAGCTTGGCCACCACCCGTGCCAGTCGGTCAGGCTGGATGCTCTGCAGGTCGGCCTTCTCGAAGCTCGCTTCGATCTGGTCTTCGTCGTAGCCAGGCCCCAGGTAGGGCGAGGGGAGGAGACGCGGCACCAGCTGCCCGGCGCGCAGCAGGGACGAGCAGGCAGCGCCCAGGGCCAGCCCCTCGTCGGACATGCCTGGGTGCACGTGCAGGGCGGTTACACCCGGTAGGCGGCGCAGCACTCGGTTGAGCTTGACGTTGGCGGCGACGCCGCCGGCCACGGCCAGCTGGTGGTGCCCAGTGCGCTCGAGTGCCCCCGCCACCATTCGGGAGACCACCACCTCGAGACGTTTCTGGGCGGCGGCGGCGACATCCTCGGCGGAGAACAGGCTCAGCCGCCAGCAGGGACCGTGGCGCTGCCAGCGCGCCCAGCTGGGCATCATTCGGAAGCGCTGGCGGTCCTTGGACAGCGAGAAGAGTTCGCGCATGATGCCGTAGGCAGGCTCGGGATCGCCGTGGGCCGCCAGCCCGGTGACCTTGCCGGCGTGGCGAAGGGGGTTGTAGCCCAGCAGCTGGGTGATCTCGCCGTAGAACTGGCCAGGCGAGTCGCTGGCCCGCGAGCCATACAGGTAGCGCAGCCGCCCGTCCTGCCAGCTGTGGACCTTGGCCGAGGCGCCGTCGCCCAGGTTGTCCAGGGTGACCACCAGGCTGCGGTCGAAGCCCGAGGTCGCCAGGGCGCAGCACGCGTGGGCCAGGTGGTGGTCGCACAGCCGCACGCGGCGTCGGAGCTTCGAGGCCAGCAGCAGCTTGTTGAAGGCGTGGATCCCATGCCTGAACGGGGCTGAGTGCCACACCATGTCGTGGTAGCGGAGGTAGGCCTTTTGCTCGAGGC
The DNA here is from genome assembly GCA_964626835.1 of uncultured Enterobacterales bacterium. Lineage (GTDB taxonomy): Bacteria > Myxococcota_A > UBA796 > UBA796 > JAFGLY01 > CALDOK01. The sequence continues at coordinate 3,666 of CAZVHW010000202.1, forward strand.
TGAAGAAGTCGTGGCTGTAGCCCTCGAAGCTGGTGCGCAGCAGCCGGTAGACGAAGTGGGTGCGGTTGGCGACCACCACCTCGTCGATGTCGTCCTCGCTCAGGCCGGTGTGGTGCATCGCAGCAGCGATGGCCGCGTCGGGAAAGCCCGCGTCGCCCTTGCGTCGGGTCAGGCGATCGTTGGCGACGGCGAACGCGGGAGCGCCATCCACCAACAGGGCCACGTTTGCGGTGTAGTCGTCGCTGATTCCGAGGACCGTTCGAGGCATCAAGGCCCAAGTAACCAGGAATAGCGTTCTCCTCCCCCATTCCGGTGCTTGTATGGCCGACCCCCTGCCTGTGGGGGCCCCGGCGGGCGGAACTGCCCACCCTTGGCGCAAGGGTGGCTACTTGCGCCCGTATTCGGAGGCGGGGAGGGGGGGGCAGCGCGCTCGAGTGGATCAGGCGCGCGGTTCCGGCTTCTCCGTGACCAGCAGGTTGCCGATGACCAGCGCGTCGAGCTCGGTCGCGAGGAAGCACCGGACGGCGTCTTCGGGCGTACAGACGATGGGCTCGCCGCTGTCGTTGAAGCTGGTGTTGATGACCATGGGCACACCGGTGATGTCGCGAAACGCGCTGATCAGGCGGTGGTAGATGCCGTTGTGCTCGGCCGTGACGGTCTGCAGGCGCGACGAGCCATTGACGTGCATGGCGGCGGGGATGACCTCGCGTTTGTCGTCGCGGACCTGGGAGACCTGCAGCATGAAGGGGGAGGTCCGGGCGGGCTCGAAGAACTGGTCCATGGAATCGTGGAGCACGGAGACGCCGTAGGGCCGGAAGGGCTCGCGGTGCTTGATCCGGTCGTTGAGGATGTCCTTCATGTCCGGGTTGCAGGGATTGGCGAGGATGCTTCGTTGTCCGAGGGCGCGCGGTCCGAACTCGAGGCGGCCCTGGAACCAGCCGACGATGCGGTCGTCGGCGATCAGGCGGGCGGTGCGGCGGCAGAGCTCGTTTTCTTCGAGCTGTTCGTGGGCCAGGCCGTGGGAACGCAGGGCTCGAAGAGCGTGGGAGGAGGGGTAGGAGGGCCCCAGCGCGGCGCTGTGCATGGGGGCGCCGCGCTCGGCGCCCGTGGCCGCTGCCAGCCACAGCGCGGCCCCCAGCGCGCCCCCGGCGTCGCCCGCTGCGGGTTGGATGAAGATCTCCTCGAAGGGAGTCTCCTCGAGGATGCGGCTGGTGGCGGTGATGTTCAGTCCCACGCCACCGGCCACGCAGAGCTTGGTCAAGCCGGTGCGCTCGTGTTGGTGGCGCGCCATGGCGAGCAGGGCTTTTTCGAGCAGGCGCTGCAGGCTGCAGGCCATGTCCCTGTGCGTTTGTTCGAGGGGTGTTCCCGGCTGGCGTGCGGGGCCGAATCGTTCGACGAAGGGTTGGCCGTACATGCGGTCGCCTTCGACGATGCCGAAGGCCTCGCGGTCGAGGCGGAAGCTGCCGTCCGGGCGTAGCTGGATGAGCCGCTCCAGGTCTTCGAGATGGGCGGGTTCCCCAAGCTCGGCCAGGGCCATGACCTTGCCTTCGCCGCGCAGGGCCTGGAAGCCTAGCCACGTGGTGATGGCGGTGTAGAGCAGCCCCAGGGAGTCGGGATAACGAAGCTCTCGCTGAAGCTCGATCGTGGTGCCGCGCCCCACACCCATGGTAGTGGTGTGCCACTCGCCCACGCCGTCGGCGGTGATGATGGCCGCCTGGTCGAAGGGGGAGGGGAGGAACGCGCTGGCTGCGTGGGAGAGGTGGTGGGGGACGAAGTGGACCTGCCCCTCGAAGGCGAGCTCGCGCTTGAGGGCCAGGGGCAAGACCAGGCGGTCCTCGAGCCAGGGGGGCAAGGTGTTCAGGAATGTGCGATAGGAGCGCGGCCAGGCCCGCAGATGTCCCATGATGACCCGCTCGAGCTTCGAGAAGGGCTTCTCGTAGAATGCGACCGCAGGCACGTCCTCGAGGGTGATGCCCGCGTGCTGGAGGCAGGCGTTGACGGCCAGGCTGGGCAGGCCTTCGGAGCCCTTGCGACGGTCGAAACGTTCTTCCTGGGCGGCCGCCAGGATGTCGCCCCCGCGGACCACGGCCGCCGCGGCGTCGTGGTAATAGCAGGACAGCCCGACGATGTTCATGGCAGTCGGGCTCCGGGCCTCGGGCTCCGGGCTTCAGGGGTGCAGGGGCGTCCAGAGCGGCGCGCCTGGGCCGCGGACACGTGGCACGTGGGGATGAGCGTGGCCAATGTGCCGCGGATCCTAGATGCCCGCATACAGGAACGTGATCATCGCCGTGGGGCCCAGGGTGTAGACCAGGAAGGCCAGCAGGGCCAGGCTGACCAGGATGGGCATCATGAACCAGAGCTTGTTCTGCCAGACCAGGTGGCCCGCTTCGCGGAGGATGAGGATCAGCTTTCGCATGGTCAGCTAGCTACCGACGCTCGAGGGCAGCCAGAACGAGTCGGCGTCGGCCGGAGGAGGGCGCAACAGCGAGCGGCGGAAGACCAGCAAGTGCAGCTTGGCGACGCCCATGCCGGTCAGGTAGAGCACCGCCAGCCCGGCCACCACGGCCCTGGCTTGGACGCGGCGTCCGACGGCCTTGATGCGGGCGTAGATTGCCTTGATGCGGTCTAGCATTCTCCAAGGGTATCCCATCGTCAGAACTCGTCACCACTCCGCGCTCGCGCCGACGGCCTGGACCGCCGCCGCAGCTCCAACCGATGCCGCTCGCCCATGTCTTGGTCGTGGTCCCGCAGCTCCCAGTGGCCGCCGACGCGGCGCACCCGGTAGGGCTTGATGCCGATGACCCGCAGGGAACCGCCCAGGGACTGGCGGACCTTGGCCACGTCGCGGCTGCGGTGCTCGATGGTGGCGCCCAGGATGCGGGTGACCCGGATTCGGCCTTGCTCGACCTCGTCGATGACCACGACACGGAAGGTGGGCTTGAGCAGCCAGACCCCGAGCACGATGATCAGCACCACCAGGACCAGGGCCCCCAGGATGACCAGGGAGACCAGCCAGGCGGGGTTGTCGACCCACATCTTGTTGCAGATGGTGGCGTTGAGGTTGGAGGTGTTGGGGTTGCGGAAGATCTCCGGCAGGCTGGAGACACCGTAGACATCGCCCAGCTGGGCTTCGTCCACCGCCATGCTGGTACGCAGCTCGGAGATGGCGACGGACATGGATCCCAGCATGCGGAAGCGCTCGTGATTGGCGGCTTCCCAGTAGTCCCGCAGCGTGTGTTCCTCGGTCTCCACCGCCGGGACCATCAGGTCCACCTCGATGGTCTTCGAGCCCCCCGGTTGGATGGTCTCGGCCAACACGACGTCGGCCGTGACGGCGCCGGAGGGCAGGGGCTTGGCCGTGGGGACCCGCACGACGCGCTTGCCGGTCTGGTTCCAGGCATCGAGCCGGCCGCTCTCGAGGTGCAGCCGGGCACCCTCGATGCGGCGGTGCTTCAGGAGGTTTTCGATGGTCAGGGTGGCGCGACACTGGCGGGCCTGTCCGGCCTTGGCCGGTGGGCAGTCGATCTTGCGATCGAAGGCCACGCGCAGCAGGTCCATGTCGTCGGGTTTGAGCTTGAAGGGGTGGCCCGGTGCCGGGGAGCCAGGGTTGGCCAGCTTGCCGAAGGTGGAGACGTGGCCGGGACCGGAGAGCTTGGAGGGGTCGCCGTCGGTGAGCTCGAAGTAGCTGGTCTCCGACAACCTCTCGCGGCTCGAGTAGTACATGCCGTAGACCAGCAACGTGGAGCCGCAGAGCCAGTCGGCCTGGTGCACGGGGTAGGCGTAGACCACCTGCCAGCGGGGGTCTTGCTTCAAGCGCAGGTAGAACTGGCGGTTGAGCTCGGCTTCCTTCGAGAAGCTGTCGCTCGAGGTGGTCTCGATGATGTTGTCGGTGACGATCCATAGGATGCCGTCGCGGGACTCGTCGGCCTCGAACAGCGCGGCCGAGGCGTCGAGCACGCCCGCCATTCGGCTCTCGTCCCACATGCGCGACGTGGCCCAGTCGGCTTTCCAGCGTTCGGGCAGGCTGCCGCCGGCCGATGGGGAGACCAGGCGCTTCACCGCGGTGTCCGGATCCGTGTCCGCCGCCGGGACGCTGCCTTGCCAGCCGCGGTCGAAGCGCGCCGCGCCGTCGCCACCGAGCACGAAGACGTCCTTGTTGAAGACCACCGCGTGGATGGGGTCGCCTGCGGACGCACCGGCCAGCGCACCGTTGCGCAGCAGGTCCCGGAAGGCGGAAAGCTCCCAGTAGAAGTCGCCGTTGGGTGAGCGGGTGCCGCGGCTCGAGCGGGTCCACCCGCAGCCGGTGGCCTTGTCGGTGGGCTCCCGCCGCTCGTAGCCGCCGAACATGCTGCCGGAGTAGTCCAGGGCCAGCACGTGGTGCAGGGAGCGCCCGGCAAAGGGCAGGGGCTCACCCGAGAGCTTGCCGTTTCCGGTGCGGTCGGAGACGGGGCGGTTGCCCTCGAGCACCGCGGCGCTGTCGTTGGAGCACTGTGCGATCTGTTGGGCGCCCAGGCGGGGATCGTCCGGGTAGGGATCCCCGGCGCCGACCAGCTCGAGCTGGGAGCAGCCTGCACAGACCAGGCTCGCGATCAGGAGGACGGGGGCGAGGAACCTGGCTCTCATGGGACCTCCTCGGGTTCCATCACGAAGCAGCGTACCCCCAAGCCTACTCCGACGAAGACGCGGCGACCGAAGATGGCCAGCCCCTGTGTGCCTGCGTAGCGAACGGGCAAAGCCAGGCGGGGGCTCGCGCGGTCGGCCCAGCCCATGCCCCGGTTGAGCAGGTGGATGGAACCGGGTACGCGTGCGATGACGCCGGCGGAGGTGACCACGGGGGTGTCCCAGCTGCCGCGGCGGTCGGCTCCCTCGTGGCCTCTGGCTGCGTCCTGTTCCATGGCGTCGCTCGAAGCCTTGGGGAAGGTGAACACGCCCTGGTCGGTGGCCACGGCCAGCACCTGGGCGGCAGCATTGGCGCGGTGGCCGGGGCCGCAACCCACGGAGAGGGCGACCAGGTCGCCCCGCTTGCCGAGGCGCTGTCGCGTCCAGTGCACCTCTCCCGCTTGCAGGGCGGGCTCGAGGGCCGCCTTGTAGATCAGCAGGTCACCCGTGGCGGGTCGCACGTCGGCGACCCAGAGCTCGGTCTGGCCTGCCAGGTCTGGCGCCAGCACCGCTGTAGGCCGCGCCGAGACGTCCAGGTCCAGGATGTCATCGGAGAACAGGTCGGTGGGCCGGGCGCCTTCGAGCGTTCGGCAGTCGTCCCGGTGTAGGACCTGGACGAAGCCTTCGCGGGTGATCCAGACGACGTTTCCGGTGCGATGGTCGTAGGTGGGGGGGCGGGCGATACCTGGAGCCGGACAGCGCCCCACCTCGCTGCCGTCCAGCTCGAAGAAGCGCAGCAGGGGGTCTTCGAGGGTGCGCATGCTGGGGATGCCCTCGAGCAGGCAGAACAGCGGGGGGCGGGTGTCCACACCGAGGGGAGGACCCAAGAAGCGCGCCCCGGGTTGTTGGGGCTTGGACAGGCCGTAGGGCTTGCTCGGAGGAGGTGTGCCGGGGAAGAGCTGGGCCCGCAGGTTGCGGAACTGTGCTTCGCGGGGGGAGGCGACGGCGAGCTGACAGCCCCGAGCAGCAGGGGGCATGTCTACGGGCCAGCTCATGTCCGGTGGGGGGAAGCTGGGCCATACGAGGGGTCGCTTGTCCAACAGTGTGC
>CAZVHW010000202.1:9382-11886 GCA_964626835.1 uncultured Enterobacterales bacterium
GTGCCGTTCTGGGGGTCGAGGATGGCCAGACGGCCGCGCATCGTGATCGCCAGCACCCGCCCGCGCAGCACGGCCAGGGCCGAGACGGCGTCGCTGGCATCGTCGCTCTCGTTCGGACAGATGTTGGTCACGTGCCAGCCGTGGCGCTCTCGGTCCTGCAGGGTGAAGGCGCGATCCGTGCGGGGGATGCCGAAGGCGTTGCCGCGTGGATCGGCCAGGCAGCCGCTGCGGCCGGGGCCACCGCCGGCTTCGCCCCAGTCCAAGGGGGAGAGCTCCACCAGGGGGGCGCCCGAGAAGGTGCAGAAGGCGGAATCGGGGCGACGCGTCCACTCGCCCGGGGGGCCCTCGTCGGCGGGGCGGAGCAGGGCAGACTCGTAGGGGCGCTCGCAGTGGCGACACCAGCAGAACACCCGCTCCGCATGGGCGGGTTCCACCGCTTGGCCGCAGTCCGGGTAGGGGCAGCGGGGGCGCGTGACGAAGCGCCGGTTGTGGGGGTCCCATTCGTACATCAGCGTCCCACCACCACGTGAGCCTTGTCGAGGGGGTAGCCCTCGACGGGGTGGATGCGGCCCACGCGCTGCACCTCCACCACCAAGCCCCGGGCACCTGGGACCGCCCGGCCGTCCACTCCCTTGTGCAGCTGGGGATCGAAGCGTGTCTGGAAGGGAACGATGCGGTCGAGGGCGAACCAGCCCTCCGCTTCGCATTCCGGGCCGAGCCTGTCGTACAGAGCCGCGGCCATCCAGGCTGCGAGCCGTGCGGCCGGTGCGTGTCCATTCCGGGCGTCCGCCGTGGCTTGGGACTGGTACCGCGCCAACAGGTCCAGGGCCGTGACCAAGTCGGGCTGCACCCAACGTTCGACGAAGGTGGCCTCGTCCCGGGCGCACTGCTGGTAGCGGGTCAGGCGCCGCCGGAAGCCTTCGGTGACGTCCTCGACGAAGGACTGGCGGTCGGGAGCGTGGGCGAAGCCGACGGCCAGGCGCTTGGAGTGGAGGAGGACTTCGCCCAGCAGGCCTGCCACGGCGCCGTGAGGGAGGGAGCGGAGCTGGTCGAGCCAGGCCTGCCACTGGGGGTCGAGGGGAGGGGGGGCTGGCTTTTGGGGCGCCGGTTCGGGTTGTTGGGGTGCCGGATCGGGCTGGGGGGTGGTGTCGGGTGCCCGGGTCGCAGTGGGCGTGTCGTTGGTGGCGGTACCTACGGCGCGCCGATCACCCTGGTGGCTGTCGAGGGAAGCTGGAGAGCGCTTGGGATCGGGATCGGAGATCGGGGGCTGGGGATCGGAGATCGGAGGATCGGGATCGGGATCGGGATCGGGATCGGGATCGGGATCGGGATCGGGATCGGGCCTGGGGCCGCGGGGGGGCTCGAGCTCGGGTACGGGAGAGGCTGCCTGTTTTTCGGCGAGCCTTCGGACGTGGTCGTGCAGGGAGACGAACTGTTTTTTCTGCTTGATGGTCATGGCGACGGCTCCGATGGCCAGGAGCAGGGCGATGGCGGACAGGACGAGGGCGATGGTGGAGATCATGGGATCATTGCACCTGCTCGCCGCGGACCCAGGTGTCGCCACACTTCAGCAGGTACTGGCCCGGCCCTTCCACACGGACCACCACCTCGGTGGCCGGGGGGAAGCTGAAGACGACGTGGATCTTGCGGTCTTTGTACAGCTCGAGGGAGCTGCGGGGGCCGCGGAACTGGATGGAGGCTTCGGTGGGCAAGGCCGTGCCGCGCTCGAGCCCGGGTACGGTCTCGAAGCGGAAGGGGCCCCATGGGCGCTGGACGTCGAAGGTGAGCTCTTCGGCCAGGCGGTTGCGGACCGCGATCCATCGGGCGTCTTGACGGGTGCCCCAGATGGCGGCGCCCATGGCGACGCAGCGCTTGGGATCGAAGCCCGAGCCGTCGTCGGGTTGGACCACGATGAGTGGGGGCGCGTCGGTCCCGCGCTGGGACTGTAGGGTGGCGAGGACCTCTTGGCGGATGGCGGGCACGCGGGTGCCCTGGCCGGTGAACAACATCGTGGTGATGTCGGACCATTCCCAGCCGGCGTTGCGACGAACGCGGTCCACCAGGGCGGCTTGTTCGATGGCCAGCTCTCGAGCGGCAGCGTCGAAGCGGTCGCGGTGCAGGCTGACGGTGAAGTTGTCGACCTGCTGTGGGCGGCCGCGGCGTGGCCACCCCTCGCCGGAGAAGTTGAGCTCGAAGCTGTCGGTGTAGGACAGGGCACACTTGGCCTCTTCGGCGCGTCGCAGCACCTCCATGGCCTTGTGGTAGTTGCTGCGGGCCAGATCCTGGAGGATTTCGAGTTGCTTGGTGTGGAGTTCGGTCATGGGGTCTGTCGGGAGTTCAACCCGCGTTCTCCTGCTCGGGAGATTGGATGGCTAACAGGAAGAGCAACAGCTTGGAGTAGCGGCCGCTGTCCCCGGAGGTCTCGAAGTCCAGAATCTGAACGCCGAACCCCTCGGGGAGACCCCGCCCAGGGCGGTCGCTGCCATGCCACCGGACCTCTGCGT
>CAZVHW010000203.1:0-9578 GCA_964626835.1 uncultured Enterobacterales bacterium
CGCCGACCACCACGAAGGTGAGCCATGCGGATGGATCGCCCTGGACCGCGGACGCGGTCTCGAACATCCTGATGACGTGATTTCGGAGGTTGACCGCGTCTCGCAGGGTCTTCAGGCCGAGCACCCTGTCTCGGGTGCACCCCAGGCTGTCCGTGTCGGTCACCGACCCCAGTGCCAGCACGAGCCGGTCGTAGGGCATCGCGCCTCGATCGGTGTGCACCACGGACTGGTCCAGGTCCACCGAGTGCACGCGGGCCTGGATGAACCGGAAGTGTCTGCCTCCCCTGAGCCTGCGGATGGGGGCGGCGATGTGGCGGGTCTCGATGCGCCCGCTGGCCACCTCGTGGAGCATGGGCGTGAAGAGGAAGAAGTTTTCGTCGCTGACCAGGGTGATGGCCACGTCCGGATCGCGGCGCAGGGCTCGCTCGAGCTTCAGGGTGGTGTGTACGCCCCCGAAGCCTCCACCGAGGACGAGGATCCGTGTCTTGGGCTCGGGGGCCCGGTGAGTCAGGGCACCGGGCTGGGGGGCGTCCTTGGGAAGGAAGCGCGTCGCGGTGCGGAGCAGGCTCCACCAAAGCTTCACGGAGAAGAGGCGCCGAAAGACGTGGCGGTAGGTGTGGGTGCCCGTGAACATTCCCCAGGTGACCGGGTGCATGCGGCGTGCTGGGTAGGGGGCGAGTCGTTCTTCCTTCGCCATCTGGCTCTGGACGAAGAAGAAACGACGCGATTCCTTGAAGTACCGGTGGGCCGAGAAGAGGAACCGTCCTACACGATTGTCCCAGGCCATGGTGCGGCAGGTGGGCAGGTAGTAGCGCTCGAAGTCGGCTCGCGAGATGCCGTGCCGCACGGCGGTCCGCGCGGCCACCAGGGAGGTCTCGAAGGCGGATCCGATCCCGTCCTTGTACTGGCGCGCGACGGCCGCGTCGCCGACGACCACCATCCGCTCGCCGAAGGGATGGCCCGCAGGAAGCATGGCGACACGGGGCTCGCACCTGCAGACCTTCACCAGACCGGGCGGGAGGATCCGCTGGACGGTCGGGAGCGCGACGAACTGGTCGATGTCAGGAGCGTTCGCTCCGCGGGTCATCATGCTGGCGGTGACGTACTCACCTTTTGGGATCAGCGTGCCGAAGTCCACCTGGGGGCCCCCAGCCATCACCACGTGTACGTGACTGCCCAGCGCCTTGCGGATGTCTTTCGGGTCTCCCTTGAGCTCGATCTGCTTCATCGTGCGGGTGGCAGGGGGGCGATAGGGCGATGGCAGCTTCGCGGTCAGCTTGGCGTTGACTCCCGTAGCGATCACCAGCAGCTCGCAGCCCGTCTCGCCGTTGCAGGTGTGCAGCACCGGTCGTCCCTTGCGCATCCCGACACGCTCGACCGAAGCTTGCTCGAGGACGGCGCCGCGCTCCAAGGCGGCTCGAAGGAGGAAGCCGTCCAGGCTCGCCACCTCGTCGCTGCCCGCCAGCTTGGGGCCTCCCCCTCGGTACACGGTGTAGATCGGCTCGAGGGGATGCGGCTGGGGCACCTCGAACGTGCCGTGGACGGTATGCAGGTAGTAGGAGCTGATGCGGCTGACGATCACCGACGGAGGGATCGTGAGCCCCACACGGGCCAGCGCTCGGATGAACGTGGACGACAGGATCCCCGCGCACATGTTGCAGCCGGGTGCCCCGTCCCGCTCGAAGCTGCGCCTTTCGTGGATGGTCACCTTCAGGCGAAGGCCCTTCATCTCGGCTTGCATGAGCAAGTGGATGGCGAACAGGCTACCCGCCGGCCCGCCTCCGACGATGCTCACACGGCTGCCTTGTTCGAGGGTCGCCATCTCTTTGGCTCCGTGGCCGCTGGTGGCTCTCTACGACGTCGACGCGAGGGCTCCAGTGGACGGGTGGGGTCGGGTCAGGGGTGGTGGGTCGTGTCGAAGACCTATAGCTCCGCAAGCGCCCGCATGATCTGCTGGTCGACGATGTCAGACCTCGCGGTGTTTGGACTCGAGCATCGTGATCTACTGGGTCTCGGGATCGCGGGACTGTTGGAGGATCGTGGGCATTCAGTTCTCACCGCATCGACATACGGTCGACGTGATCGCGCAGAGGAAGTGGTGGCCTCGTAAATGACTGTCCGGGTGGTGGTCAAGTGAACTCGGTGACAGATCCGCGCGCCCGGCATCCTCTCACGAATTGTACGCCGTGGACGAGCGGCGTACCGGATGTTCTCCCCTTTTCGCGAGTGTCCGGTGATGACTCGTGGGCCGTTGCCCAGCGTGAAACACGGCGTGGACAGCCGACGGTCGCGGCATCACCGACTAGTCGGGGTGGGGTGGTTCAGTCACCGATCCGCTCCGCTACGTGGTCCACGTCCACCGTGCAGGGCATGATCTCGGTGTTGTAGTCCCAGCAGACTCCCTCGAGGTTCAGCTCGATGCTGTGGGTGTAGGACCAGTGGTTGGGGTCGTCGATGGTGCCCACCGCATCCTCGGAGAACACCGCGTCGCAGTTGTCGGCCCAGGCTTCGACGGTCTCTTCCTGGGAGGTCAGCTCGTCACCGTCGTAGTGCCAGAACCACTGGCCGTCCGTCGTCTCGACCACCATGGTCTCTTTGTCGTCCCACCAGATCGAGCCGTCGTCCTCGTAGTCCCAGGCCTCGGCCCAGAGATCGCAGCTGTCGTTGCGCACGTCGGACACCGTGATCAGGTACAGGCCTCCCCGCAGGGGCGGGTTGCAGGCGAGCAGGCCCAGGCAAGAAACGAAGGGGAGAGAGCGCGCGAGCATGGTGCCTCCATCTGCCGGTGGGCGGGACAGCGTGTAAGGACCCTACGCGGGCGCGTCCGGTTATGGAAGCCACCCCTCTCGTCCTCGGAGCCGCCATGCTGTGCCCGCTCGACCAAGCCACCCTCGAGAAGCAGTCCGTCGAAGGAGGCGTCGAGATCGACGCCTGCACCATGTGCGGCGGAACATGGCTCGACAAGGGAGAGCTCGAGGCACTTCAGCGAGTGCATGTCCACGACCACGACGACGATGTGATCCCTGCACAGGACGCCGTGGCGGGGGCCTACCAGGTGGCGCGTCAGAAGCTCCAACCCCACCTGGACTGCCCGGTCTGCGGCACGCGCATGGCCCGACACGAGTACGCATGGACCTCCCAGGTGGTCATCGACGAGTGCCCTTGTGGGTGCGGCATGTGGCTCGACAAGGGTGAACTCGAGGAGCTGGAGCTCTTCTTCGAGCGCGAGCAGCAGAACCCCGAAGGTGTGCACGACCTTCGGCAGCAGTGGGCTCGCATGCTGGCCGCCATCAAGGTCCTCTAGACGGGACTTCGTTCTCCGATACTCGAGCTCTCGTGATTGACGCCCGAGGCGTGCCGTGCGACGTGGGGGCCCATGTCGTTCCAGTCCGATCAGCCTCGCATCCTCTCTAGCCACGGCGCCGTCGTGGCCGTGCACAAGCCCTCCGGAATGATGGTGCATCCCGGTACGGGCGGCGACCTGGACCTCGCGAGCTGGCTCACCGAGCAGCCTGAAGCGGCCCCCGGGTTGGTACCCGTCCATCGCCTCGACAAGGACGCCTCGGGCCTGGTGCTCTGTGCTGCCGATCCCAGAGACCGCGCTCTGGCCTCCGGCTGGTTTGCCCAGGGAGAGGTGCGCAAGGTCTACCTGGCTCTCTGCCAGGGCCATGCACACAAAAAGGGCGTCATCCGACGGACCTTGGCCGATTCTCGCCGCCGCAAGCCCCTCCAGGCCGTCACCCGCTATCGCCTCCACGAAGCCCTGGGCGGCTTCTCGTTGCTGCGGGTCGAGCCAGAGACGGGCCGCAAGCACCAGATTCGCCGTCACCTGCATGGGCTGGGCCTGCCCATCGTGGGCGACGACCGCTACCGTCCCAAGCGCCCCAGGCGAGTGCCTGCATTCCCCGGGCGGCTGTGGTTGCACGCCTGGAAGCTGGTCCTGCCGGACGGCACCGAGATCGAGTCTGCGCTGCCCGCGGAGCTCGAGCGCAACCTCGAGGCCCTTCGGGCGGGAACCTCGACCACCCGGAGCTAGTCTGGACGGCTGCTAGGGGAGCGGGTCCAGCTCCGCCCAGGCGGGGAGATCCTCGGGCGTGATCCCACAAGGGGCCATCAGGTGAGCTCCTCGGTCGAGATGGATCGGTGTCGGACAGCGCTGGCGCTGGGCCCCGTGCAGGACGTGCATGCGACATGAGGGCGGAGCTCGTTCTGCCAGGGCGCTAGCCTCGGTTAGCTCGGCCATGCAGCCCGTGGTCGCCCGTGCGAAGCCGTGCCATGCGACGCAGCGGTCGTCCTCCGTCAGGGTCGCCGAGAACCCTGCGAACGCGGCCTCGGGATCCTCCCAGGTGCCAGCCACGAGCTGCCAGGCCTGCTCCTCGAGGAAGATCGTGCGTGGCAGGCCGTGGAGCCCGGAGGTGACCGCGAGCGCGAGGTCGAGGTCCGCCCGCTCGTCGGTGGTTCGTTTCGCGGCCAAGCCCCGGGCGATGCCATTGGCCAGCCCGAAGGCGCTCTCTCGTTGGTCGAGCTCGGGGAAGCGCTCCCAAAAGACCATGCAGCGTTCTGGCTCGGTCGCGTTGTCGTAGCCGTACTGGAGAAACAGACCCCTCAGGAACACCTCGGCCATGCGGGGATCGTCGATGGTGGAGAAGGCGCGCTCTATCTCCCAGCCGGGTCGCTCCTGGTCGAACGGAAACAGGTGCGCGACGAAGTCGTAGTATTCGTCTTCCTGCAGCTCTTCGCGGGGGAGGTCCACCATGATCGCCACCAGCGCCTCCAGGTCGTCGCCCGTCCGCTCGACCGCCTCGAGCGCTGGAATCAGCTCGACGGCGTTGGGCCGCATGCCACAGCCGAAGCGACATGTCGGCAGGTCTGGCGGCCCTGTTCGTTGACGGTCTGTTCGGGTGTGGCCTGGCTCGGACCGTCCTGTGTACAGCCGGTGAAGGCGAGCACGAGATGGAGTGCGATCGTGTGCACTACTCCCCCACGAACAGCCGCTGGACCCGCCGACTGTCGACGCGCACCAACAGCTCGTAGGGGATGGTGCCCGCCAGCTCCGCCACCACCTCGGGCCGAAGGGTGTGGCCGTCTCGGCTTCCGAAGACGAGCACTTCGTCACCCACGCCAGCTTGCGGGTGGTGGCTCAGATCCACCGCCATGGAGTCCATGGAGATTCGTCCCAGGATGGCCGCTGGCCTACCCGCCACCAGGACCTGCCCGCGGTTGGAGAGGGACCAGGGGATGCCGTCGTTGTAGCCTGCGCCCACGACGCCCACGCGGACGCCGTCGCGCGGCACGCGGTAGGCGCCCGCGTAGCCGATGCGCTCGCCTTGCCGGTAGCTGCTGACGTGCACGATGCGGCTGACGAGGGAGACGGCCAGCTGGAGCTCGAGGGCCTGCTCGAGGGCGGGCGAGCCGTAGATGCCCCACAGGCCCAGCCCGGCGCGTACCATGTCGTATCGCGCCCGGGCGAAGCGCAGCGCCCCCGACGTGGCGCTGGCGTGTACGAGGACCTCGCCGAGGCCGACCTGGCGTGCCGTGGCGAGGCAGGCCTCGAAGCGGTCGAGCTGGGCATGGGTGTAGGTGTCGGCTTCGGGGTCGTCGGCGCTGCTCAGGTGGGTCATGAAACCGGTCGGCCGGAGCACTCCCGAAGCGAGCACGCAGCGAACGAGTTCTTCGCATTCCTCGGGCCGGATGCCCAGCCGGCCCATGCCGGTGTCCACCTCGAGGTGTACGTCGAGGGTGCCGCCCAGCCGGTGCACTTCGGTGGCGAGCTGCCGGGCCATGGTCAGGGAGTACACCACCGGGGTCAGTCGGTAGCGCAGGGCTTTGTCCACCTCGTCCACCGACAGCAGCGTCACCAGGATCGGCAGGTGTACGCCCGCGCGTCGCGCCAGGGCGCCTTCGTCAGCGGCAGACACACCGATCCAGTCCACGCCGGTGCGCTGCAGCCACGTGGCCACCCGGGAGAAGTCGGTGCCGTAGGCCCAAGCCTTGAGCATGGCCAGCAGCTTGGGCCTCTGGGAGCCATGGGCGCTGATGCGGGCGATGTTCTCGCGCACTGCCCCCAGGTCCACCATGAGGCGCGTGGCCGCCATGGACTCCCAGATGGCCTGGGCCGCCTTGGCCAGCCCCTCGTGGCGTGGCCCCTTGACCAGGATCGTGTCGCCCGCCCGCGCCAGGGGGCGCACGACATCGCGCACCTGGGAGGCGCCCGCCACGTGGAGCACCTTTCCTTCGGGAAAGGCAGCGCGAAAGGCACGGGCGGTGTGGTGTAGAAACGGGTTGTCCAGCAGCACGAGGTGCGAGAAGCCCTGCTGGGCGGCGAGCGTACCGATCAGGTGGTGCTCTCGTTCCGAGCGCTCTCCCAGCTCTCGCATTCCGCCGAAGACGAAAATGCGGCGGCCCTCGAGGGGTACGTGGGAGACGACCGCCTGCAATGCGGCCTGGACCGAGAGGGGATCGGACGAGCAGGCGTCGTTGACGATGGTGACGCCTTCGGGGGTGCGCCAGAGCTCCATGCGGGTTGCACCGAACGAGAACTCGGCGAGTCGCGGTGCGATCTCGTCGTCCGGAAGACCGAGCCTGGCCGCGGCCGTGATGGCCATGAGCAGGTCCTGGACCAGGTGGGCAGAGCGGGTACGAACGGGCAGGACGAGGGGCTGGCCGGAGGGCAGGAGCAGCTCGATGGTGGAGCCCGCCTCGGTGGGAGCCATGGAGACCAGGCGCGCTACGCCCTGTTGGTCCGAGCCATGGTGGAGGAGCTCGCACGCCAGCCCTGCGGACGCTTCCTGGACCGGGGGATCGTCGTGGGGGAGAAGCAGCCAGCCTAGGGGCGGCAGCCCCTCGAACAGGGACAGCTTCTCGCGTGCGGTGACCTCACGGCTTCCGAAGCCCGCGATGTGGGCCAAGCCAACGTTGGTGAGGATGCCGTGGTCCGGTTCGAGGATGGCGCGCAGGCGTTGCATCTCGCCCGGAGCCGACACTCCAGCCTCGAACACCCCCAGCTCGGTGCCTGGAGGGGCCGCCAGCACGGAGAGGGGCACGCCTACCTGGCTGTTGTGACTGCCCGGGGAGGCGGCGAGCCTGCAGCGACCCGCCAGGAGTGCCGTGAGGGCATCCTTGACCACCGTCTTGCCGTTGCTGCCGGTGATGGCGACCACCCGAGCGATGTGTGTCTGGCGATACCAGGCCGCCAGGGCCTGAAGGGCGTGGAGGGGGTCTTCGACCACGAGCAGCCGGCCCTTCACGGCCGGAGAGCCGGCCGCCCACGCCTTGCCCACGACCGCGGCGGTGGCGCCTGCCGCCAAGGCCATGGAGACGAAGCGGTGGCCGTCCGTGCGTTGCCCGGGCAGGGCGAAGAACAGGTCTCCGGGGCGCACCCGTCGAGAGTCGATGGCCGCTCCCCGCACGGCGGTATGGTCCGGGTCGGGACCTGCCAGCAGCCGGCCGCCCGTGAGCTTCTCGATTGCGGGGAGGTCGGGGAAGGTGCTCACGGGGATTCCTGGTGTGGGGCTAGCCGAAGATCGCGTAGCAGAGCCTGGCGGAGATGAAGTAGACCCAGAGGGACTGCAGGACCCCGAGGACCAGGATGCGCTTCCAGGGGACCGACTCGACGCGCCAGACGATCAGGGGGAGCACCGCCGTGAGGGCAGCCTCGCCGGCGATGACGTAGACAGGGGTGTACTTCAGGATCAACCAACAGTCTTGGTAGTACCAGAAGCCCGCCTTGGCTGCGAGCCACTCGTAGACGGGGATGTTGGTGGCACCCAGGAGCGTGGCGCCGACGATGGCCCACAGGAAGCCTTTCTTGCAGGTCAGCCAGTAGGCCAGGTAGCCAATCTGCGTGATCACCACGATCCAGCTGAAGGGCATGTACAGAGGCGAAGCCCAGACCGATGGCCCATCCCCCAGGTAGACCAGGGTTTGGCTGACGTTGACGGCCCAGTTGTCGGCGAACAGCTCGCCGAAGCCCACCACGGTGCCGAACCACATGAGCCGAACGATCACCATGTCGCGGGTGCGGAGCGCGTACCCGCAGAAGGCGACCAGCAGGATGCCGGTCATGGCGTAGGCCGCCCATGGGCCCCAACCGAGGAAGGCCGCCAGCCCATCCCACACGAGAGACGAGCCAATGGTGCCAAGCACGAGGATCATTCGGCGTTTGGTGTCGCTCACGGACCCTCCCGGAGGTTGCGAGGTCGTTTGCCCTATAATGCCATCGATGTCGAGGATGCCGGGATGGGCCGGAGCGGAGGTGTCGCGATGCAGTGGCGGGAGATCAAGATCGTCGAGCAGATCAAGAACCCGGTGGTCGTGGTCCTGATCATCCATCTCGTTTTGGGGTTGCCCGCCTGGCTGACGCTGCGGACCGTAGACGTGCCCAGGCCCGTGGTTCCCCTCGACCTTCATCCCAATCCGTCGCCCTATGGCTACACCTGGTCGCTCTTGTTGTGGGGGGTCCCCCTGGCGGCCATTCTGCTCCACCTGTGGCGGCATCCGGACCGCCACCTGCCGCGCAAGGCCTTCTTTTGGACCGTGGGACCTCTGTTCGTCTTGGGCTGCATACTGGATTTCTTCTTCGGCAATCTCTTCTTCACCTTCCCCAACGCTGCCGCCAGCCTCGAGATCTACGCCCCGGGTTGGGACTGGGCCCTGATGGGCATCCGCTGGAACATCCCGATCGAGGAGTTCTTCTTCTACGTCTTCGGCGACGCCGTGGCCCTCATGATGTACCTCTGGTGCGACATGTTCTGGTTGGACCGGTATTCCCAGGCCAACAATCCGTACTCCTTCACCGAGGAGGGGCCCTTGTTGCGCGTCGCCTGGTGGCCGCTGCTGCTCGGGCTCGCGCTGGTGGGTGGAGCTTGGGCCTTCAAGGTGTTCGGCACACCCGTGCCGGGCTTCCCTGGCTACTTCGCCTTCCTGATCCTGGTGGCCATGGTGCCCGCGATGCTGTTCTTCACCAAGGTCCGGAAGCGGGTCAACTGGCGAGCATACCTGTCCACCGCCTGACCATGTTCTTCATCAGCATGCTCTGGGAGTGCACCATCGCCTTGCCCTATCAGTGGTGGGCCTACAGGCCCGAGATGATGATCGGCTGGAAGATCCCCGCCTGGTCCGGGCTGCCCGTCGAGGAGCCGCTGCTGTGGTTGCTCGTCACCTTCAACGCTGTGATCGTCTACGAGACCGCAAGAGCCATCGTAGGCGCTGACACGGGCGCCCGTACTCTGGTGTTGGGGGACCGCACGAAGCGGAAGGTATAGGATGGGGGCTCCGCGCCGCGAGGGTTCATGAGCTCCGACCCGGCCCTGACCGTCTTCGTGCCGGACTTGCTCCTGGAGCGGCTGGCGGCGGGGCGTTCGGTCGGTAGTGACGCCGGCGAGCGCTTGCAGGCCGCGACCTTCTTCGCCGATCTGGCGGGGTTCACCTCGATGGCCGATCGGCTCGCGGAGGGCGGGTCCCAGGGTCCCGAGCAGCTCACCGAGGTGCTCGACCACGTCTTTGGCCGCCTCATCGACCTGGTGCTCGAAGATGGAGGCGACGTGGAACGTGAACCCGGTGGCGATGAACGAGAATGA
>CAZVHW010000203.1:9588-11837 GCA_964626835.1 uncultured Enterobacterales bacterium
GTGGTCCGCTTCGCGGGTGATGCCATCCTGGTTATCTGGCGTGCGAGGGATCCCGAGGACTTGCCGCGGGCGGTGCGACAGGCCGGGCGCTGCGCCTTGAGAGCGCTGGACACTCCGCTTCGGCATTCCTTCCTCCCTGGGGTTTCCCTTCGCCTGCGCATCGGCATCGGGGCGGGTCCGGTACGCATGGTGCGGATTGGAGGGCTGCTGGACCGATGGGAGTTCGTCGTCACCGGTCAGGCCATGCACGACATGGGTCGGGCAGCCGAGCAAGCCCTTCCCGGTCAGGTGCTCGTCTCCGGCCAGGCCTGGGAGCAGCTTCATGGCTTCGCTCAGGGCCAGCTCGGCCCGGAGGGGGCGTACTCCCTGGAACAACTGGCCGGTGAGCCCGAAGGTGACCTTCCCTACGAGCCAGGCCGGGGCCTGTTCCCCACGGTCAGCGAGGCCCAGGTTTGGCCCTTCATCCCGGGCGCGGTGCGACATCGGGCCGACGCTGGCATGAGGGCGTGGCTGGCCGAGCTGCGTCCCTTGTCCGTGCTGTTCGTGAACCTCCCGCCGCTGCCGGGCCAGGCGTTGCCACAGCGGGCTCAGCTCCAGCAGCTGCTTCACATCGCCCAGCGCGAGCTCTACCGGCTGGAGGGCGCAGTCGACAAGGTGATGATGGACGAGAAGGGCTGTACGGTGCTCGCCGCCTTCGGTCTCCCACCGCTGTCCCATGAAGACGACGCGGAGCGCGCGGTCCGGGCGGCCCACCGCATCGGTGTGCATCTCGGATCCAGGGGGGTCTCACACCGCATCGGGGTGGCCTCGGGCCGAGTCTACGCCGGGGCCTACGGCCACCGAGAGCGGCGGGAGTACTCGATCCTCGGGGACACGGTGAATCTGGCCGCCCGGCTCATGCAGCTCGCACGCAACGAGGTCCTCTGTTGCGAGGCGACGCGACGGGCGGTGGGTTCGCGCATGGACTTCGAGATCCTGGATCCCACGCGCGTCAAGGGAAAGCGCGAGCCGGTGGTTCCCTACCGGCCGGTGCGGGCGCGCCAGGCGGACACCGTCGAGATCGCCATGGCGGTGCAAAAGGGCGAGCTCCCCAACCGGCCCATCATCGGCCGGCGTGCCGAGCGGCGCATGCTCGAGGGCGCCTTGGTGGACCTTCGAGAGCGGGGGCAGGGTGGGCTGGTCCTGGTGCGCGGGGATGCGGGTATTGGCAAGTCCGTGCTGGTCTCGTGGCTGCTGCAGCGGTCGCAGGTGTTCGGTGTCCCCGCCCACTTCGGCTCGGGTGACGCCATCGAGCGGAGCACGGCCTATCGAGCGTGGCGCCCCGTGGTGGCCGGGTTGCTGGGCTTGGGAGAGTCCCATGGCCTCCAGGAGCAGCGAGATGCCGCCCAGGCCTCCATCTCCTCCCACGCCAACGCTTCCAGCTGGGCACCGCTGCTCAACGCCTTCCTGCCCGTGAATCTCGACGAGAACGACGTCACTCGCGCGATGACGGGAACCGTCCGCGGCGAGAACACCCGCGATCTCGTGGTCCACCTGCTGCGCGGTGTGGTGGCTTCGACGCCCTTGCTCATCGTGCTCGAGGACGCCCACTGGATGGACCCCGCCTCTTGGGCTCTGGCCGCGGCGGTTGTTCGCCGCGTACCGGCCGCCTTGTTGGTGATCGCGGCACGGCCGATGTTGGACCGACCCCCCGCTGAGTTGGACGAGATGCTCGAGGACGGCGAGCGCTGCCGCTCCCTCGAACTCGGGGGGTTGGCGCGTGCCGAGATCAACGAACTGGCCGCCGCTGCGCTGGACGTGGACGAGCTGCCCGTGCGGGTCCAGCGCCTGCTCCTCGAGCGCGCGGAGGGCAACCCTTTCTACACCGAAGAGCTCGTGGCGGCGTTGGGCGAGATGAAGGTCATCCGAAAGGTAGGGCGGCACTGCCGGCTCACGGACGAAGGCCTCGAGCTCGAGCAACTCCGGCTTCCCGACAGCGTGCAGGGTGCGGTGACCAGCCGCCTGGATCGCCTCGATCCCCACCATCTGTTCACCCTCAAGGTCGCCAGCGTGGTGGGTCGTCGCTTCCTCTTTCGAGTCACCCACGACGTGCACCCGGTGAAAGAGGATCGACCCTTGGTGGCCTCGCATCTTCGAGACAGCGTCGAGCGGGGCCTGATCGCCCTCGAGGAGGCCGAGCCTCGTCGGATGTATCGATTCCAACACAGCATCACGCAGCAGGTGGCCTACAACCTGCTCGCCCACGCTCA
>CAZVHW010000204.1:0-11819 GCA_964626835.1 uncultured Enterobacterales bacterium
GAAGCCGGCGCGCTCCATGACGCCTCCGAACGCGGTGGCCGCCAGCACCAACGCCACGGTGTCGAGCATGCTGGACATGCCGCCCCGGGAGAGCAGATCGTTCACCGCCGTGGACTCGGTCTCGATCTCGTAGCCCGTGTAGGTGACCGCCAGGATCGAGCCGATGCCCTCGCCCTGGAACACCGCGGCCATGATGCCTCCGGCCACGGTTGCCAGCAGCAGCGCCGGGACCGCGGGGACCCTGAAGATCGCCAGCCCGATGATCATGAGGGGGGGGAAGAACAGCCACGGCCCGAGGTTCTGGGCTTCGTGCAGGGCCTCTCGCAGGGCCGCGATGTCACCGGGTGAGTAGCTCCCGCTGTCGGTACCGAGGGTGAGACCGATGATCCCGTAGAGAACGAGGGCGAGGATCCAGGCGGGGAGGGTGGTGTAGAACATCGCGTGGATGTGCTCGAAGAGCTTGGCCCCTGCCAGGCCCGGTGCCAGGTTGGTGGTGTCGGAAAGGGGCGACATCTTGTCGCCGAAGTAGGCTCCCGAGAGGATGGCCCCTGCGCACATGGGGGCGGGAACGCCGATGGCGGAGCCGATGCCCATCAGGGCGACCCCGACGGTTGCGGCCGTGGTCCACGACGAGCCGATGGCCAGGGAGACGATAGAGCAGAGTACGCAGGCGGCGGGCAGGAAGAAGCTGGGCTGCAGGACCAGCAGGCCGTAGCTGACCATGGCCCCAACCGTGCCGCACTGGGCCCAGGCCCCGATGGTGGTACCCACGATGAGCAGGATCACCGCCGCCTGCAACGCCAGCCGCATGCCATCGAGCATCCCACCCTCGACGTCGGTCCAGCGATAGCCCAGGCGCAAGGCCATCAGCGCGGGCGTGATGCAGGCCAGGGTCAGCAGGATCGGGATGGGCACCGACCCGTCCAGCAGCAGCACGCCGGCCGAGATGATGGCCGCCGCCGCGACGATGGGGGCGATGGCCTCCCAGAGGAGGGGCTTGCGGGGAGCGCTGGACATGGGGCTTCCGAGGCCGGGGGATGGCGGGAGCCTATCGGAGGACCGATCCCCTTGCTATTCGGGCCGCGAGACGAACAGGGCGTCGAAGGTGATGCCCGATAGATCCTGGTGGCGTACGCGACCGCCGGGCTCGGCGTGTAGCGCACGGCCTTCGCCGGCGTACAGGCCGGTGTGCCATGGCCAATAGGGTGTGCCCTCGTGTTCCCACAGGGGCGCGTCGGGGATCTCGTAGTCGGCCACCAGAAAGTACAGCACGTCGCCGGTCTGGAGCAGGGAGAGGTCCACGTCGGCGCGGAGCACTGCGTCCATGCCTTCCACGGGGCTCCCCAGCTTGCCGCTGGCCACCAGCTTCGATGGGTTCACGGGGTAGCTGCGCCAGGGGGTGCTCGTGACCGCCCCCCAGGCCAGGTAGAGCAGGCCCAGGCAGTCCACGCCCGGGTGGCTGGCCTGCTTTCGGCCACCCCAGCGGTAGGGCTCGCCGATCAGGGCGCGTCCGGCCTCGAGGGCTCGATCGCCGCGGGTAGGGGCGGGAGACTCCGCGGCCGGCGGTGCGGCTGGGAGGGGTGTGGCTGGCTCCTGGGCCTGGCAGGCGCCTAGAAGGACGAGCGTGGCAGCGGCGAGCGGCGGCATGGTGACTCCTACAGTCAACGCGGACGCGAGGCGGTTCCGGAGGGCGCAGCACGGGCCGAAGAACGAAGGCGGCAGCGGGAGGAGCGCTGCCAGTCGATGTCCACCGTTTCCTCGAGGTCGATCAAGGCGCCGTCGCCGAGGGTGTGCTCCCGGCCCGGGTGCGTAGCGGGTGAAACGGGCCTCCGTGGGATGATATGGTAGCAGGGCCGTCGCGGCCGAGGGAAAGGTGCAGCGCATTCGAGCCAAGGTTGATCAATCCGTGGTGCTGCGTGGACCTATCCGGAAGAAGGGTGCGATCCGCCGACCATCGCGGCTCCCTCCCCAACAACCCCGCGGTCGCAGAGGGAGAGTTCTTCGCCCTCTCGGAAAGGAACGGCCATGAGACGGTTTGCTTTCACCCTCCTCACCCTCCAGGCCTCCACCCTCGCTGCGGCGCTCGCTTCCGTCACCGGTGGCTGCTTCGATCACCCCACGTTCTCGGGTGGCGTTCCTGGCGCCACCTCGCCGGACGACACCGGGCCGGTCGTGCCCTCGGAACCCGCGGAGGAGCTGGACTGCAGCCACGCCACCGGCCCCTACGCGGGCTTTGGGGACGTTGTCGTCGAGTGGCACTGGACCGAGCTGGCTGCCAACCACTGGTACCGGAACGTGTTCGTACTGCCCGTCGTAGGCAGCGTAGACGACGACAACGGTGACGGCGTGCTGGACGGCCGCGACCAGCCCGAGGTGGCGTTCACGGCCTTCTGCCACACCGGGCGAGCCAGTGACGAGGAGTGCCCTTCCTACGCTCACCTGGTCCTGCTCGACGGCGCGACCGGTTCGGAGGTCTGGAGCCAGGGCGGCTTCCATGGGGACGGCGGGGTGTCATTGGTCGATCTGGACCGCGACGGCAGCGGCGAGATCCTTGCCTTTGACGAGGATGGCATCATGCACGCGGTCTTGGCGGATGGCAGCGATGCGTGGACGAGTACCGACCAGGATGGCACGACCTACCCCATGCCCACCGTGGCGGACCTGGACGCGGACGGCGTGCCCGAGATCGCAACCGGGACGTCGATCCTCGACGGTGCCAGCGGCGCCACCGAGGCCAGCCTGGTGGGGATCGAAGGCCTCTACCGCCAGCCCATGCTGGCAGACCTGGATCTGGACGGCACCATGGAAGTGGTCGTCTCTGACAGGGTGTTCGACCCCACGGGCTCCCTCCTGTGGCTCGCGCCCATCACGGCCACGCGCCCCTACGCCGCACCCGTGCAGTACGACAGCGACGCCGAGGCCGAGGTGGTGTTCGTCGGCGACACCCAGCTGGTCCTGACGGACCACACCGGCCTGACACTGGCCTCCGCAACCCTCCCGGTGGACGTCGATCACCCGCCCTGCGTCGCAGACTTCGACGGCGACGGCGAGTCCGAGGTTGCCGTCGGCGCGCGCGATGGCCTGTGGGTGGGCGAGGTGGACGGCACCACGCTGTGGACCACCTCGTTCCCGGGCTGGTGCGGTGTGCCGTCCTGTAGTGCTTTCGATTTCGACGACGACGGCGCCTACGAGCTGCTCTACACCAGCTCGGGCGAGTTCGCGATCTTCGACGGTGCCACCGGCGCGGAGCACTACCGCCTGACGGGCCTGGGCGCCGCCTCTGGCTACGGCTACCCCGTCGTGGCCGACATCGACCAGGACTGTTCGGCCGAGATCCTGCTCGTGGGCAACGACTACTGGGTCGACGGTGAGACCGGCGTGCTGGCCCTCGGAGAGGCGAGCGACGGCTGGCCCCAGGGAGGAGCGGCCTGGCCCGTACACGACTTCGCCGTCACGTCCTTCGGCAGCAACCTGCAGCCGACCGCGCCGCCGTCCCCGACCTGGACCGAACACGGCCTGTACCGTGGGAGACCGGCGACACCCTGAGGGCAGGAGCATCAAGGATGGCCCGGACATAGGAGCCATCGGGGTGCCCACGTCGTCGACTGGAGGGAGGCCTCACCCGGTGCTGCCGTTATCTCCCCTCGTCCAGGAATCGTTGCAGGGCGTGTGCGGTCTTGACCAGGTTGGGCTGCACCAGGGCCAGGACGAAGCGCTCTACGACCGGCCCAGCACGCCTGGCCACGATGCGGGGCATTCCAGGCAGCCCGGCCGTGTCGATCTTCAGCTCGCCGCGCAGCTCGAGGCGGGTGCGCCGGGGACCCAGCTCTACGAAGCGGCTGTTCCCCCGCACGCTGACACGGTTCTTCATGAAGGCCATCTCGAAGCGCCAGTCGACGGTCCAGCGGTCCTGGTGCCAGGAGGCGTGGTCCTTCCAGCGGAGCATGTCGGGCGCAATCCAACGCTTGGCCACCCTTGGGATCTCCCCCTTCGCCTTCCAGTGGTTGAGCAGGTGGATGGTCTCGCCGTCCTGTCGTCGCTCGAGCTCGTCCATGGACTCGATGTTGTCGAGCATCTCCACCAGCTCGGGCAGCCGATCGCGGTAGGTGGTGTAGACCAGCTCGCGAGGGTGGGTGAGGACGGTGTCGTTGTGGATCTTCACGGGGACCTCCCGGCTTCGTGCGGACTCCCTGTAGCCTGGGAGGACACGAACGAGCGAACGAAGTGCGTGCTCGTCGCACTGATCCCGTACACGAATCATTGCGGGCATGAACGCCTGGATCGCGTGCCCTGACCCGCGGTGGCCGGTGGCGGAGCTGGGGGGACCGCCTGGGTTGGGCTCGAAGCCTCTGGAGGCGAGGGGCCCGCGGCCGGCACGACCCTTGCTCCAGGATGGTGGTCGTGTCCACTGGGAGGCTCCATGTCCTTCGACCAAGCGGCGCTGCAGCTGCTCAATCGAGATCTCGCCCATCCGCTCTGGGACAGCCTGGCCGTGCTGCTCACCACGGTTGGACTCGTCGCGCTGCCCGCGGTGGCCGTGCCGATCTGGCGGGGTGCACGCCGGCCCTTGGCCATGGCCATCGTGCTGTCCCAGGGGGCAGGGCTGCTCGCGGCCCTCGTGATGCAGCGCGTGGTGGGCCGGGTGCGGCCCGAGGAGGCGCGGATCCTGCTGGGACAACCCGACTGCTTCTCCTTCCCTTCGGGTCATGCCATCTTGGTGTTCGGCGCCGCCACGGTCCTCGCGCTCTCGGATCTTCCGCGGAGGTGGCGCGTGGGTGCGCTGCTCCTAGCCGTCTTGGTGGGTGCCAGTCGTGTCGCCGTTGGGCACCACTGGCCCACCGACGTGTTGGCGGGTGCCGTGGTCGGCTTGGGCATCGGCCTGGCCAGCCACGGGCTGTTGGCCAGTGGGAGCAGCGGGGTCGCGCGCTGGCGTTGGCTGCTCTGGCCCTGGCTCGCGGCGGTGGTGGTGATCAGCTTCGCGGCGTGGCTCGATCTGCTCGGAGGCTTGGAGATCCCGTTTTCCGACAAACAGCTGCACTTCGCGATGTTCGGGGCGGTCTCGTTCTGGCTCGCCCTGTGGTGGGAGGCACCTGGACGCCCGGGAGGTCCTCTGAGGCTGGGCCGGTGGGTGCCATGGGCCTTGCTGGCACCCCTGACCTTGGCCTTGGTGGAGGAGGTGGCTCAGCACTGGAGCCCGGCTCGCACCGCGGATCCGGTGGACCTGGCCTGCGATCTGGCTGGCATGCTGTGCTGTTACGGGTTGGCTCGTGTCGTGATGCAGCTGGCCCGCTGGCGAGGCTGGGCCTCGTCGCTTGTGCAGGGGCAGGCTGCGCGGTAACGTCGTTCCTCCTTCCAGCCGGGGTACCCCGTGCAGCCTCCATCCCAATACACCACCTCCGGTGCCCTGATGCTCGCATCGGGCGTCCTGAACGTCCTCATCTCCGCAGGCATCCTCATAGGGCTGCTGCTGTCCATCGTGGGGTTGTGCGTGGCTCCGATCTGGGTGGCCACCTTGGCGGTGGGTATCGTGGAGATCGTCGTGGGTGGCATCGCCCTGGGTGGGCGACCCGTGCCTCGCATTCTGGGTGCCTCGGTCGGCGGCCTGGTAGCGGCGGTGTGCTGCGGCAACCTCATCGGGATGGTGCTCGAGATCGTCGCTCTGGCCATGTTGGGTCAACCGGACGTCCGTGGATACCTGCAGACCGAGGGTGCTCGGCCCGCGTTGCCGCCACCGGGACAAGGGGAGCGGTCATCCTACGGTGACGGGGTTGATCCCGCGGCGCAGCGGGGCCCCGCCGACTTCAGGCCGCCCCCCCGTCGGCACGTCGGTACGGCCTGGAGCTGGACCGGCGACCTACCCCTGGCCCAGAAGGAAGAAACCTAGGCCTTCCAGCGCTTGCGTTTGCCCGACAGGGCGCGGGCGCTCGAGACGGTCTGGCCCTGGAAGTAGTCGGCCTTGCGCTTGGCCATGCTGACGGGGGCCTGGTAGGCCTGGGATTCTTCTTCGAGCTGCTGCGAGAGCTGGTCGAGTTGATCGTCGGCCCCGGCGTAGCGGCTGATTCGTCGGGCCACGCGGCTCAAGGTCTTGGACGCTGCGGCGAAGTCTCCGTCGCGGTTGAGGCGGGCGGCGACCTGCATGGCGCGGGCGGCGTAGCGCTCGGCCACGAAGCGGTCGACCTCGACGTCGCGGGCTTGGGCCCTGTTGGCCGCGCGGTCGGCGTAGGCGAAGTCGGCTTGGGCCGCGAGGCCACCGAGGAAGCCTTCGCGGTCCAGCATCGTGAAGCGGACCTGGACCTCGGTGTCTTCTGCGGCGGCGGGGAAGCCGAGCTTGAGCGGGAGGTCCAGCAGCTGGCCCGAGACTAGGTCGGGGAGGAGGATGCGGGCGACGCCGTCGCCCACCTCGACCTCGTAGGGACCGATCACCGAGACCGTCACGCCCGGGGGGAGGATCACCTCGAGCTGCACCCTGCGGGCCACCACCTCGAGGGTCTCGCCCAGCTCTTGGTCCATCATCCTGGGGATGTCTTCGGCCTGGCGGATGTACTGGAAGGCGCCGCCCCCCGAGTCGGCCATCTTCCCCAGCAGCTCCTCGTCGAAGTCGGCTCCCACGCCGAAGGTGGAGATGGAGACGCCTCGGTTGCGCAGCTCGGTGGCGTGGTGGCAGAGGGTAGGGGTGTCCACGATGCCTACGTTGGCCAATCCGTCGGTGAGCAGCATGCAGCGACCCACGGCTTCATCGGAGAGAGACTCCGCAACCTGGCCGCAGCCTACCAACCAGCCCTCGCCAAGGTTGGTGGTGCCTCGTGGCCCGTAGTTTGCGAGGGCTGCCAGAGCGCGGGCGCGGGCGTTGGCCGTGGCGGGTTGGCTGGGGTGGACCAGCTCGACCTCTTGGTCGAAGACCACCAGGGCGAGGCGGTCTCGCCCGTCGAGGCGGGCGATGGCGTGCTGAACGGCCTGCTGGGCGAGGCGGAACTTTCCACCCCCCATGGAGCCGGAGCGGTCCAGTACGATGGCGACATTTACGGGCGGGCGTTGCCCCTGGAGCTCCGCCTCGGGTGCCTGGATTACGACCTTGACGTGGCGGTGGCTGGCGCGATGGGAGGGAACGTAGCGGCGGTCGACGGTGGCGATGAGGTTCATGATTCGTCCTTTTCGAAGATGTCCCGGGCCTGGGACAACAGGCGCTTCACGCGCCGGTCCTGCTGCCGGGAGAGGGGACGGCGGACGTGGATCTCCACGTCGGCGTCGAGGGTGATGCGCTCCCAGGTGGTTCGCGTGGACTGCGCCTGGGACGCGGGGGGTGGAGTGGCCTTGCCTGCCGCGCGGGAGCGAGCGGACTTCTTGGCCCGTGGGGGTGGCGAGGCCACCGGTGTGGAGGGAGGGCGTACCCCCGCGAGCACCTTGCGCACGTAGTCGGACGCCGAGGTGGCGGGCGGCTCCTGCTGCTGGGAAGCGAGCAGTGCGCTGACTTCGGCGGCGGACATGGACTCGAGCCTGCGCCGGATCTCGGCCAGGGGGAGGTGTTTGTCTTTCAGCCGGCGGATGATCTCGAGGCGCTCGAGGTGTTCGTGACTCCAGCGAACCCCCCGCCCGGTGCCCGGGGAGGGGAGCAGCCCCTGCTTGACGTAGTAGCGGACCGTGCGTTCGGACACGCCAGCCTGTTTGCAGAGCTCGGAGAGGGTGTATGGCGGGGTAGGGTCGATCATGGCGAAAAGTTTACACCTTAACGTAAGGGTGTCAAGTTTTATTCCACCCACCCCCGTCACCACGACGCCGGCTGGCCTGTCCGTGCGTCAGATCTTCGGGCCGCTCCCGAATCCGATGATCCCCACCCGGATCATGGCCGGTACCAGCAACAGATCGGCCACGACGGCCGCCAGCAGGACGCCGGGGAGCATGGTGCCGAGCATGTTCACCGTGAAGTAGTCGGACAGGGCGAAGGGCAAGAAGCCGATGCAGAGGATCACGGTGGTCATGACGATGGCGCGCCCTGCGAAGCGGAAGGTGCGCTCGAGGGCCAGGCTGGGGTCGGCGCTGGGTGGTGAACGCCCTGCCTCGACCCGGTAGCGCATCAGGAAGTGGATGGTGTCGTCCACGCCGATGCCGATGGCCATGACGGCGGCCATGATCATGTCGGAGTCGGTAGGACCCCAGCGGTAGCCGCAGTAGGCGCAGAGGGCCGCCAGAGGCAGCAGGTTGGGGATCATGGACAGCACGCCGGTGCGTATGGAGCGCAAGCCGATGACCATCATGAGCGCGATGACGGCGAAGGAGAGCAGCAGGCCCTTCCTCTGGCCGTCGATGATCTCGTCGAAGTACGAACCCAGCAGGTAGACGAAGCCGGTGGCCTCGATCTTGGCTCCGTCCCCCAGGATCCCCTCGCCTAGGTCCACGCAGTGATTGCCGAGCCGGCCCGTTGCCCTGTACTCGCCCACGGGGGTGCGCACCGCCAGCCGTGCCGTGCGGCGCTCGAAGTCGATCCAGCTGTCCAGGGCCTGGCCTCCGCCGGCGCCCCCGCCGGACATCTCGAACAGCAGCAGGTACTGGGCGATGGCGTGCTCGGCCTCGGGTAGCCTCGAGGAACCCTGCTCGGCGATGTCACCGCCGGCTGCGTCCTGCATGGCGCGGTGCAGGGCTCGCACGGGGTCGACGGGGGAGTAGACCTCGTCTACGTCTGGCTGTGCCTCGATGGCATCGTGGAGGGCGGCCAGGCGGGCAAACGCCTCGCCTCGTTGGAGCCCCTCGACTTCCGGTGCCTCCACGAACAGTTCGATGGTGTGACTGCCGATGAAGTGTTCGTCGAACCAGCGCTGGTCCACCCTCAGATCGTTGTCGGCCGCGAAGCGCTCGGCGAAGTCGGTCTCGACGTCGTAGCGCGCCATCCCGAGGCCCAGGGGGATTGCCAGCAGGGCGAAGCCCGCCAACACCGACCAGGGGTGCCGGGTGGACAGCCGAGCGCAAGCGTCCACTACGGGGTTGAGGAGGTCCCTCGTCTCTCGTCCACGGGTGGGCTTGGGTTCCGGGAGGAAGGACAACGCCACGGGCACCAGGGTCATGGCCAGCAGGAGAGCCACGGCCACCCCGAAACCGAGCACGAAGCCCAGCTGTCGCGAGGCGGGCGTGGGGACCAGGGAGATCGCGATGAAGCCCGTCAGGGTGGTGACGGAGGTGAGGAGGCAAGCCAACCCAACGTCGCTGGCGCTGGCCAGGATGGCCTCGCGCTTTGCCAGTCCTTCGCGGAGCTCGGTCAAGAAGGCGCTCCACAGGTGTACGATGTCCGAGAACGCCACGGTGAGGACCACGACTGGGACCAGGGCAGTGAAGACGCTGAACTCCCGATCCAGGAGGGCGGCAAAGCCCAGCGTCCAGGCCACCGAGATGCCGCCGATGGCCAGCGTGACCACGGCTGGCGCGAGGCGTCGGAAGAGCAGGAACACCACCACCAAGAGAGCCAAGGCCGACAGTGGAAACAGCCGGCTCAGGTTGAAGTAGGTCTGCTCCATGATCTCGGCGAAGATGGCGGGCATGCCAGCTCGGCGGAGCGTGGTGGGATCGAAGCCCGCGTCGGCGAAGTCCCGGTACACCTCCCCCACCAGCTGCGGAGCCCGCTCGATGGGTCGGTGCGGGTCTACGGTGAGCTCGACCATGATGGCCGCCGCGCTGCCATCCTGGGAGACCAGGCTGCCTCGATAGAGCGGATCTGCGAGCAGCAGCGCCATGGCCTGGTCCTGCGAGCGGCTCTCGACCAGGTCCGCGTAGGGCTCGATGAGCAGGGTGCCTTGCTCGCTACCCACCCAGACCGCGTCCAGCAGGCTGGCCACGCGGGACACCTCGGGTCGGTTGCGGATGGCGTCTACCGCCGAACGCAGCCGCTCGGTGCTCTCACGCGACAGGGGTGCGGGGTCTTCGTAGGCGACGAAGAAGACCTCGTCGTTACCGAAGGCCTTCATCCGCTCCTGGTAGTCGTGGTAGGCGGGCAGGTCGTCCAGGAAGAGCTTGCCGATGCTCGATGCGATGACCGTTCGCGAGGCGCTGAACAGGGCCAGCCCCGTGATCAGCAGGCAGATCAGGAGGGTGGCGTAGCGGTGGTCGAGGACCAGCTCGAAGTAGCGTCGAAGCAACGGAGCCTTGGGCGCTATTCGGTGATGCCGTCGCAGTCGTTGTCGATGCCGTCGCCGATGGTCTCGAGCACCGAGGGGTTGACCGTGGCGTCGCCGTCGTCGCAGTCGCCGCCCACTTCGGTGTAGCCGTCGTGGTCGTCGTCGGCGTAGCTGGTGCCTTCGTCGAGCTGGCCGTCGCAGTCGTTGTCGGTCCAGTCGGCTAGTTCCGTGGCGCCCGGGTAGATGCTGGCGTCGGCGTCGTCGCAGTCTCCCGCGCTCTCGGTGTAGCCGTCTCCGTCGTCGTCGTAGTCTG
Organism: uncultured Enterobacterales bacterium; assembly: GCA_964626835.1. GTDB lineage: Bacteria > Myxococcota_A > UBA796 > UBA796 > JAFGLY01 > CALDOK01. Next base: position 10,414 of record CAZVHW010000204.1, read on the forward strand.
CGGTGCCTTCGTCGGTGATGCCGTCGCAGTCGTTGTCCACGGCGTCGAGGACCTCGGTTGCGCCGGGATTGGCGTTGGGGTTGGTGTCGTCGCAGTCACCGCCTTCGACCGCGTAGCCGTCACCGTCGAAGTCGGCGAAGCTCGAGTCCACGCCGCCGTCGCAGTCGTCGTCGATGCCGTTGGAGTAGTCTTCGGTGGCCCCGGGGTAGACCGAGGGGTCGCCATCGTTGCAGTCACCTTCGAGCTCTGTGTAGCCGTCCAGGTCGTCGTCGTAGCCTTCGGTGCCTTCGTCGATGATGCCGTCGCAGTCTTGATCCACGCCGTCGTACCATTCCTCGGCACCGGGGTGGGTGGTCTCCTCTTCGTCGTCGCAGTCGGTGCCGCAGATGCCGTAGCCGTCACCGTCGGCGTCGTACAGCGAGGCGTCGCCGTGCTCGCAGTCGTTGGCGGCCAGGACCACCGGTTCGAGCCGCAGGTCCGCGGCGTCCAGGGTGACGGCAGCGGTGCCGGTGATCGGCTCCTCGTCGAGGGCCGAGAAGGACAGCTCGACCTCGAGCTCTGCACCGGTGGCCACGGTGAGGGGGAGCGCCGTGACCAGCGCGAAGGCGGCGGGATTGGTGGTGACGTCCTCGAGGGTGAGGGTGGCCTGGCCCTCGTTGACCAGGAAGAAGGAGGCCGTGGCGCTGGTGTCGGTGGCCACGGGGCCGAAGTCCAGCAGCGGAGGGTAGATGGCGGCGGCCGCTTCGGCAGCCTGTCCGCGGACGGTGACCGTGATCTGGTCGTCCTGGGAGTCGGACAGCACGGTGACCTCGGCCCAGTGGTAGCCGATCTCTTCTGGGGCGTAGGTGAGGGTGATCTCGGCCGTGCCCCCGGCGGGCACGGTGGGGAGGTCTCCGGTGAAGGAGAAGTAGGACCCCTCGATGTCGAGGATGTCGACCGACTTGATCTCCACGTCTTCGCCATCGATGTGGACCGCGTGGATACCGAAGTCGGTGTGGGAACCCACGGGTACGGCGCCCAGGTCGGTGACCTCGGGCGTGATCTCGATCTCGGCCTCGAAGGCGTGGACGTCGAACTCCTGTTCACAGGCGACCAGCAGGGGGAGTGTCGAGAGGATGGCGGGCTTCATCGCGCACCTCCTGCCCTGTCGAGCCGGGAGCGTCGTCGCCGTCTCGAGGGCAACGCCAGGCCGACCAGGATGGTCATCAGGCCAGCCGAGCCCAGGCCGAGCCCCGCGGAGCAGCCGCAATCGCCGGGGTCGATCACGGCGACGTCGTCTTCGCAGCCTTCATCGACCTCGCCGTCGCAGTTGTTGTCCACACCGTCACACATCTCGACCATGTCGGGGTTGGCCCAGCCGTTGGTGTCGTCGCAGTCGTCGCCAGCTGCCCAGCCGTCCGCGTCGG
>CAZVHW010000205.1:0-11727 GCA_964626835.1 uncultured Enterobacterales bacterium
TCCCGCCACCTCGACCTCGGGCCCTTCGCGCCCGGGCTTGGGCTACGCGCGGGGGGCGATCTGGTCTGGCAGCGTTTCGACACCAGCGGCTTGGCCTCGGACAACACCAGCCTCACCGGACGGCTCGGTCCCCTGCTCCTGCTGGACTTGGCCGTGGCACCTCGCTGGGTGTTGGGCCTGCACGGGGGTATCGACATCCAGCTGTACCTGGGGGACGATCCCCTGGATGGTTCCACCTCTCTCCGTACCGCGGCGGTCCCCCATGCCTCCATCGTACTGTCTCGCTACCTGTTCTAGGCTCCTGGCCTGCGCTACGGTTGTGTCCGTCGCGGCCTGCGGCGACGCCATCGTGGGCGCAGGCTACCAGGGCGAGCCCATGATGATGTTGTCGGGTCAGGTGCTCGTCGAGGAGGAAATGCGCGAGGCATCGGGGGAGATTCGGGTGGCCCTGTTCTGGTCCAGCCCGGAGGGGACCAACGGCCCACAGCACGAGCAGGAAGTGGCCATCACCACGAGCTTCCCCGCTCACTACGCGCTGACCCTGTACACGCCCCCGCCCGACGAGGTGCTCTACCAGCCGGAGCATGTCGAAAGCCCCGTGGCCATCGGTCTGGTGATGCTCTACGAAGACGTCGACGGCGACGAACTGTTCGACAGCGGCGTAGAGGAAGTGCTCGGCGGGAGCCAGGACGTCCTGGTGCTCTTCAACCCCGAAGCCATGGAACACCACCCGCCCCCCGAGGACGACACCTCGGCTCCCATCCCCGAAGACACCGACGAGCCGCGTCCCGAGGAAAACGGCGCCATCGAACCCGGCTACCACGCGGTGGAGCAGCTGGGCCGCTCCTGCGATGCCCAGAAGCTCATGCTGACCGTCGTGGATCCAACCCAGGTGGCCTTGGTCGTGGGCGAGCTGTCGGAGGTTCTGACCGACACGGACTGCAACGACGATCTGAAGGAGTGGGAAGGCCTCTAGCCAGGGGAGGGGGATCGCATCCTGGGATTTCGGCAACCATCCGCGGAGGGTTGCAGCTCGCCAGCGTCTCGCGGGGCGGTGAGGTCAGGGAGCGGTCGCCAGGGTCTCGGCGATCGCGGACCAGCGGAACACCGGACCGTCACGGCAGACCAGCTTCGGGCCCAGCTGGCAGTGGGCGCAGTGGCCGATACCGCAGCCGGGAGCCCATGCTGTACGTGAACTGCGCTGCCCTGCCCGAGGGCCTGGCCGAGGACGAGTTCTTCGGCCACGTCAAGGGCGCCTTCATAGGGGCCAACTCGGACCGGCCGGGCAAGTTCGAGGTCGCGGACGGCGGCACGCTGTTCCTCGACGAGATCGGCGAGCTGTCGCTGGCGTTGCAGCCCAAGCTGCTGCGCGCCCTGCAGGACGGGGAGATCCAGCGCGTGGGTACGGAACGGTCCGTGCGCGTGGACGTGCGCGTGCTTGTCGCCACCAACCGGGATCTGGAGCGGGAGGTCGAGGCCGGACGCTTCCGCCAACCTGTACCACCGCATCAACGTCTATGGCCTGAACGTGCCGCCCCTGCGGGATCATCCCAGGGACATCGCGCTCCTGGCTGGCTACTTCTGCGACGAGGCGCGCCAGCAACTGGCCATCGGACCGGTGCGCCTGAGCGCCGAGGCGATCGACAGACTGGAACGGTACCCCTGGCCCGGCAACGTGCGTGAGCTGAAGAACGTGCTCTCCCGGGCCACGCTCAAGGCCGCTTTCGACTTGCCGAGGGGTGAACCGGTGATCCTCACCCCTCACCACCTGGGTGCGGACTTCAGCCGCGATGCCGGATCACGGCAGGGCGATCCGGTGGTCGCGCAGGTTCCTCTCCCGCCCACTCTCGGCTTCAGCGCTGCGGTGCGCGAGTACAAGTGCGATCAGATCCGCGGAGCGCTCGCCGCCACGGGTGGAAACAGGGCGGCTGCCGCGCGACGCCTCGACATGGACCGCAGCAACCTGCATCACCTGGCCGCCCGCCTCGGGTTGAGGTGAGGCTTTGTCGTGGGCCATGGGCCCTTGGATGATCTACCATGGGGCCCCTCACCAGGAGCCACCGCATGCGCCTTTGCCCCCTGGCCGCCCTCGCCCTGCTTGCCTGCAACCCGTTCACGGGGGAGACCCCCTGGTCCAGCCCCACGGATCCCACCATCGAGCGGCCGGTTGACACGGACGTTCCCGACACGGACGACACCGGAGACAGCGGCGACACCACCGAGCTCTGGGACATCGAGTGGGACCGGGACTGCAACCCCTTGAGCACCGCCGACGAGTGCTTCCTGCCCTTCCCCTCGCTGTACTACACGGTCGAAGCCGAGACATCGACGGGCCTGCGCCTGGACTACGAGATCGAGGACTACTACAGCCCCGACGGCGACCTGCCGGTAGACCCGGCCATGTTCGACTTCGCCGACGGCGCCTCGCCGGTCACCGCTATCCTGGTGAACTTCGGGGTGGACGTCGATGACGCGTTCCTGTCCGGCTGGGGCGATCAGGAGGAGTCCGTGCAACCCGGCGCTCCCCTGGCCCTGATCCACGCCGAGACGGGTGAGGCCATCCCGCTCCTGACCGAGATGGACCAGAACAACCGGGACGACGAGTCCTACGATGGCCGCCACCCCCTGATTCTTCGCCCCCTGGCCCCCATGGAGATGGGCGCGCGCTACCTGGTGCTGCTGACCGACGAGCTGACGGACAGCGACGGTCTGAGCCTCGAGAGCCCCGACGTGTTCGTGGCCCTGCGGGACGGCGTCGTCACCAACGACGAGACCGTCGAGGGCATGCGCGAGCGCTACGAGGAGCTGTTCGAGGTGGCCGAGGACGCCGGTTGGGCCCGCGATGATCTGCTGCTGGCCTGGGACTTCCAGGTGGCCTCGAGCGAGTTCGTGCTGGGGCCCATCCGCTCCATGCGCGGCCAGGCCCTGGAGGTGATCGAGAGCGAGGGGGTGGCGTTCACGATCGACTCGGTCGACGTGGATCCCAACGAGAACGTTGCCTGGCTCGTCAAGGGCACGTTCACGGCCCCAGGCTTCTTGACCGAGGACAACGCCCTCGAGCGGGACGACGAGGGCGGCATCGTCCTGCGGGACGAGGAGGACTGGGTCGAGGCGGACTTCACCATGGTCATCCCGCCCCAGGGCAAGACCGAGGGCAGCCTGCCCCTGATCGTGATCGGTCACGGCCTGTTCGGTACGGGGGAGTGGATGCTCGACAGCAGCACGGCAGAGTCCCTGACCCAGCCTCTGGCTGCCGAACTGGGCGCGGCGCTCATCGCCACCAACTGGATCGGGCTGTCCGGTGGTGACATCGAGCTGATCGTCAACGAGGTGATCACCGACATGAGCAACATCACGGTGGTCACCGACCGCCTGGTGCAGAGCCACGTCAACACCATGGCCCTTGTAGAGCTGGCCCTGGACGACCTGCCCGAGGCCGAAGAGATCGGCCGCGACGTGAAGACCCCCCTGCTCGACCCCGAGCGCGTCTACTACTACGGCATCAGCCTGGGGGGCATCCAGGGTGCGTCGCAGCTGTCCATCTCACCGCGCATCACCCGCGCGGTCCTGGCGGTGCCCGGCTCGGGGTGGTCGCACATGATCCAGCGCTCCACTCAGTTCGACTCGCTCGACGCGATCATCGACCTCATGTACCCCGACCCGATGACCCAGAACCTCTTCATCGCGGCGCTGCAGAGCTACTTCGACTTTTCGGACCCGGCCAACCTGGGCACCATGCTCAACGCCGACCCGGACTATCCCGACGCCGAGACCAAGCTGGTGGTGCTGCACGAAGCCATCGGCGACTGCCAGGTGCCCAACATGGCGACGGATCTGCTCTCACGCGCCCTGGGCGCCAGCCACCTGGAATACGCGACGGACCCGGTCTACGGGCTCGACACCATCCACGGCCCCACCACCGAACCCTCCCTTGTCCAGATCCGCGTGCCCGAAAACCTCGAGGCCTACTTCCCGCCCGACGAGAACACCATCCCCGTGACCGACAACGGCGTGCACAACGACGCGGTGCTCACCGAGGTGATGTTCGGCCAGGCGGGGCACCTGTTCGAGCATGGCGAGATCGTGCACCCCTGCGACGAGGAGTGCGATCCGGACTGACAACTCGTGACGATCATGGCTGCCATGGGCCAGCCTCTGCGTGTCGAAAGCTGCAGAACACCAACCGACACGCGGAGTGACCCATGAACCCTCGTTCTCTCACCATCTGGACCGTCCTCTTCATCGGCTGCGGCCCCACCGCTTCGGACACGGCGGTGCCCATCGTCGAGACCGACTGGACCTACACCATCGTCGATTCCGATCAGACCGGTTGCTACTCCGCGTCTGGCGAGCTGGACTGCCCGACCGAGGGCGAGGACTACCATGGCCAGGATGGCCAGCACCTGCGCTACGCACCTTCGTACGACAGTGACGGCGAGATCGTCATCGACAACGTCACCGGCCTGGTGTGGCAGTGGGAGCAGATCGACGACGTGGCCTTCGAGGACGCGGAGGCGTACTGCGAGGATCTGGAGCTCGGCGGCATCAGCTCGTGGCGGGTGCCCACCATCAAGGAGGCCTACTCGTTGATCCAGTTCGACGGCACCACCGGCACGGGCGGTCCCGAGGACAGCGCCGCGCCGGACGACGCCGTGCCCTACATCGACTCCGATGCCTTCGACTTCGCTTACGGAGACGCGTCCGCGGGCGAGCGCTACATCGACACCCAGTTCATCACCTCGACCCTCTACGTCAGCACCGCCTTTTCGGACAACGACGGAACCCAGGCTGGGGAGTCCTGCTTCTTCGGCACCAACCTCGCGGACGGCCGCATCAAGTGCTACCCCGCCGCCGGCGTACAGACCTTCCAGCTGCGCTGCGTGACTGGCAACGAGGACTACGGCTTCAACGACCTCGAGGATGTGGGCGACGGCACGATCGCCGATCAGGCCACGGGCCTGCAGTGGATGGCCAGGGACAGCGTGGATGGCATGGACTGGGGCGACGCTCTGGCGCGCTGCGAGGATCTGGACGACGCCGGATACGCCGACTGGCGCCTGCCCGACGCCAAGGAGCTGCAGAGCATCGTGGACTACGATCGGTCCCCGGACACTACGGATTCTGCCGCCATCGATCCGCTCTTCGAGACCACCGAGATTGCGGCCGAGGACGGCAGCGACAACTACGGCTGGTACTGGACCAGCACCACTCACCTGGACGGCTTGGAGGTCGGAGCCAGCGCCATCTACGTCGCCTTTGGCGAGGCCCTCGGCTACACCATGGGCGCCTGGCTCGACGTGCACGGTGCCGGAGCCCAGCGCAGCGATCCCAAGACCGGCGATCCCGACGACTACCCCAAGGCCGGGCAAGGACCCCAGGGCGACGTGCAGCGTGTTTTCAACCTGGCCCGCTGCGTGCGCGACCTGGACTAGGGCGGCTACGTTGGGGGACCCGAGGTCCCCCATGCGTTCCATCTTGCCCTTGATCTTGCTCGCCTCGTTGACTGCCGGCTGCCACTGCATGCAGGCGCCCTCCGTGGTCTCGCCCGACAGCTCGCCCGGTGACAGCGAGGTGCCCATTGGTGACAGCGAGCCCGAGGACACGGCGTCCGACCGGTACCATTCGGAAGACTACGCCGACCCCGAGATCCACGGCCTCGAGGCCAAGCTGCAGACCCTGCCGTGCAATCTCTGCCACGGCGAGGATCTGACGGGAGATGGGACCGCCGACAGCTGCGACTCCTGTCATCTCGAGGGGTGGCGCGAAGACTGTGTGCGCTGCCACGGCGGCCAGGACGACGAGACCGGGGCTCCTCCCTTGCACATCTCCGGGCTGGACGACGGTGACGAGGCGAGCTTCATCCCCCACCAGGCGCACGTGCTCGACACGAGCATGCATGCCGGCTTTGGTTGCGAGCACTGCCACGTTCTCCCCACCGACGTGCTCACCGTTGGCCACCTGTTCGTCGATGACGACAGCGCCGGCCGTGCAGAGGCCGACTTTTCAGGCGGGTTGGACCCTGCGGTGGGCTGGGACGACTCCCGCACCTGCGTGTCCAGCTACTGCCATGGCGACGGTCAGGGCGCGACCGGGCGCGTGGAGCACGACGACAGCGTGGGTGCCTGCGAGGACTGCCACGCGGGGCCTGCCAGCGGTATGGGGGACTGGGTGCAGATGTCCGGGGAGCACCGGTCGCATCTCGAGCGTGACATCGCCTGTACGCTCTGCCACAACGACGTGGTGGGCGGTGACGACGTCATCACCGGCCTCTCGCAGCACGTCAACGGCAGCGTGGACGTGGCCATCTTGGACGATCAGGTAGAGTGGGACGGCGCGCGTTGCAACGGCTTCTGTCACGACTCTTGGTACTGGCACTGGGACCAGGGCTGGGAGTAGGGCCGCGTCTACAGCACCCAGCTCACACCCATGGTCATCATCACCAAGAAGAAGCTGTAGGGGCGGGGGCGCACGGGGCGGGGCATCTTCTCTCCGGGGGGATTCTCGCGGCGGGGCGGTCTCACGTGGATTTGGTGCCTTCCTATACGCAGATGTTGATGTGCAAGTTGCAAACCCCTGGAAAGTTACAGTGGCTGGCAGCGCAGCTACGACCTGGAGAGCCAGGGCAGCTACGAGGACGCTCTGACTGCCATGTACGTCGTGCCTTCCCACGCCCGGGGCTACACCTGGGAACTGCGACGCGGCTGGTTGCTCTACCTCGAAGGCGAGTACGACCTCGCCATCGGCGCATACCAAGCCGCCGTCCACGCCGAGCCCAGGGCCGTCGAGCCTCGTCTGGGACTGTTGCTGCCTCAGCTCCAGGCCCGCAAGTGGGTGGACGCCGAGGCCACGGCCCGCGCAGTGTCGCGCTTGGACGCGGACAACGTCATCGCCACCAGCCGCCTGGCATGGGCCCTGTACAACCTGGGCCGCTACGACGAGGCCGAGCAACGCTACCTCGCGGCCCTGGCCGCCTACCCTGCGGACGTGGACTCGCGCGCCGGGGTGGGCTGGAGCCTGCTGATGCAGGGCCGGGTCGACGAGGCCCGCGCGACCTTTCGGCAGGTGCTCGACGTCGCCCCGCAGCACGTGGCAGCAGGGGACGGGATGGCGACGGTGCCGGGTCGTAGCTGAGTGGGCCGCACCATGCGCCCCAAGGCCCGATCCAACGCAGGAACCACAGGCGGTTTCCATTTCGTGGTCGCCGTCGAAGTGAGCGCTCAACGATGTCCCTGGCTCCATGGTCCCGTCCACCGTGCTACGAAACCAAGCGCACCATCCTTGGAGGGAAGCGTGGAAAAGAACACCGTGGGCACCGTGGCCATGGGCGCTGGAATCGGCGTCGTCGTCTTTCAGCTGTTGCTGGTCTGTACGGGCTGGATCCCCATCGTCAACCTGCTGAGCATCCTCTTCCTTCCCCTGCTGCTCATCTGCGACGTCACGGCCATCGTGACGGGCATCATGGGCATGAAGAAGGCCAAGCTGCTCGACGGGCTGGGCAAGAACCAAGCCATGGTGGGCCTGGTCATCGGCATCCTGCACACGCTGTTCATGCTGCTGCTGGTGGTCATCGGCGTCATCGCCGGTGGTTTCGCCCTGATCATGGGTGCGCTGGGCGGCTAGGCCGTGCCTGAAGAGCTGGCTCCTGCGGAACGAGAGGCCATCCGAGCCCAGCTGCTCGAGCTGCGTGTCGAGCTCGGTGCCCTGCTCGAAGACGCCAGCGGTCTGGCGGACACCGTGGAGCTCGACCAAGGCGCGGTGGGGCGCATCTCCCGGGTGGATGCGCTGCAGGCCCAGGCCATGGCCAAGGCGGGGCTCGAGCGCATGAAGCTACGCCTGATGCGGGTAGAAGCTGCGCTCGAGCGCTACGCCGAAGATCCGGAAGAGTTCGACATCTGCCCTCGCTGCGAGGAGCCCATCGGCCTGCGGCGCCTGCAAGCGGTGCCCGAGTCGATCTTCTGCGTGCGGTGCGCCGGGCGAAAGAGGCGATAGGAGCCGAGCCTCGCCCGACCGTGACCGCCTGGCGCCATGTCCGAGGCCAGGGCGTACCTGCCCTCCTCCCGTGTGCAGGGGCGCTACGTTGGGAGAAGGAGCACCCCCTTGCGTACTGCCGGCCTCGTCTTCGGAATCTCGATCTATGTTGCGATGCTCGCGGGCTGCACCCGCCCCCCGGACGTGGTGCTCATCGGCGTGGACGCGCTGCGGGCCGACCACGTCGGCTGCCTGGCCGGGACGGAGCCCTCCCTGACCCCCGCCATCGACGCCCTGTGCGCAGACAGCGTGCGCTTCACCCAGGCCTTCTCCCCCATCAGCGTCACGGGGCCGGCGTTCACCACGGTGATGACCGGCCTCGAGCCCGGCGAGCACGGTGTGGTCATGAACCTGCCGTGGCGTGACGACGTGCTGGCGCCCGAGCGGGAGACCCTGGCCGAGCACTTGCAGCAGCGCGGCTACCGCACGGCGGCTTTCGTCTCCAGCGTTGTCTTGAGACCCGAGCTGGGCCTGAACCAGGGCTTCGACGTCTACGACGGGCCCCCGGAGGCCTTTCGGCGCACCGAGGAGACCGTGGACCGCGCCTCGGATTGGCTGCAGGCGACGAAGGGGCCCCTGTTCCTGTGGCTTCACAGCTTCGAGCCCCACGGGCCCTGGGAGATCTACGCCTCGCCGTCCGGCGAGTCGTCGTGGGCCCGCGGCGGTGAGGAATTGGCCCGCATCGCGGGCTACCAGCACGTGGACGGGATCTCGGACCCGGCGTTCTATCGACAGAGCTATGCCGGGGCCGTACGCTACGCGGACGCGCAGGTGGGGAGACTGATCGCTACGTTGAAGGCGGAGGACCGCTATGACGACGCGCTCGTGATCCTGCTCGCCGACCACGGCGAGAGCTTCGACGAGCGGGAGCTGTGGTTCGAGCACTCGAGCGAAGCCAGCATCGAGCAGCTGCACGTGCCTTTGCTCGTCAAGCTGCCCCGGGGCGAGCGCGCTGGCGAGGCGAGCCGGGTGCTGGTGGGCCTGCGCGACGTGTTGCCACTGGTCATGGATCTGGCGGGGGAGCGCACACCGACGATCCTGGACCGGAGCTTCGAGGGCCACCCCTGGCTGATGGGCGAGAGCAGCCACTGCCAGGGGCTCCCGGTGCAGCGCTGCGCCCCCCAGGGGATCGAGGGCAAGGTCTTCGCGTACCGAAGCCCAGGACAGACCGTGGTGCGGCGAAACACCGCCGATGGTGTGCTCTGGGAGCACTATGACCGCTCGGACGACCCCGGGGAGCGCAGCCCTGGGTCGGCCACACCCCCCCAGGCGATCCAGGCGCCGCTGGACGCCGAGGCCCAGGCCCGCGCGGCGCTGGCGGCCAGCCGGACGCGCGTGGACCTGGCTGAAGAGGCTGCCTTCCACGACGTGCGGGAGGCGCTGCGGAGCATTGGGTACGAGTAGTCGCCAACAGGCGGGGCCAGGGGACCTATCCCCTCGATTGTTGATCACTTCTCGACCTATGCCAGTGATTATTGATCGCTCGAGGGCCAGAGGGGTCCTCTGAGCACAGCTTCGGCAGCGTGGAGGGGACGGGGGGCGGGAAAATGGAGGTTCGTGCGTTCCGGCCGCGTGTCTACGGACATGCCGTGATCAAATCTCACGGACATAGGTCCGCGAGCGATCAAAAACCAGGGGCATAGGTCGTCCCCAAGGGCATCCGAGTCCGCTGCGCCTACTGCTCGTAGGCCCCGATGTCGTAGTCGCTGCCCACCGGACACTCAGCGCCGATGACGTCGTACTCCACGGCACCGAACGTGCTCGAGGAGACGTCGTAGCCCGCGTCGATGGCCGGGGAGGACGACTGCAGCGAGTAGTCGCTCGCCGACTCGTCGGTGAACAGCGGCGCGGCGAACTGGTTGTCGCCCGCGGCCGTGGTGACCGTGAGGAAGTTCAGCTCGGCCGCCAGGGTGCGGTAGCCGCTGCCGTCGTAGTAGAGCTTGCTGGTGCAGCCGTACAGCAGGTTGTTGAGCATGTAGTCGCGGGTGGAGGTCAGGTCGTGGATGCAGGTGCCTCCGCTGCCGGTCTGCACCAGGTTGTTGACCAGGCCCACCGCGTTGCTGCCGGTGAGGTAGAGGGCCGTGCCGGCGGTCTGCATGACCACCGTGTTGTTCACTAGCAGCGCGTCCTCGCCGTCTACCTCGATTCCGACCGGGCTCGAGCCGTCGCCGACCTCCACCACGTTGGACAGCAGGTCCACGGTGCCCGTGGCGTAGATGCCCACCACGTCGCCGTCGGATTCGGCGAAGACCCGGTTGCGTTCCACCAGGCCGTCCTCGACCTGTACGGCGATGTAGTCGGCACCGGTGCCTGTCGCACCGATGTCCACGTAGTTGGCGACCACCTCGTCGCTGCCGGTGCTGTCGAGGTCCAGACCCACGAAGCTGCTGACATCGCTGCCGTCGCTGCCGTCCACGGCTGGGTCGCTGGAGTTCTGGTGGTAGATGTAGCGGCTGGAGCAGCTGCTGCTGAAGGTGCCCTGGACGCCGCCGACACCGCCCGAGGAGGGTGTGCCGGCCCAGCCGATCCGGGTGCCGTAGACCGAAGCCGAGCCGGTGACGCCCACCCAGGTGCCGCCGTCGCCGGCGTCGCCGCCGTCGCCTCCCAGGCCCACGTCCGATCCGCTGCTGCCGCCGGCGTCGCCACCGTCGCCGCCGTCACCGCCATCGCCAGGCTGGCCGCCGGTGAGGTAGCTGCCCACCACCAGGCCGGTGCCCGACGAGAGATCGATGAGCGTCACGTCGCCGCCGTCGCCGCCGTCGCCGGCAGGACCGCCGCCCCAGCCGACCGTGCCGCAGCAGCTGGTCCAGAAGGAGTTGCCCTTCTTGCCGTCGCCGCCGTCGCCGCCGTCGGCACCATAGCCACCCATGACGAGGGTGTTGTTGACCACCAGGCTCGAGCTGGTCCGGATGGTCGTGGCATCAGCGCTGCCGCTGCCACCGCTGCCGGCATCGCCGCAGTAGTTCTCCGTTCCCATGATGCTGCCGCCGCAGTATACGCGGTGGCACGAATCGTTCTGGTGGGAGCCGTCGCTGCCATCGCTGGTGCTGGTCTCCCCTCCGATGACCGTCGAGTCCCACAGGAAGAGGCCGCCTGAGTCGACATCCACTGTCAGGGCGTCGGAGCTCGAGACCGTGGCAGCCTCGATGACGGTCTGGGCGATGATCGGCGTGCCGGTGCTAACGTTCACCACCGTGCCGGTGGAGGAGGGGATGACCCAGGAGTCGTAGAGCATGTCGGTGTAGGAGCCGGTGAAGCGTACGTAGCTGTCGACCTCGACGCCGCTGACCACGACCTCGGCGCCCGCGGAGCCGTTGAAGGTCAAGGCGCCGGTGATGACTGAGTAGCCGTCGACCCCGGAGAAGTCCGACGCGTACCCGCCGAAGATGGAGGCGGACGCCGTGACGCTCTCGCTGTAGCTGCCCTCGGCAGCGATGACGGGCACGCCAGCCGATGCGGCCAGGGAGACCGCCTGGGTGAGCGTGGCCACCGGGTACTCCTGGGTCCCGGGGTAGTAGTCCGAGCCGTTGGTGGCGTCGGCGTAGATGGCGGAGCCGTCCCAGTCGATGGCGTACTCCTCGACGGTGTTGCAGTCCTCGTCGATGTCCGTGTCGGGGATCTCGATGGCAGCGGGGGAAATCCACGGGGCCGCGTCGTCGCAGTCGCCGTCGTCCTCGGTGTAGCCGTCGCCGTCGTTGT
>CAZVHW010000206.1:0-2340 GCA_964626835.1 uncultured Enterobacterales bacterium
CGGCCCACGGCCCACGGCCCACGGCCCACGGCCCACGGCCCACGGCCCACGGCCCACGGCCCGCGACTCGGCGCCTCCACGCGAACGAGCCCATAGGAAACCCTCTGCCCATGAGACTTTCGAGCCCAGTCCTGTTCCTTGCTTCGGGCGCCGCGTTGTTGGCGAGCTGCGATGTGGAGTCCTCCTTCACCCGCCGCCAGTATACGGACACCTTCTTTCAGGAACCCAAGGACGAGGTGGACATCCTCTGGATCGTCGACAACTCCGAGTCCATGGAGGCGGAGCAGGCGCGGCTTGCGCAGCGCTTCGACGACTTCATCGAGTACATGGACGAGGTGGAGACCATGATGGACTTCCACCTGGGGGTCGTCACCACCGACGTGAGCGACTCCAACCCCGACGCGGGGCGCTTGCTGGGTGACCCTTCGGTGCTCTCGCGCCAGACCGCCGGCTATGTTCAGCTGTTCAAGGAGCGTGTTCAGGTCGGGATCACCGGCTCGGGCATGGAGCAAGGGCTCGAGGCCTCCTACATGGCCCTGAGCGAGCCAATGGTCTCCGACGCCAACGCCGGGTTCATGCGCAGCGACGCCATGTTGGCCCTCATGTACGTCTCCGACGAGAACGATTGCTCCGATCGCGGCGCCCTACCCAGCGAGGACTATTGCTACCTCGAGGCCTATCAGGACGAGCTCGTAGCCGTGTCCGACTACGTAGAAGCCTTCCGGGAGATCAAGAAGGACCCGGAGCTGGTCATCGCGTTCTCCATCGTGGGGCCCAAGGACACCTCTTCCTGCGAGGACACCCTGCCGGGCCTGCGCTACCACGAGATGGTCGACAGCCTTGGCGGTGACAACGGCAGCATCTGTTCGGAGGACTTTGCGGGCATCATGGACGACCTGGGCCTGTCGGTCTCCGGTATCCGTGACGCGTTCCCCCTCACCTACGCTCCGGTTGAAGACACCATCGAGGTCTGGATCTGCAGCGAGGATCCCTGTGACGAGAGCAACGGCCGGGGCGTTACCCGCGGAGAGGCCGACGGCTGGTCCTTCGACGCCGGGACCTCCTACATCTACTTCAACGGCGCCTCGGTTCCCGAGCGCGGTACCGTCGTCGCCGTACACTACGAAGTGGCGGGTAACGTGGACCGCGAAGACTCGGGCCAGCTGAGATCCCCCGACCACTCCTGGGGCAAGGCCGCGCGATAGGCTGGTCGCATGACCGTCGAGCGCAAGAAGAGAAACCGAGGACCGCGCAGCTCCAAGCGGCGGCCTCGTCGCGGCAAGGGCAAGCCCGCGCAGGCAGCGGTGCCGGTGGTGAAGCGGTCGTCTATCGACACCGCCCTTCCTGCCGACGAACCCCTGACCGCCGAAGAGCAGCGGGAGATGAAGCGTCACCTGGCCTTCATTCGAAAACACCGCACCCTGCTCCGTCCGCGTCTGAACGCCAAGGAGGCCCTCTTGGTGGAGGGGGCCAGAGAGCCGGAGCACCGAGGGACCTGCCTCTACCTGCTCTCCAAGATCGATCTCCGCACCATCCGGGCGGCCCTCGAGCGGGAACCGGTGAAGTCGAACGCCTCGGCGCGGGCGCGATTTTTGGCGGAGGCCGCCGGAATGACGGGCGACCTGGGCGTCCTGTTGAGCTTCCTCGAGAGCCTCTGCAGCGCGGCGTCGTCCCGCGACGCGGCGCGTGCGTTCACGCGGGCCGTGGGTCGCATCGACTTCGGTTCCATCTCTGCAGCGCGGCTGAGCCGACTGCTGGACGTCATGCTGCGAGCCTTTCCCGAGCACGAGCTTCCTGGCGCCCTCTTCGGATTGTTGCAGAACGCGGGTTTCCGAAAGGCCTTCGACGAACACGCCGCCGAGCTGACGCCCGACGTGGCTGCCCGCTTCGTGGCCCTCCGCGTGGTCTGGGACGCCCTGCCGGGTGGGCGTCGCAAGCGCGGGCGCGGAGGCGGCGCATCGCCGGATCCCCGAGTGCTCGGTGAAGGGCTGGAGCTCATGCTGAGCGCACCGCCCTCGATGCTCGAGGCCTGGCCTCGTTCGGTTCGTCAGCGGCTACTCGCCTGCAGCCTCGAGCTGGAGCAGGACTGGATCCTGGGTCATCCTGGCGTGCTGTCGTTGTTGCGCAGCCTGCCCGCCGATTCCCCCGCCAAGGCCCAGCAGGGCCTCCTCTACGCCAGGAACCTGGTGCGGCATGGCCGGTTCGCAGCCGCAGCCGCTGCACTGAGAGATCTGGGGGCCGCGTCGGACGGCGACGAGGTGGGGAGCCTGCTGCAGGCGATTGAGGCTCCTCGCGTCGGGCCGCTGGCCTTGCCTGCCGCCCCAGAAGAGCTGAGCGGTT
>CAZVHW010000206.1:2350-11680 GCA_964626835.1 uncultured Enterobacterales bacterium
AGACTGGGTGGGGTTGGGGGTCAGGCCGCCATGAAGGCGGAGTCCCAGGTTCAGGCTGGGCTCTGCCTACCCGGTGTGGCCACGGTGCTCGGGAGCGGGCTCGCCGAGGAAGGGCACCCTTGGGCGGTGCTTTCATGTATGGGTCGCCCCTTGGACCAGGCGCTGGCCGATCGGCAGACCCGGCTCTCCCACCGGGACGCGGTGGCGTTGGCCCTGGCTGGGGTGCGCATCTTGCGGGCCCTGGCCCTCGTGGGAGTCGCGTTGCCGGACGCCCACCCTGGTCGCTTCGTCGTCAGCGAGGGGCTCTACTGGGACGGCCTGGTCCTGGCAGACCTCTCCGGAGCCACCGCGCCGGGCGAGGGAGAGGCGGGCGCTCGATGCCACGCCCTGGCGGTGGAGTGGTGCCGGGACGCCTTGCTCTTCCCTCCCTTCAGGGGTCGTGCCTTGCGCCGGGAGCTCCCCACGCACACCAAGGCTGCGCTCGTGAAGGCCCTCGCCGAGGGAGAGCCGCCCTGGGTGTTGGCGAAGGTGCTGGTCGGGGCGGGGTGAGGAGATCCGACAGGACCGCATGCTGGACATGACGGTGCCGGACCTGGGCTGGGGCAGACGGGTCCGGGATGGCAAGGTGGAGGTGCCTGGGCCCTGAGGCTATCTCGGGGACATGGCTCCAACCCCGAACGCGCGCAGGGTCTCTTCGTCCTCTGATCTGGGGCGGTGTTTCGCGCTGCGGCTCGTTGTGTTTGGTCAGGGTCAGGGTGTCGCGGAGTACGAGGACTTCGACGGACTCGATCCCGTCTGCGAACACTTCCTGGTGTGGGATTCCCGCGGGCGGCCGGTCGGCACCGCGCGCTTGCGGGAGGTGGAGGAGGGAGCCTATCTGAAAGCCGAGAGGGTCGCCGTGCTCGGTGACCTTCGCAGGCGAGGCTTCGGCCGGGCGCTGATGGAGGCCCTCGAGAGGCGGACCTCGGAGCGCGGCCATCGTCGGCTGGTTCTCAACGCCCAACTCGACGTGGTGCCCTTCTACGAGCATCTCGGGTATCGTGCCGACGGCCCGGTCTTCCACGAGGCGGAGATCCCGCACCGCCGCATGGAGCGGTCCCTGTCGTCAGAGCCTGCGGCCCACCAGGACACTGGCCAGCAACGCCAGGGTTGAGAGTACGAGGCCTGGCAGGAGGCCTGCTGGCCGATATCGGAAGACGACCTCGTGACGGCCTGCGGGTACCAACGTGGCCACGAGGCAGGCGTCCGTCCGTCCCGCGGGCTCGAAGGAGCCTCCGTCCACCGAGGCCTCCCAGCCCGGAGCCCAGGCCTGGCGCAGGCGCACGGCGCCCCAGGCTGGCGCATCGAGCGAGCCGCGCCAGCGGTCAGGGGAGAGCCGCTCGCTGACCAGGTCGCGCGGCGCGTGGCTCGGGTCCACGTCGGTCAGTTCCATGAGAGATGCGGCGTGCGGATCGTCCATGGCCAGCCGCAGCCCGTCGGCCATCTTGCCGCTCGACATGACCTCGAGCACGGCGTCCACGTCGTTCCAGCCCCGCGCCGCGGGCACCCAGTCCATCGCCGGCGTGGGCTCGCGTTCCGCCAGCAGGCCGACGTCCAGCGGCGTGCCCGGGGCAGCGGAGACGGGCTCGAGGTCTAGCTCGGCGGCCAGCTCGAGGGCCCGGTGTTGGTCCCAGACCAGCCAGTGGGTGACGCCGAGGAGGCGCAGGATGCGGTACCGCTGTTCGGGGGTGCCCGTCACGGCGCGGGCGACGAGCCGATGGTGGGCTTCGTTCCTGAGGGCGTTGGAGCCGTAGGCGTAGGCCACGCCGTGGAGCACCGCCGTGTTGGGGTAGGCCACGTGGTGGACCACCCGGTGCAGTGGAACGCCACCCATGGCGGGGAGGGCGCCACCGCGTTGGTGCAAGGACTCGTCCCACAGCAGTGCGGGTCGCTCTGCCTGGTGGTGGGCCTGGATGGCCTGGATGACCGGGGAAGGAGCGAAGGCCTGGTCGCGGTGGTCGACGGGAAAGATCCGCCCGGCCGCCAGCAGTAGATCTACCGTCAGGAGCAGGGCCACCGCCGGCCCGATCCACGGGCGACGCCGCCCCGGGAGCCGTCCTTGGGCGCTCGAGAGCCAGATCCAGCCTCGCGCGAGCAGCCAGGCCTGGAACGGCAGCGTGCCCAGCCAGAACTTCTCGGGGTAACGAATGGTGCCCAGCAGTGGCAGGCGTTCCCAGGCCAACACCGCCAGGGGATTGCCGTCCCCCAGCGCCACGCCGGCGAAGAGCAGGATGCCGGTGATGGCAGCGATGCGCCCACGGGCGACGCGCCCGTCTTTCAGGCCGAGGACAACCAATGGGAGAGCGAACCAGCCGCAGTACAGGCTCTCGAGCCAGTGCTGTCGCCCAGCGATGGCGGGTAGGCCGTCCAGCAGATCGGGGCGCCAGGCCAGGCACCGGAGCCAGTCCACGGCTCGGGTGGACATGTCGAGGGCGGCCGCGCTGTCCAGCCCACCTTCCCGTGTGGTCTCGGGGAGGAGGAACAGCAGCGGGAGCAGGCTGCAGGCCGCCATGGCCACGGCTGCGCCGATGGAGGCAGCGACCAGGGCAAGGCGGTGCACCGCGGCTCGCACGGTCTGGGTTGCGCCTGGCAGCAGCAGGGCCCAGAGTGGAAGGGCGATGCCTGCGATGACGAGCCCTTCGACGCTGCCACCGAACCAGCACAGGGTCAGTGCACCCGTCACGAGCCACCACCCCAGCCTGCGGCGTCGAGGATCGGATTCCCGCAGCAGCAGGTCCAGGCCCAGCAACATGAGAGGGAGCAGGGCGTAGCCAGGGAGCTTGTCCACCTTGGTGGCGAGGGACCATGCGGGCCCGCAGCAGGCGTAGAAGACGCCCGCCAGCCAGGGAGCCAGCCTGTCGGTCGTCCCTCGGCGCAGCCAGAGCCAGGTTCCCAGGGCCGCTACTGCGTAGTGGATGAACAGGTAGATCGGCAGCGCCCGGAACCAGCTCAGCGCCAGCAGCCACGCGGGAGGGTAGAACGCGCCGGTCTGGGGATTCGGCAGGGATGGGGTACCGAGGGAGAGCCAGGGATTCCAAGCGCCCTGCCAGGGAGCCTGATGCAGGGTGGGGAAGTAGATCAGCAGGTCGCCGTGCGCGATGGTGCGGCCGGGCAGCCAGAGCTCGCCCACGAGCAGGGCGCAGACCAACAGGAGGCCTGCGGGTGCCACCCAAGGTGCGCGGGTGAGGTCCTTGGCGTTCACACCGCTACTCCGGCTTGCGCCCCACGCAGACGAGGGAAAGACCAGGCAGTCCCACCCTCGCTTCGACCTTCTTGGCCCAGGGCACCATGAGGTCGTACAGGTGCAGCTGCCAGCGGTCGAAGCCCGTGCGCTCCAGCAGTCGGGAGTTCACCCACCAACCCGGGATGGAAAGGGAGTTGAAGTCGAAGCAGGACTCGATCTCGAGACCGGCATCTCGTGTCAGGCTCTCGAGATTTGCGCGGCTGTAGCGTCGCCTGTGGCCCAAGGCCTGGTCGTAGGAGCCGAAGAGCCCCTCGTGCTGAGGGACCAGCACGATCAGGTGTCCGCCGGGCTCCAGCAAGCGGGCCATGCGCGCGATCGCTCCCGCGTCGTCGTCCAGGCACTCGAGCACGTTGAGGCAGACCACCGTGTCGCAGGCCGGTGGCTCGAGGGCGTCGACGTCGTCGTCGGACTCGATGTCGAGCTTGGCCACGTCCACCACCTCGTTGCCCTCGTAGGTGCGCTCGAGGATGGAGAGATACTCGGGATCGATGTCGGTGAGCAGCAGGCGTTCTCGCTTGGGCAGCTGCCAGCTCAGGTTGCCGATGCCGGCCCCCACCTCGAGGATGCGCTCTCCCAACCAGGGCATGATGGCCTGGACCATCCAGCGATTGAAGCGCCTGGTGTGGGAGAGGTTGCGCAGGACCTGATGGCCGTAGCGGTGCTCGAAGCAGTCGTCCACCAAGCTGTACTTGATGATCGTCCGCAGGGCTAGCATGCCGTCGCGCACGCCGATCTTCTTGCCCTCGGAGTAGCTGCGCTGGTCGTAGCTGATGGGCACCTCGTAGATGGAGAAGCCCCGCTTGGCGATCTTGGCGGTGAGCTCCGGCTCCATCTCGAAGCGGTTGGCTCGGATGGGGATGGTGCGCAGCAGGTCGGCGCGGAAGGCCTTGTAGCAGGTCTCCATGTCGGTGAGGTCGAGCCCGGTGACCATGTTGGACAGGGTGGTGAGCAGCCGGTTGCCCAGCACGTGGTAGTAGTTGTAGACCCTGCGCTTTTCGCGAGAGGCGAAGCGAGAGCCGTACACCACGTCGGCCTTGCGCTCGACCAGTGGCTGCAGCAGCACCGGGTAGTCCGCGGGGTCGTACTCGAGATCGGCGTCCTGAACCACCGCGTATTCGCCGGTCATCTCGAGAATGGCGCGGGCGATCGCAGCGCCCTTGCCCTGGTTGTGGGGCTGCCGGAAGACTCGGATGATGTCGGGATAGCGCTGGGCGTATTCCTCGAGGATGGCATCGCTTCCGTCGCTCGAGGCGTCGTCCACCAGAACGAGCTCGCGCTCGAGGCCTGCAGGCATGGGTGCTGCGAGGATGCGGTCCAGGCAAGGGCGCAGGTAGGCCCGCTCGTTGTAGACCGGGATGAGGACGGAGACGACGCCTGGACGTTGGATGAGGGCGGAATCGGCCACTGCAGACCTCGCTTCGTGAGCCCGGGGACCTATCCTGGCTACGTGCTTCCGGCTTCCGACCGTCGGTCAGGGCGCGTCCAGCACGGTTTCTTCGAAGAGGTCTTCGTCCTGTTCCGCCACGGTGGTGAGCACCAGCTGCTCGAGCACCAGGATGGGACGCCGGTCGGGCTCGCGGACCACCAGGTCTACGGCGATGCGTGAGGAACGTAGGTCGCGGGCCTTGCAGACCACCACGGCTTCGCGCTCTCGCGGAGGACCGAGCACGTGGACCGCAGCCAGCGATGTGGGCAGGGCCAGCTGTTCGTGCTCTTCCAGGGCCCAGGACATGGCCACCTGCACCGCCAGGTCGGCCAACACCGGCTGGAAGGCAAAGGTGCCGGGCAGGGCCAAGGCGGCCATCGCCTCGTCCGTCAGCGAGACCAGGCCGAGGTAGCGGTCCCCCGTGTGCAGCGTGGACCGGATGCCCCGAAAGACGGGGCCCAGGGCCAGCGTGGGTGCGAAGCGTTCCTCGAGGAGCGTGTAGCAGGGCAGCTGGGCTTCCTGGGCCGTCCCGTGCAGATGGAGCAGCTCCCGTGGCAGGAAGCTCATGGCCGGAGGCTCGTCGGTGAGGGGAGGTGCCAGTCGGCAGGTTGCGAAGGCCAAGCGTGGCAGCAGCCTCGGAGCGAGAACCGAGCGTTCCTTGGGCACCAGGAGCAACAGCCCGTCGTGATCGAGCACCTCGGCGTTCAGGGCCGCACCGCGCACCGGCACGGGCCGGCGGAACCGCAAGTCGCGCACGGCGAGCCCTCGCACCGAGGCGAGTTCTGCAAAGATCTCGGCCACGAAGGCCGCTGGGAGCGTCGGCTCGTCGTCCGTGCGGTGCTGGTCGAGCCAGAGGTCTCGCGCCCGCTCGAACAGTATGGCCGGCTGGCGGTGTTCCGGCGCCGTCACCAGGCGGCCTCTGGGACGTGGTGCGAGGGGGAAGCTGGCCAGCGGTCGCCTGGTCGCCTTGGCCGAGGGCAGGTCGCTGACCGCGACCCGTGGAAGCTCGCTGCCCAGGAGTGCTTCGAGGAACTCGCGGCCGCGCTTGCCACCATCACCCTGGCCGCCCATGGCGAAGGCCAGGGCCCTCAGTTGTGGGTGGCGTTGCCCCAAGGCCTGCAGCAGCCAGCCAAGGAGATCTCCGGCCAAGGCCAGTGGACCCTGGCCCGACTGACCCGACCAGCCCGCGAGGGGCGTACAGGCCGCCATCATGCGGAGCTCGTCCCACTGGAGCAACGCCAGGAGGTCCAGGAGCGTGCCCAGGCTCGTGAGCATGACGAAGTCGCCCGGATCGGCCGGCAGCTGCCGGGGCATCGGTGGTGGGCCGATCAGCACGCCGCGGATGGTGGAGTCGCCGCGGAGCCTGTCCAGCACGCTGGCATCCACGCGCTCGCAGCAGTGGTAGCGGGTCGAGATGCCTGCCTGACGCAGGCGGTCCAGGTTGCGCATCAGCTCCCACTGGGCCCGGGCGCGCGCCACCACCTGCTTGGCCGTGGCGGCGCCCATGCTCTGGCGCTGAACCAGGTCGTGGTGGAGCTGCCCCAGCACCATGTCCAGGGTCTCGGGGGCGGCGTCCAACCATGCCGGCCGGTCGGTGGGCGCCAAGGTCCGCCCGGTGAGCGCCAGCCGCGCTCCCGTCCGCTTGGCCAGGGCCAGGGCGTACTCGAAGCCAGGTCCTCTGTCGCCGTCGATGACCAGGAGCAGGTCGTCATTCCCGAGCAGGTCGTCGCGACGACCTCGGGGCCCGACCCGGACCAGGGTGGGCGTGACCATGCCGAACGGGGCCCGTCCGACCTCGAGGCGTGAGGTGAGCCAGTCGATGCGCTGCTCGATGGCCTCGGACCAAGGCAGGTCACCCCCGTCCACCAACTGGAAACGGCAGCGGGGTAGCTCCCGCTGCAGGCACCGCACCCAGGCAGCGGGGAAGGCCCCGAGGGGTCTCACGGGCGAGCGTGGCCAGGCGCCGAAGTTGCCGTCTTGGGATACGGGGACCAACACCCGCAGGGGGTGCTCGGCGAGCAGGGGAGCGAGGGCTTGGAAGCAGCGGTAGAATTCGCGAATGCGATCCGCCAGGGTGCGGGCCAACGCGTCGTCTGCCACGGGTTGCTGCACCCCTTCGTGGGCGAGGTAGATCAGGGTGTCGCAGCCCTCGAGGGCTTGGGCGAGCATGTCGTGGTTCATGCCTGGAAGGGCGTGAGCCTTGAACTCCATGACGTCGATGCCGGCGCTCCTGAGGCGGTTTCCGACCGCGCCACCCGAGCTGTCTGCGGTGACGAGCAGGGCTTGCCTGCAGGTGAATCGCTGCTGGTCCTCCCTCGCCAGGGGGCGGCTGCCCGTGGTCAGCAGGGCCACCGGGAGCGGGCGGGGGGGAGCACGGCGCTCCTGGCCTGGCATCTGACCAGAGGGCTGGGACTGGGCGGGCCAAGGCTCTGGAGGGTCGTCGGGTGGCGGCGCCAGAGGTGCTGGGTTGGCGTTGCTGGGGACCGGTGCCTTCTGCGGCCGCGCTGGTGGCGCTTGCGCAGGCGGGGCCTGGTGCATGAGCAGTCCCGCTGCCGGATGCGGAGGCAGCGTGGGATCGTCGGGCGAGGGTGGCTCTGGCATGGCCGAGGGTTGGTCCTTCTCGACCCCTGATGGGTCGGGGCGGGGGTCGAACATGGACAAGCCTGGCTCGGGTGCCTCCACGGGGGAGATGGGCGCGACGTGGACTTGGGTGGACTCGGTGGGGGGGCTGGCAGCCTCCCAGGTCAGGTGGACGTCGGGCTCGTCTTCTAGATCTCCCGCAGGCATGGGGAGCCCAGCGCCCTCCATCCCTCTATCGGGCGCTTGGCTCGTGGGTGCCATGAAGCGTCGGTGGGCCTCGAGGAGCAGGGAGGCCACCGCCGGCTCTCCTTCCTCCAGGTAGGCCATGAAGGGGCCGTCGAGCAGGCGGGCCAGGGTCGCGCCGGGAATGGGCCTCGAGGTGGGCTCCAGCAGGCCCACGGGGCCGTCTGCGTGGAGATGGCCGTGCTCCTCGAGGAAGGCGCGCACGCGGTTGAGGCCCTCGATCCACTTCTGGCCTTGTGCCTGACAAGCCAGCACTCGGTGGGGGCGGTCTCCTAGGGAGGAGGTGATGGCACTGCTCATGCCTTGGTTGGGTCCCACGATCACGAAGTGACGCATTCCGCCGGCGTGTAGTCGCTCGGCCGTGCGGGGTAGGTCCAGGGGTTGGACCAGCTGACGAGCCAGGTGATCGGCCAGCAGCTTGGCGTCCAACGCCTGGGCTCCGAGCGGTTCGGAGCCGTGGCTGGACAGCATGGGAGTGTGGGGCGGGCGGCAGGGTAGGTCAGAGATGGCGGCCTCGAAGGCCTGGCGGACCGGCTCGAGCCAGGGCGTGTTCCAGGCCCCCTCTCCTGGCAGCAGGCGGGCTTCTGCCTGAAAGGCCCGTGCGCCGGTCATGGTGCGCTCCACCGCTTGCGCCAGGCCCGCCAGGACGAATCGCCCCGGAGCCTCCGTGCGAGCAACGGTGAGGTCGCGGCCCGCCAGGGCCAGGAGTGCGTCGCGCTGGAAGGCTGGACAGCTCACACCTAGCACAGCGAGGGGCCACCCGGCGCTCTGCTGGGCTCGCTGCAGCGCCTCGAGACGAGCGCGGAGGGCCTGGAAGGCCTGGGCCGGCCCCCAGGTTCCGCTGGCCAC
Source organism: uncultured Enterobacterales bacterium (assembly GCA_964626835.1). Lineage (GTDB taxonomy): Bacteria > Myxococcota_A > UBA796 > UBA796 > JAFGLY01 > CALDOK01. Next base: position 10,732 of record CAZVHW010000206.1, read on the forward strand.
CAGCGCGGCGAGGGTGCCCCCGGCGTGGCCCATGATGGCCGCGGGTGCGGCCCCTTGTTCGCGCAGCAGCATGGTCTGGCTGATCTGCAGGGCGAGCAGGTAACACTGGGCCCCCGCAGGGCTCGATGCCAGGCTGTCCAGGGGCTGCTCCCCCAGGAAGACCGGCTCGATGGCGATGCCGAGGATGTCCCCGGCCAGCTCGTGAAGCCGCGAGATGGCAGCTCGTAGGGTTGGATTCTCCTTGTACGCCCGGGCGGTAGGAGGCAGGGGCTGGCCCCACCAGCCGGGGTAGCAGAGGACCAGTCCCTGGGTCGAGGGTACCGACGTCGCGTCCTGGGGCGGGGTCATGGGGTCTCCGACGGGGTGCGGGCGCCTGGGTCTTCGCCCGAACCAGCCGTAACCCCCGCTTCCTGCAGGGGCTCCAGATCGGACCTCCTGCGCAGGTCCCAGACGTGGTACACCCCCGCAACCACGTGGTCGGCCGGCCAGGAGTGGAACCAGAACGACTCGAGGGGCGCGTCGGTCTGCAGTAGCGGGCGGATCATGCGCTGGGCGCTCATCGCGTAGACTGCCCGGTTGGGGCGCAGCAACTCCTCTCCGCGCATGTTGATGCTGTTGACGTAGTCCTCGTGGCGGAGGGAGCAGTACACCGCCACCCGGAGCTGAACCCCTGGGTACTGCGCCTCGGACCATCTCCCCAGCGCGGTCAGGCCCTGGCCCCAGTCCAGGTTCGAGTCGTCCAGGCAAGGCCGCGGGCTCCCCGTGCCGCATCCGAGCATGCCGTTGAACCAGGACAGGGGGTGTGGCCATGCCAGGGCCAGGCCGCCCAGCTGGGCCGCCATGAGCAACGGGGGGATCCAGCGGGTCAGCCCGGGGCCGGTCACCGCCGCCAGCAGGCCCGGAAGTGCCGCCAGGGCCAGGAGGAGGAGGGCGAGGGCGGGCAGGGCGT
>CAZVHW010000207.1:0-11629 GCA_964626835.1 uncultured Enterobacterales bacterium
ACCACGGCTACGGGCGGCCCCCGCTCGGCGACGGTGTGAAGGGCGCGCGGCAAGGCGTCTACCACGTCACCTGCGATGATGGGGGCTGGCCCGGCCAGTTCGGCCGCGAAGCCGTGAACATAGGCTGCGGCACGCGCCGCCGACTCGACGACGAGGCCCCGAGCCAACAGGGCACCGACCACCCCTGTCAGCACGTCACCAGAGCCGGCCGTAGCCAGCGCTGGGCCGCCGGTGGTGTTGACCGTGGGAGGTGAGCCGCTGACCAAGGTGTGCCGCCCCTTGAGCAGCACCGGCGCCACCTTGCCGAGCGCGAGTAGCGTGCCCAGCCGATCGGCCTGGACCTCTCCGGCGGTCGTGCCCAGTAGACGCGCGGCTTCACCCGGATGAGGCGTGACGAGTCGGGGCCAAGGCGAGGCCTCGAACGCCCCCACCAACGCGTTGAGGCCGTCGGCATCGAAGACGGCGGGAACGGGCGCGTCGCGCCAAAGCAGTCGGCAGCGCTCGACGACGGCGGGCAGGTTCCCGACCCCAGGCCCAACAGCCAGGGCGGAGAAGCCGGAGGGTTCGAGGTCCGCCACGTCCTCGACCATGATCTCTGGGCGCAAGGTCGCCAGGCGCCCCCAGGCACTCCGAGGCAAGAAGAGTGTGACCAGGCCCGCACCTGCGCGGATGGCTGCGTTGCAGGTCAACACCGCGGCCCCGGCCTTCTCGCTGCTACCAGCGACCACGGCGAGGTGTCCACTGGTGCCCTTGTGGGCTCCCGCGGGTCGCTGGGGCACTCAGGCCACGACGTCGGAGGCTTCCATGAGGAGCAGGGAGGCCTCGATGTCGGAAGAGGGCTGCGGGACGAGCTCGGGAAGCAGGTGACGGGCGGCGTCCAGACCGATGTCCGCCACGACGATCTCGCCGCACCAGTCGGGCCCGGGTTCGAGGAAGAAGCCCTGCTTGGCCCGACCGAAGGTGACGGTGACCGCCGCCCGGACCGCCAGGCCCAGGGGACAGCCACGGTCGGCGTGCAAGCCCGTGGGGAGATCGATCGCCAACACCGGGAGTTTGCAGTCGTTGGCCCGTCGCGCCCACTCCGCGACCCGCCCACGTAGGTCGGAGGACAGACCCGTGCCGAGCAACGCGTCGACCAAGACACCGGCTGGTCCAGCACCGAGATCGTCACAGCCGGCCCACTCGGAGTCCACGGCTATCCCCATGCGCTCGCAGATACCGCGGTTTAGAGCACAATCATCGGACATGCGGCCCTCGAGCGCAGCCACGCGCACGGGGACACCAGCCATGGCCAGGTGTCGAGCGACGACCCAGCCGTCTCCGCCGTTGTTTCCTCGACCGCAGAGCACACGCACACCCCGACGGGAGGCCGCGGGGAAGCGCTCGAGCAGGACCTGCGTCGCCAACCGCCCGGCATTCTCCATGAGGACCGACCCGGGCACGCCGAGCGCAGCGATGGCGCGCTCGTCCAGCGCGCGGACCTGGGCGGCGGTGGAAACAGGGATCATGGCGCTTGGCCAGCCAAGATTCGGCAGATGTCCCGCACGGCTTGGTCCAGCCCGACGAACACGGAGCGCCCGATGATGGCATGGCCGATGTTGTACTCCACGATCTCGGGGACAGCCGCGACGAGGTCGGGAAGGTTGTGATGGGTCAACCCGTGTCCAGCAGCGACCTCTACACCCAAGCCCTGCGCCATGATGGCCGCCGCACGCAACCGCTCGAGCTCGGCCCCACCCCCGCCTTCGGCGTAGGCGGCGGTGTTGAGCTCGACCATGTCCACGCCGGGTATTGCGCTGGCGTGCACCTGTTCGGGTACCGGATCGATGAAGAGACTGACGCGTATGTCGGCTTGGACCATGGCCGTGGTGAACGACGCGATGGCCGGGCCGTGCCCGACCACGTCAAGGCCGCCCTCGGTGCTGACCTCGCCGGGCCGCTCGGGGACCAGTGTGATCCGGTGGGGACGGGTCTCGAGAGCGATGGCCAGCATCTCCTCGGTCACCGCCAGCTCCACGTTGAGGAGGGTCTGGACCGACGCGCGCAAGCGCTCGACGTCGTGGTCCTGGATGTGCCGGCGATCGCCGCGGATGTGGCAGGTGATCTGGGCGGCGCCGGCCAGCTCACCCAACAAGGCGGCTGCCACGGGGCAAGGGTAGCTCACCTGACGGGCTTCGCGCAGGGTGGCGACGTGGTCGATGTTGAGTCCGAGACGTGCGGGCATGGTCAGGCTCCCGTTCCAAGGCTCTTGCGTACTGCCCGAACCAGGTCGGCGGCCGCGACTTCGACCAGCGCGGCGTCGCGGCCTTCGACCAGGATCCGGAGGAGGGGTTCGGTGCCCGAGTATCGCAGCAGGATCCGCACGGAGCCACCGAGACGGTCCTGGACCTGACGCTCCGCAGCCACGAGCGCGGGAACGCCGTCCAAGGGTGGGCGATGGGAGACCACCACGTTCTGCTGCACCCTGGGCCAGGGCCGATAGCCCTCGAGCCGGGCCTCGAGGTCTGCGCCCCCGACCAGCACACGCAGGCAGGAAAGGGCTCCATCCGCGGTGGGTAGCCCGTCGGCAAGGCAGACATGACCGGAGGTCTCCGCCCCCACGGCCAGACCGTGCTCGTGTACCGCGGCGTCCACGTGGCGATCTCCGACCGGGGTGCGGTGAAGCTCGATGCCCTTGGCCCGCAGGGCTTCCTCGAGACCTCCCCCCGACATCACGGTACCCACCACCGCAGGGGGCGTGGCCAGCAGGTACAACATGGCATCACCATCCAGAACGCGCCCCGTGGCGGACACCATGATGCCTCGGTCGGCGTCGCCGTCCAGAGCAAGCCCGAGGTCGGCCCCCTCTGCCACGACACGCTCGGCCAACGCCATGGGCGAGACCGCGCCACACCCGACGTTGATGCGCGCACCATCGGGCTCGCAGGCGAAGCGTACGACACGCGCGCCCGCAGACTCCAGCAGCGCCGGAGCGCTGTGTGCCCCCGCGCCAAAGGAGCCATCGATCACGACGGCGACATCCCGAAGCCAAGGTCCGGATGGCAGGAGGTCGCGCACGGCGCGAAGGTAGAGCTCGCGAGCCTCGACATGCCGCGGCTCGGGCTCGGGATCCAGGACTTCCAGCGGTGGGTGGTGGCGCAAGGCGCGGTTCGCCTCGGCCTCGACACGTTCCTGTTCGAGGTCATCGAGCTTCCGCCCATCGGAACCGAGGACCTTGAGCCCGTTGTCTGCGGGTGGGTTGTGGCTCGCGGTGACCATGACACCCCAGCGCGCCCAACCGGCTGCCAGCAAGACCGACAAGGCCGGCGTGGGGAGAACTCCCACAGACAAGACCAGGCCCCCGGACGCGCGGACGCCCTGGGCCAGCGCCGACACGAGCTCGGGGCCACTGGTGCGCGGATCGCAAGCCACCAGGACAGCGGCCCCACCCTGCCCCAGCACGTAGCCGAGTGCCCAGGCCACGGGGGGATGGATGGGGAAACGGCCCGCAGGCCCGCGGATCCCATCAGTGCCAAAGCGCAGGATCTCAGCCATGTTCTCGTCCTTCCACGGTGGCCAGACTAAGGCGCTGGGCGCACCTCGATGTTGCCCGGCGCCACCTTGATGACGGAGACGCGCTCGGTGTAGGGCCTGATGACCTTGTACCGCGCCGGGCCATCCTCGAGCTTGGCGAGCAGGGGCTCGCCGGCCGCCTGGGCTTCCTCGCCGATGCTCACGAGGACCATGAGGTCTTCGGCTTCGATCGCGTTTACGGCGACGAGGGGCCCCGAGAGGGTGAGCGAGACGCTCTCGACGTCGGTGGCCCAGCCATCCGTGTGGATCCTCACCGGGACCGCCTCGAAGCTGGCGTTCGTGGTAACGGGCTCTACCCGTACACCCACCTCGATGGGCGCTTCGCCCAGGCGAGTCACACCTGCAGGCAGGCGGCCCAGGAGCACTTCTTTTTTGGCTGCCGACTGGAAACCGCCGATGTCCACCACGGACGTAGGCACCTCGACGATCCCCACGAGGACACTCGCCGGCCCCTCGAGCTCGACCGTGGCCGGCTGCACGTCTACGTCCACCAGTCGATATCCGTTGACGGGATCTCCCACGGTTACCGGCGTGACCTTGACCCGCTTGGTGGCGGTTTCGTCCAGCTCGAACTCCACCCGCGTAGGGGACAACCCGACCACGTGTACGTTCTGGGGCAGGTTGTCGATGTTGCGGTCCTCGAAGCTCACGGACTGAACGCCCTTGGATGCATCGGACAGGTCGACGCGCATGCGCAGATCGGCGCGCCTGACGTTGCGCACGAAGACCTGGGAACCGCTCACGGTGAGGGAGAGGCTGTCGGGTACGTCGTCCACCAGGGTGAGGTTCTCCGGGAGCGTCCAGTCCAGCTCGACCCTCGCCTTCTGCTCTACCACCTGCTCACCCTGCACCCACGCCCACCCCGCGAACGCGAAGATGACGCTCAGGACCTTGAAGCCCACGTTCCGAGTGAGGGCCCCGCGCAACCACGGTTGAACCCTGCCAAGGTCCGGTTTGGGGACGAGCGTTCGGAGCGAGCTTAGTTGGGCCATCAGTCCTCCAACTCCGGCTCGCCTGCCGCTGCGTCAACCTGCTGCGCGGCGAAGATCTCCTGCAGACGCTGACGGAGCTCGTTGATGTCTCCGACCGGGGTCAGAGCGCCGGACATGGCCAGGCTGACCGTCCCCCTCTCCTCGGAGACGATCAGGACGACGGCGTCGGTCTCCTCGGTCAGACCCAGAGCCGCTCGATGGCGGGTTCCGAAGAAGCGGCTGACGTCCTTCGACAGAGACAAGGGAAGAAAGACCTTGGTGGCAGCAAGGCGCCCCGCCTGCACCACCACGGCGCCGTCATGCAAGGGCGAGGTGGGATGAAAGATGGACAGCAGCAGCTCTTGACTGACACGCGCGTCGATGCGCAGTGCCGGCTCTACGTAGTCGTCCAAGGCAGCGCTTCGCTGGATCGCGATGAGCGCTCCCATGCGCCGGGACGCCAGCGAGAAACAGGCGCGGACGAGATCCTCGAGCATGGAGGTCTCGGTCTGGGCAGCGAAAGAACGGAACAGACGCCCACCGGCCCGCGCCAGGCCGTGGCGAATGTCGTTCTGGAACAAGATGATGACAGCCAAGACGATGTAGACGAAGAACTTCTGCAGCAGCCAGTGCAGTGTGTACAGCGCAAGGCGCGCCGAGAGGGCGTAGACCAGCAGTACGAACACCAGGCCCAGCAGCGACTGAAAGGCGCGGGTTCCCTTGAGGATGAGCAGGGTGCGGTAGAGCACGTAGGACAGGATGGCGATGTCGACGATGTCGTTCCATCGGATGGTGGAGAGGGTCCACCAGACCGCCGAGAAGAAGTCGACGATCATGACGCTGCCCCCCGGATCGCCCACGCCATGCGGGACACCCGGTGGGTCGCCCGCACGTCGTGTACTCGCAGCATGGATACGCCCATCCACGTCGCGATTGCAGCCGCCGCCAGCGACCCTTCGAGGCGCTGCTCGGTGCGGGGCAGGTCGAGCAGGTGGCCGATGAAGGACTTGCGCGAAGCACCCAGCAGCACGGGCAGTCCCGTCGCGACCAGGGAAGGCAGGGCGCTCAACAAGGCGAGGTTGTGCTGGACGGTCTTGCCGAAGCCGATGCCGGGATCGATCCACGTGCGTTCTCTCGCGATCCCCGCCCGCTCCGCTCTCTCGACCCGCTCCATGAGGAAGCTGCGAACCTCGGCCACGACGTCGTCGTACCGGGGTGCGCGCTGCATGGTGCGCGGAGTGCCCTGCATGTGCATGAGTATGATGGGACAGCCCGCCCTGGCCACGACTGGGGCCATCGCAGGATCTCCGAGTGCGGAGATGTCGTTGACCGCGCTAGCGCCCACCTCGAGCGCAGCCTCTGCGACGCTGGCCTTGACGGTGTCGATGCTGATGGGCAGCTCGGGATGGCGGCGACGAAGCTCGCGGAGGACGGGGATGACCCTCTGGCGCTCGTCGGTGGCGCTCACCGGAGCCGCGCCGGGTCGGGTGGACTCGCCCCCGAGGTCGAGCCAGTCGGCTCCGTGGCGAAGCATGGCCTCGGCCCGGTCCAAGGCCGCTTCGATGGTCGCGTGACGGCCACCGTCGTGGAAGGAGTCGGGGGTCAGGTTCAGGATACCCATGACCAGTGGCGGGTGCTCACCCATGGGGGGCTCCTAACTCCCCCAGGACCGAAAGGGGCTGAGTCAGCGCGACTTGAGCGCCTTGGCCTCCCTGGCGGCCTTGGAGCGCGGGAACAACCGAATGACGTCGTCGTAGAAGAGCGTCGCGTTGTCGCGCTGACCCAAGGCCTCGAAGCACTCGCCCTGGCGGAGCATGGCCCAAGGGGCGCGATCGGACTCGCCGTGGTGGTCCACCACGTCCTGGAAGGCCAGGATGGCAGACTGGTACTCTCCTTCGCGGTACCAGGTCTCCGCCAGTAGATATCGGAGGTCGGCGAGGTCAACAGCGTCCTCGCCAGCCTCGGCGTCTTCGCCCTCTTCAACCGCCGAAGCCTCTTCGAGCAGCTTCTGGTAGATGGCCCGCGCGGCGAGGCAGCGATTGGCCTTCACGTGCTCTTCAGCAAGAGCCAGCCGCTGTTCCAAGGTATTGGTGGAGGAATCGTCTTCTTCGTCTTCCCCTGCATCGGCAGCGCCGTCATGGGTGGTCTCTTCACCCTCACCATCGAGCCCCTCTTCGCCGTCGAGCCCCGTGTCGTCCGCATCGGCCAGTTCGGGTGGCTCGGGAGGCTCGAGGCCCAGGGATTCCTCGAGAGCCTGGGCGCGAGACTCGAGCCACGCCAGGCGGAACTCGGAGTTTTCCCGGAACTGGTCGCTGGACTCGGTGCTGATTCCGGCTTCGTGTTGAAGCACCTCTAGATCGCCCCGGAGACGCGCCACCTCGTTGCGGAGCTGATCGGTGGTCTCCATGCGGAGGATCTCGTCCTGGCCGCGGGCGCGGGTGACCTCCTCGAGCTGCTCGACCCGCACGAAGGCGTCTTCGACAGCTGCCTGAAGCGTCTGGGTCCGGGTGGTCTGGATGGCCATCTCGCGACGCCAGGCCTCGGTGGCCGATTGCCCGGTACGGTCCCAGACGCAAGCACCGAGGAGGAACGTGGAGAAGAGGATGCTGCTGCGCATGAAGGCTCCGTCAGTCCTTCAGGGTGATCTCGACTCGGCGGTTCTGGGACCAGGCGTATTCATCGTAACCACTGTTAGCCGGCCTTTCTTCGCCGTACGAGACCGTGGTGATGCGGCCTGGGGAGACTCCCTGCCCCACCAGCCAGCGCTGCACGGCGTGGGCGCGGCGGTCGCCCAGGGCGATGTTGTATTCGGTGGTGCCCCGAGCGTCGCAGTGCCCCTCCAGCCGGAGAGTGCCACGCGACTGCCGCAAGCAGTCCGACTGAGCCTGGAGGGTGTTGATGCCCGCCAGCTGGAGCTCGGAGCTGTCGAAGTCGAAGTAGACCGCCAGGCTGCGGCAGCTTGCTCCGATGGCGTCACCCGAGATGGACAGACCACGGCGCAACACGGCATGCTCGCCGTCTGGATTGGTGACGGTGACGTCGAAGGTGCCCAGCTCCATGGCCGGAACGGTGACCTCGAGCGTGTTGTCGTTGAGGGCGTCGACCCGGGGCGACTGTTTGTTCCCGAAGCGCACCTTGGCACCGTCGTCGAACTCGGCCCCGTAGATCTGGGCCAGAAAGGGGGTGCCTGGCGTGCCGCGGGCCGGGTCGATGGAGATGACCTGCAGCGTGACCTCGGGGGGGGTGAGGTCGGATGGGCCGAGGAGATCGGGATCAGGGTCGGGCTCGTCGCCGCAACGGCTGCCCAGGAGAACGGGCAGGACGAGCAGAGCGAAGACGGGGGCGCGGTAGCGGGACATGGGGCCTCCAGAGGGGGGATGGAGGGAGGGGAAGCGGAGAGGGGTGTCGGGAGGATGGGAGGGGGGGGGGCTGGCGGGAGGGAGGTCCGTGCCGCGTCGCTCATGACGCCGGTAGGTACGGATCTTCTAGGGAGCCCAGCCCTTCCTGTCAACCTGCGGCAACACCGTCTGGCGCGTGTAGCTTCCGGGCGTCGGGGAGTGGGGAGCGGAGAGCGGGACTACGAACCCTACTGTTCCGTCTCTTCTTCCGTCTAGGGCGGAAGATTCAACAGCTCTTCGGGTGAGATCTCGGGTGCCAGGTAGAAGGCATCCGCCTCGTCTTTTGCAATCCAGCCCATCTCCTCCGCCGAGCGATGTCCGAGGCGCAGCTGGGACAGCGAGCTGGCTTCCACCTCTCGGCTGCGGCCTACCGGGATGTCCACGGCCATCAGCTCGCCGTAGCGCTGGGGGTAGATCTCGTCCACGAAGGGTTCCACGTAGCCTTCGGGAAACAGGGCGAGTCCATCCGGTCCGTACTTGTCGCTCGCCCCGAACAGGTGGGCCATCTCGTGGGCGATGGTGATGGCCGGATACGACGGATTCGGATCGTCGAGGGACACATAGGTCACGGCCAGTCGTCCGCCCTGGGCAGCGCGAGAAAGGGCCGCCTGGTCCCCCTCCTCGGCCGTAAAGATGACGAAGAGGCGCAGAGGGAAACGTCTCAGGTCCACACCGTGGGTCTGGGCCAGTCGCCGCCAATACCAGGAGTAACGAAGGGCAGCCAGGCCGAGCCCGAAGGCGGAATCCCGCTCCTCGTGTAGACCCGGGGGCTCGGGGCGCTCGAGCCATGGGCCGCGCACGCTGAGGTGGATGGAGCTGTGCAGGTTCCCCGTGTACCGCTTGCGCTCCTTCTCGAAGAAGGAGACGATTTCGGTGTAGGTGGGGCCGTCCCAGGCTGCGTGATCCATACCCGAGAGCCCGCGCACCATCGGGTGGAAGAGGCCGCCTGGTGGAACGAACTGCAGCAGCGCCACGGGGATGGTCTCCGAACCTCCTCGCATGTCCGTGTCCCTACGCCAGAGCGTATACACCTGGTAGAGGAAGGCGCAAAAAAGGAACAGGACGAAGAGCTGCCGGGTGTGCACCCGCTGGACGCGGGAGCGGGCCTCCGAGGCGCAGGAGCGGCAGAGGTGCTCCCCGTCCGCTTCGAGCAGGCAGCCAGCGCAGATGGGGGTCGCGCATCGGCGGCAGTGCCCCCGCATCAGGTCAGGAGGATGATCGCTGCAGATGACGGGCTCGTCCGAGAACTCGCCCATGACGACCACGCCAGCGCCCGCTTCCTGCAGGCGCTCCGCAGTGACACGCGCCGCGTCCTGGTTCTCGGTGACCCGGATGACTACAGGGAGGGCGTCACGCTTGGGGAGATGCCCCCTCGGGAGAACCTTACGGAGCCCATACGCCCCCTTCGGCGGCCACCGAACCAGCACCACGCGGTACCGATGCTTGGTCATGGACTCCCTTCACTGAAAAGGACCCTATAGACGAACACTACGCCTCTACTCGTCGCTTGCCAAGCTCCCCCCCCCCTCTCGCTCGGGTTCCGCTCTTGCAAGAGGGGCCCCGGATGATCTACAGTGTTATGCCTGTTCGGTTGGTGCATAGACTCGGAGGAAGGTAACCCTCACGCCGCTTTCCAGGATCTTGAGGTGCCGTCGCGGTGTGTCCCTCTCGGACTTCCGAATGCGGCCTGAAGCGACGGTCAGAGACCCACTTCCCAGGGAAGAGGGACCTTTTCGAATCTCACCGCCAGAGCGGGTCCACCCCCCCGGCCCACAAGCCGGGGGGGTTCCTCGTCGGCGCCATCCCCACCCCGGAACCAAAAGCCCCGGGCTGGGGTCCCACTGAGTGCAGACAGCCGAGGACTCTCCAAAGACATGACCTTCTTCGTACTCCTCCTCACCGCCGCGTGCTTCCACCACCCCCCGGTCTATGCGCTAGAGCCCGTGGTCATCACGGCCTCTCCAGAGATGGTGGATGTCTCGGGTCTCACCAACTCCGAGATCATCGACGAAGCCGCGGAGCGCAGGCTCCGGGGCGATACCCAGGGCGCCATCGTCCGACTCGAGTTGGTGCTCGAGCAACGACCGCCACCTCCGGAGCTTCCAGACGCGCTGTACCAGTTCGCGCTCTGCCATGAGCGGGAAGACCGATTCGAGCAGGCGCTCTCCGTCTACGACCGGCTAGTCAAGGAACACCCTGATGCCCTCGTCACACAGGATGGTTGGTTCCGAAAGGGGCTGTGCCTCGACTACCTAGGCCGCCACAGGGAAGCGCGCCGTGCTCTCTCCCGGGTCCGAACCACCCAAGGACTGAACCTGCATGACCGCCTGACCCTCGACCTGCAGAGGGGCATCTCACTCGTGCGCGGCGGCCGCATCAGAGCGGGGCTCGCGCTGATGGACGGGGCGCTCTCCGCGGTCGAGGGCAGCGATCAGGTCACCTATCTACGCGCCAAGGCCCACGTCACACGGGCACGCGTCTGGCTCGACAGCTCCGCGGACAGAGACCTCGACGTACCCGAGCGAAAACAACTCGCGGTCCTCGAGCAGCGCGCCGAACACCTCGCTGCCGCCGAAAGAGAAGTTGCAGCCGCAGCCTACCTCGGAGAGCCGGAGTGGATCCTGGAGGGCTTGCTCCTCCTGGGCGACGGCTACCGCGACCTGCACCGTGACATTCTCGACAGCCGCGTGCCCCGGGACCTTGACGAAGAATCGGTCGCCATCTACCACGCCAAGGTCCAGGAGCGCGCCAGGGTTCTGATCGTCAAGGCCTGGAACCACTACGACACCGGCATCTCCAAGGCCGGCGAGTGGCGCTATGTCGGGCGTCCCCTGCCCCAGCTGATCACGGCTCGTGAGGCCATAGACCTGGTGAGTCTACAACAGGAGCCTTGATCGGGCCGCATACTGGATGAGGGAGGGGGCAAGAAACTCGCCCCCTCCCAGTACTTCCCAGGGTTCAAACACGCGCTCTCGTCAAACGAATCGCCTCCGTGCCGCTCCCGCGCGTGTTTGCCACGACCTCGAGAGGCCGCATTGGGGAGCGCCGCAGGCGCGTGGGGGTCCAAGCCCCCCTACAGGCGTTTAGTCGGCGTTCCGGAAGAACGTTGGAATGTCGTAGTCGTCGTGGCTGATCTCCGCGTACCCCGACGCCATCTCGCTGCCGCCGCGGGGAGCGCGACGGCCACGAGGATCGCCCATCTGCACCGCAATGCGCTCTTCGACCGACGGGCGACGGGCGCGTGCGTTGTTGGCCTCGAAGCCAGTGGCGATGACGGTGACGCGGGTGGTGTCCTCCATGGACTCGTCGATGACGAGGCCCCAGATCACGTTGGCGTCCTCGTGGACTTCTTCGTGGATCAGGGTGCTGGCCTCGTTGATCTCGTACATGGTGAGGCTCGAAGGACCGGTGATGTTGATGAGCACCGAGGTCGCTCCGGCGATGCTGACATCGTCCAGCAGTGGGCTCGAGATGGCCTGGTACGCGGCATCGACCGTGCGGTTCTCGCTGGTGCCGTGACCGACACCCATGAGCGCGACGCCCTTGGAGGCCATGACGGTGCGCACGTCGGCGAAGTCCACGTTGACGTGACCGTTGTGGTAGATGAGCTCCGAGACACCCTTGACCGCAGCCAGCAGCACCTCGTCGGCCATCTTGAAGGACTCGACCATGGTGGTGCGCTCGCTG
>CAZVHW010000208.1:0-11619 GCA_964626835.1 uncultured Enterobacterales bacterium
GCCGCGGTGCCGTGACGATCTCCACCAACATGGCGGGCCGCGGCACCGACATCAAGCTGGGGGGCGACCCCAAGAAGCTCGCACTGCACGACGCCGATCCCGAAGAAGATGCAGCCGGCTACGCCGCTGCGGTCGAGCGCTGCAAGGTGCAGTGCGCGAACGAGCGTGAAGAGGTGCTGGCGGCAGGCGGCCTGCACATCCTGGGGACCGAGCGGCACGAGTCCCGCCGCATCGACAACCAGCTGCGGGGCCGCTCGGGTCGTCAGGGTGATCCCGGATCCAGCCGCTTCTACCTGTCCCTCGAGGACGACCTGCTGCGCATCTTCGGCGGTGAGAAGATCACCATCTGGATGGAGCGCATGGGCCTGAAGGACGACGAGGCCATCGAGCACCGTTGGATCAACAAGTCCATCGAGAACGCTCAGAAGAAGGTCGAAGGTTACAACTTCAACATTCGCAAGACCCTGCTCGAGTACGACGACGTGCTCAACGACCAGCGCAAGTCGGTCTACGCACTGCGCAGGCGTGCGCTCGGTGGCGACGACATCCGCGGCATGATCGTCACCAGCTTCGAGAACCTCGTCGACGACATCATGGACGAGTGCTGCCAGGAAGGCGTGCACCCGGAAGACTGGGACATCAAGGGTCTGAAGGAGCGCCTGGTCCGCATCTTCGGCACCAAGTGGGAAGACGAAAACGACGCCCTGCGTGACAGCGCGGTGGTGGAGCTGCGTGGGCGCATGCTCGAAGAAGCTCTGGTCATGTACGAAGCCAAGGAGCAGGAACTCGGTGCGGAGACGCTGCGGCAGGTGGAGCGCATGCTCCTGCTCCAGTTCACCGACCAGCTCTGGAAGGACCACCTCTTGGCCATGGACCGCCTGCGCGACGGTATCGGCCTGCGCGGCTACGGGCAGCGCAATCCGCTCCTCGAGTACAAAAAAGAGGGCTTCAACATGTTCCAGATGATGGGAGCCATGCGCGATGAAGCCGTGGTCGCCCGCATTCTTCGTCTGCAGCTCACTCCGGAGATCGAGGCAGCGGCCGAATCCGGCACCAAGCGCCAGGCCCGGCAGCTGGCGCGCAAGACCACCGGTCAGCTGCAGCAGAAGCCGGAGGCCAAGGTCGCACCGGACGGCGTTCGAGGGCTCCAGGCCTCCAACGTCGACGCCCAGGAGGCCATGAGACGCCTCGAGCAGAAGCGCAATGAAGCCCAGGCTGCAGCGGCGCTCGTCGCCCAGCAGGCCAAGGAAAAAGCCCAAGCCGAGCGGCCCCAGAAGGGTCTCGAGGCGAAAGTGTTTGGTGAGCGCAACGGTGTGAAGCGCAACGAACCCTGTCCCTGCGGTAGTGGCAGCAAGTTCAAGAAGTGCTGTATGCGGGCTGAATAGGGGCCAAACCGTGTCGGGGCGCAGTGCTCGATGTTTATGCCCTGGTGGAAGAATGCCCTAGTGAAAACACTTAGGGTATTATCGGTAAAAGTACCTAGTCCGACGAGCCAAGGAGTAAGGGCGCATGCCTCGGACTCCACCACGACATCGACTCACCGAACGACGGACCTGGCTGCTGTCAATTCTGGCAGCGACCTTGCTGCTGGCTTGGATGCTGGACGCACAGCGTAGGGTCGAACGAGAGCACGCCGTGGCTCAGGGCCCGCCTGGGGTTTGGCAACCTGGTCGGAGCACGCTCGGCGGTCCTTGACGACCGGATCAGACTTCGTACGCGGTCTCTGCCTGTTCGACGAGCGCATGGACGCATGCGTTGGCGGAACGGACACCGTTTGCCGCGCGTTCGAGGTCTGCCGTGGCCGCGTCGCGTCTGGCCATCCAGGCGTCGGGGACGGTGAGATCCTGGACGAAGCTCCTGGGAACCCGAGGGTGGTGCCCGCCCTCCTGGGCCGCGGCCAGGGCCCCCTGCACTGGGCTGGACAACAGGTAGGGGACCAGGAAGGCGATGGACCGCCCGTCCACGGAGCGGAGAACGTAGAATTCGGGGCTGGCGAGCAGCAGGTCCGCGCTGGCGGCGATCTGGGGATCGATCCACGCCACCTGTCTTAAGTACGGGCGCAGGCGGGAGACGATCACGTCTCCTGCCAGGAGGATCTTCTTGCTGCTCCTGACGTCGCGCCCTGGCATGGGGCTGCGGTGGGTGCGAACGAGACCCTCCACCGCGTGGGTGGTGTCCAGGACCAGGACGCTCGGTGCGAGGGCCGAGGGATGGAAGCTCTCGGTCGCCAGCTTGGCGACGGACGACAAGGGCGTCCCCACGCTGGGGAGCCGTCTGCGAGGATCGTAGCGCTCGGGAGCCAGCACGCGGGGCTCGTCCAGGTCCTGGGTGGAGACCACGCTATGTCGAGCCATGGAGCACCTCCGATCCGACATGGGAATGCCAATGCCTCACAACTTCGTCCAGGTCGTGATCGTAGGCGTCCCAGGGATCGCCCTCGGGAGCGGCCCCCGGTCGGAACTCTGGCCGGCCCCTGCGGTCCTTTCCGCCCTTTTCGGCGATCAGGAACAGGATCTCCTCCGTCGGGACGGTGGTCACGGGCCGTGGTCGTCGGGAGGCCAGCAGGATGCAGGTCTTCTGGCCCGTGTGTGGCTGGAAGGTGTCCCTGGGGAGCCCGACCACGGCGTGAACGCGAAGCTCCCGCAGCAGCCAGCTGCGCAGGCTGGCCCACCGTCGTCCACCGAGCTTGTTGTGGGGCAGCACGATCGCCATGCGTCCCCCGGGGCGTAGCAGCTGCGTGCAGCGCTCGAGAAAGAGCACGTCGCGCTCCATGTGTGTGCGGCCACGGCCGTTGTGGTACCCCTCGAGCACGCTGGCGTCTCGCACCTCCCCGGCAAAGGGCGGATTGGCGAGGATGACCTGGGCCATGGGCACGGCTGACGAGGGAAGCAGCGTGTCGGCGTGGGAGACGAGCGCGTCGTGACCCGTGGAGGTGAGCAGCAGCACGCGGGCCAGGCGGACGACCTTGGGATCGTTGTCGAATCCGGCCAGAGATTCAGCAGCGGCGCTTGGATCCTGGCCGGCGCGGACCACGTGGCGCCAGGCGTGGAGGAGGAAGCCTCCCGAACCGCACGCAGGGTCCAGGACGAGCTCACCCGGCTGGGGGTCGACCATGCGCACGCAGGCTTCGACGACGTGTCGGGGGGTGAAGAACTGACCTCGCTCCGCCTTGGTGGAGGGGCGCACGATGGTCTCGAAGAGTGCGTCGAGGATGGAGGCGCTCGCGGTGGTGAGGGACAGGGGGCCGAGCTCCCGGGCGCAGACCTCGAGGTGCTGGTCACGGAGGCGCGTCACGGTGGGGCGGTCGATGATGCCAGGCCAGCGCGCTCGCGCCTCCATCATCAGGCTGTCCAGGCTTCGACGGGTGATTCCGGGTGCCTCCAACACGGGGAAGGTCGAGCCGCCGTGGAAACGTTCGTCCACCAGCTTCGCCAGGACCAGCTCGAGCAGAACCTCGTATGGATCCTCGCCGGTTCCGGTGGAGACGAGCTCTTCGAGGCGGCGTGCCACGGAGACCCAGTCGCCGGCACGCAGGGAATGTCGGTTGGACATGGTGCCCACCTATCTCTGCGAGCCGGAGGCGAGTGCAGAAACCCGTACCGAATCTCGTTGCCAGAGCGGTTGAGGCGCGATAACCAGCGCGGCCCGGGGCTCGCTTCGGGACATCAAGCACGCCGGAACACGCTCTCCGCTCCACGGTGCTCCTGCCCCTCGAGGGCCGGAGTCGGCACGGAAGCCCGGCGGAAGTTCAACCACCACATCGCGGCCACCTGACACGACAAACGTTCGTGCGCGTCGCGCGGAGTAATACCATGACCGTCTCCCTCCGAGAGCTCCTCGAGGCTGGCGTACACTTCGGCCACCAGACCCGGCGCTGGAACCCGAAGATGCGCCCGTACATCTACGGCCAGCGCAACGGCGTGCACATCATCGATCTGCAGAAGACCGCCAAGGCCTTGGTCGACGCCACCCGCTTCGTCTCCACCACCGTGGCTCGCGGCCAGAACGTGCTGTTCGTCGGCACCAAGCGCTCCGCTCAGGAAATCGTCGCCGAAGAAGCCAAGCGTAGCGGCATGTTCTACGCCAACAACCGCTGGCTCGGTGGCACGCTCACCAACTTCCAGACCGTCCGCAAGTCCATCGAGCGCCTCAACCAGCTCGAGCGCGCCCGCGACGAGGGTCGCTTCGAGATGTTGTCCAAGAAGGACGCGCTGCAGCTGCACCGCGAGATCGCGAAGATGAACAAGTCCCTGGGCGGCATCAAGGAAACCCGCGGCCTCCCCGGAGCCATGTTCATCGTCGATCCCAAGCGCGAGTACATCGCCACGCGCGAAGCCGTCAAGCTCAAGATCCCGGTGGTCGCGCTGTGCGACACCAACTGCAACCCCGACGGCATCGACTACGTGATCCCTGGCAACGACGATGCCATCAAGTCCATCCACCTCTTCGTCACTGCTGTCGCGGACGCCTGCATCCAGGGCGCCACGATGAGCCGCAGCGACACCCCGATGGTCACCCCCAAGGTGGACGAGAACCTGGAGATCGTGCGTCGCGGCTCTGCCGAAGAGGCGCCCGAAGAGCAGCCGGCCTAGCACGGGTTCTTTCCCCGTTTCCTTTTTCGCAACCCCCCACCCCCATCAGCGCCTCGATCCGAGGCGCGTGCTGGCCGGGATCGGTCACCGGTCCCCTCTCCACTCGGGAGTGACGCGCTGGCGTATGCAGGAGACAACAATGGCTTCCGCCAAGGATATCAAGGCACTGCGCGATCGTACGGGTGCCGGCATTCTCGACTGCAAGAAAGCGCTCACCGAGTGTGGCGCCGACATGGAAGCGGCCATCGACTGGCTGCGCACCAAGGGCATTGCTTCGGCGGCCAAGAAGTCCAGCCGCATCGCGGCCGAGGGGCTGGTGCACGCCTACATCCACGCAGGCGGTAAGATCGGCGTGCTCATCGAGGTCAACAGCGAGACCGACTTCGTCGCCCGCACCGACGGCTTCAAGGAGCTGGTCCACAACATCGCGATGCAGATCGCGGCGCATTCGCCCGTGTACGTCTCCATCGACGACATCCCGGCCGATGATCTCGCCCGCGAACGTGACGTCCAGAAGGCCCGTGTCATCGAGGAAGGCAAGCCGGCGCATATCGCCGACCGCATCGTCGACGGCCGCATCAAGAAGTGGCACAAGGAAGTCTGCCTGCTGGACCAGGACTACTTCCGCGATGACGACAAGACCGTCCGCGACCTGCTCACCGGCGCTGTGGGTACCATCGGCGAGAACATCAAGGTGCGTCGCTTCGTTCGTTGGAACCTGGGCGAAGGCCTGGAGAAGCGTTCAGATGATTTTGTCGCAGAGGTGATGAGCCAGATGAAGAGGGGATAGGGATAGCCCTTCCCACGAGATGGGGTGCCGCGCCGTCGGTGTCTACCCATCGAGGAACCCTCCATGGATGACCCAGCAGGAGTTCAATCCCCCAAGCGGATCCTCCTCAAGCTGTCGGGCGAGATGCTCGCCGGTGGCAAGGGCCTGGGCATTGAAGCTGGCGTCCTCGAACGGGTCGCGGCCGAGCTGTCCGAGGCCGCACGGGGTGGTGTCCAGATCGGTGTGGTCGTCGGAGGTGGGAACATCTTTCGGGGCATCACCGCGGGCGCCATCGATCGCGTCCAGGGCGACCACATGGGCATGTTGGCCACGGTGATCAACGCGCTGGCTCTCGAGGACGCGGTCAAGCGCGCGGGCTGTCCGGCGCAGGTCATGACGGCCCTGGACATCCAGCGTGTGGCGCAGCCCTTCGAAAAGAGGGCCGCCGTCGCCTGTCTCGAGGCGGGCTTCGTGGTGATCTTTGCCGCCGGGACCGGCTGTCCCTTTTTCTCCACCGACACCGCCGCCGCACTTCGGGCGGCCGAGATCGGTGCCGACCTACTGCTCAAGGGCACCAAGGTCGACGGTGTCTACGACAAAGACCCCGTCAAGCACTCCGACGCGGTGCGCTACGACCGGATCTCCTACGAACGGGTGGTCCGGGACAAGCTCCGTGTCATGGACATCACGGCCACCAGCATCTGCATGGACAACCAGCTCCCCATCCTGGTCTTCGACATGACCCAGCCTGGCAACCTGGCCCGCGCCCTGGCCGGCGAGCCCATCGGAACCCACGTCGGCGCCTCGCCCGACGTCTAGCCCACAGCGACGTACCGCAACGGAGGAACCATGGAAGAGTACCTCGACAGCCTGACCGACGACATGGCCACGACCCTCAGCGCCTTCCAGCGCGAGCTGGCCACCGTGCGGACTGGCCGCGCCTCCCCCCAGCTGCTCGACACGGTGCAGGTGCACGTGGCCAGCTACGGCGCCACCATGCCCCTCAACCAGCTCGCCACCGTCACCGCCCCCGATCCTCGCCTGCTGGTGGTCAATCCCTGGGACAAGTCCACCCTGGGTGACGTCGAGCGAGCCATCTCGGCCGCAGGGTTGGGCTTCAATCCAAACAATGACGGTGCCATCATTCGGGTGCCCATCCCCGCACTGACAGGCGAACGTCGCAAGGAGATGGTCAAGCAGGTCAGTCGGCTCACAGAAGACGCACGCGTGCGTGTGCGCCGTGTTCGTCGTGAGTACAACGATCTCTTCAAGGAACTCGAAAAGGACAAGGAGGTCACCGAGGACGAGCTCCGGCACGCCCTCGAGCTGGTCCAGAAGTCCACGGACAAGCACGTCTCCAAGGTCGAAGTGATCGCTACGGCCAAGCAGAAGGAGGTAATGGAGGTCTGATGGCTCGGCCACTCCCCCGTCACCTGGCCATCATCATGGATGGCAACGGCCGCTGGGCCCAAGCTCGCGGTCTCCCGCGGGTCGCGGGTCACCGCGAGGGTGCCCAGAGTGTCCGCGAGGTGGTCCGTGCTGCCCGCGCGGTCGGCATCGAGGTGCTCACGCTGTACAGCTTCTCCACCGAAAACTGGAAGAGGCCGGCCGACGAGGTCCGCGCGCTCATGTCTCTGCTTCGGACCTACCTGCTGTCCGAACGCCAGGAGATGATGGACACCGGCATCCGTCTTCGCCTCATCGGGCAGATCGATCGTTTGCCCAAGCCCGTGCGTGCCGTGGCGCGGGAGATCTGCCGCGTGACCGACACCGGTCGCACCGTGATGGACCTCAACCTCGCGGTTTCCTACGGTGGGCGGGCCGAGCTGGTGGACGCCATCCGATCCATCGCCGAGGGTGTGCGCCGAGGCTCGCTGCCCGTCAGCGCTATCGACGAGGCCCTCGTCTCGTCTCGGCTGCAGACCGCCGGTCAGCCCGATCCCGACCTCGTCATTCGCACCTCGGGCGAGCTGCGCCTGTCGAACTTCCTTCTGTGGCAGGTTGCCTACAGCGAGCTGTACGTCACGGACACCTACTGGCCCGATTTCCGGGGGCCCCAGCTCACCCAGGCTCTCGAAGACTATCAGCGTCGCGTTCGCCGTTACGGCGGTGTGGCCGCCAAGCCCGGTACCGGGAGCTAGGAGCCTGTATGACATACCGAATCTACTGCGGGTCGCGATCCACGCCCATCTGCGTGCCCTGCTTGCCGCCCCGACATCGACGTGTTGAAAACACGCCTTCACCCGGAACGACTGCGCAGAACGCACAGCTGACCGCGCCTCCCACCCCTCGCGACGATTCGGTCCGCTGGCACGAATCCGTGCATATGCACGGCTCACGCCAGCTATGCCATACAGGCTCCTAGCCCATGTTCCCACGCGTGGCCGCAGGTCTGGTCGGTGTCGCGATCTTGGTCCCTCTGCTCATCTGGGGCGGGGTCGTGGCCTTGGACCTGCTGGTGTGGGGAGCGCTGTTCGTGGCCCTGTTCGAGTACGGGCGAATGGCGTTCACGCCAGCCGAAATCCACCTGAAGGTCGGAGTTGGCATCGCCGGCGCCGTCGTCTTCGCGAGCGTTCTGTATCTACCCTTCGAGGCCCTGGGACCGTCCATCATCGGGCTGACCATCCTGTCCTTCCTGCTGGTCATGGCGTCGGGTGTCGACATTCGGCTCGCCGCCGACCGCGTGGGACGCGTGGTGCTCGGCATGCTGTGGGTGGGCGGGCTGATGGCCTTCGTGCCGCTCGTCCGCAGGCTCGATCAGGGTGTGGGCTGGATCTTCGTCCTCATGGCGGCCACCTGGCTGGGGGATACCGGCGCCTTCTTCGCGGGTCGCAGCTTCGGTAGGCACAAGCTGGCGCCGGTGCTGAGCCCCAAGAAGACCTGGGAAGGTGCCGTCGGCGGTTTTGTCGCGGCCATGGGCGGCGCGGTTCTGTTCGGCTGGATCACGGGTCTGGACGTTCCCTGGCCCATGCTGGCCCTGCTCGGTGGGATGGTCGATGTGTTCGGGGTCTTGGGAGACCTCGCGGAGTCGATGCTCAAGCGGGCGTTCGGAGTCAAGGACTCCGGAGGCATCCTCCCGGGTCATGGAGGCATCCTGGACCGGGTCGATTCGCTTCTGTTTGCCGCTCCCGTGCTCCTGCTCATCGCCGTTGTCGTCCTCCAGCAAGCCATGCTCGTCTCTCCCGTCGTGGTGTTCCCCATCCCCTGAGCGCCCATGTTGCTCGTCATCAAGATAGCCGCCGCCTTCATCGCCCTCGGGGTGCTGATCTTCGTTCACGAGAGCGGCCACTTCCTGGTGGCCAAGGCCTTCGGTGTGCGGGTGTTGGTGTACTCCTTCGGCTTCGGCAAGCGGATCTTGGGATTCCGCTGGGGGGGCACGGACTACCGCCTCTCCATCATCCCCTTTGGCGGCTATGTGCGGCTCTGGGGGGCGGATCCCTTCGAGGTCGAGGAGCGCGATGCGGTCCTGGAGGTCGAATCGCTCCAAGACGCGGCCGACAAGCCCCAGCGCGGCGAGTGGGCGCTCCAAGACGTCTCGGTGTGGAAACGTCTCCTGATCTACGCCGCGGGCCCCGCGGCGAACCTCGTGGTCCCCTTCTTCGTGTTCGCCGTGCTGCTCATGGCCGGCGAGCCCCAGAACGCTGCCATCGTCGGCACCGTGGTGCGCGACAGCCCCGCCGCCGAAGCAGGTGTGCTGCCGGGCGACCAGGTGCTCGAGGTGGCCGGAACCCCCGTCGTGGCCTGGTCGGACATGGACGAGACCTGGATGAAGGCGGCCCAGCGGCTGGAGCGAGTTCCCGTCGTGTTGGAGCGGCTGGGCGAGCGGGTCGAGATCGAGCTTCCCCAACCCACCAGCGTGGGTTCCCGCGGAAGCCCCGTGGACTTCGGCTTGCTCGTGAGTGTGCCCGGATCGCAGGTCGGCGTCATCCACAGCGCTTCCCCCGCGGGTCTGGCCGGCATCCGGACGGGTGACGAGCTGTTCGAGGTGGCAGGCCAACCCGTCGACTCCTGGTCGCAGGCCTATGGCCTGCTGCTGGGAGCAGGCGACACCGTCCAGGTGGCGTGGCGGCATGACGAGCAGGAATTGCGCGCCACGCTCCAAGCCAGCACGGACTGGGTGCCTCCCGCAGCGCGGTCCCTCTTCTCCGGCAGTGACGTGGACCGCTGGGGGCTGCACACCGCCACCCTGTTCGTAGACGAGGTTTCGGAAGACTCCGCCGCTGCGGCCGCGGGGATCCGGGCCGGCGACTTCGTGGTGGCCATCGACGGCCGCCGAGTTCTCAACTGGCACGAAGTGCTCTTGGACGTGCGAGCCACGCTCTCGGTCGAAGACGGTGTGCGCAGCGCTCGGATGGTCGATGTCACCGTGATGCAAGCCGATGCCGCGAAACGTTTCTCCCTGCAGCCGGAGATCATCGAGGACACGGACCACCTCGGCGCCACCTATTTCAGGCCGGTCATCGGCGTGGTTCGACTCGGCTCCATGCAGCGGCCCCCACAGGTTCGTGTCTACTACCCCTTTGGCAAGGCCATCTTCCGTGCCGGCACCGAGACGGTTCTGCTCGCGCACTTCACCGTGCAGCAGATCGGGCGCATCGCCACGGGTCGGGTCAAGGCCGAAAAGAGCGTCGGCGGGCCGATCGAGATCGCCCGGCAGGCGACCATCGCTGCCGAGCTCGGCATCTTCTACTTTGCCCGCTTGCTGGGCATGATCTCCATCTCCGTCGGCATCTTCAACCTGCTGCCCGTGCCTGTCCTCGATGGTGGACACCTGCTCTTTTACGGGCTCGAGGCCATTCGAGGGCGCCCCGTGTCCGCGCTGTTGCGCGAGCGGGCCCAGATCGTGGGCGTGATGTTGCTGGTGGCTCTCATGATCTTCGTGCTCTACCTGGACGTGGGGCGTTGGTTCAACGGAGGGAGCTGATGCCCGGACGACTGATCCTGGCCATCGACACCGCGGGGCCGGTGGCGGGTCTGGCTCTGCTCTCTGGGCAGCGCGTCGAGGCGAGCTGGTGTGCGCGCGTCGTGCGCGGCGCCGAGGCCCGTCTCGCTCCCGCTGTTCGAGAGCTGCTTCAGGGCAGGTTGCCCGACGCCGTGGCCGTGACCCACGGACCGGGCGGGTTTACCGGGCTCAGGGTTGGGGTCGCGACGGCGCTCGGACTTGCCGTGGCTGTCGGGTGCCCCCTGGTACCGGTCTCCTCGCTTCGAGCCCGTGCAGCCATGGTCTGGGGGCACGCCAGGGTGTTGGCCCTGCTCGATGCGCGCAAGGGCCGCTTCTACGGTGGGCTGTACGACGCCCGCCCGATCGTCCCCGTGCTCATCGGAGAGGAAGGCGACCTTCCTCTCGAGCGGTTCATCGAGATCGAGCCCGCGCTCGCCGTCGGCGAGGGTGCGGCGGTCTCCACCGGGCCCCTCGAAGCGGCGGGCCACCGGGTGTTCCCGCTCCCGGACTCGAATGCCGCCCCTGCCCTGGCCCGCGTTGCTGCGCTTCTGGCCGCCGAGGGCTTGGCGATACCACCTCACGAGTTCCAGATCCGCTACCTTCGGCCACCCGATGCAAAGCCTCCCCCTGGCGTCTCGCTTCGGCCGCCGCGCTAGACGGACCACCAAAAACGGCCGTGCTATTCTCTCGGTAGAACCGATACCCCAAGGAGGACGGATGAACGACGACGATCGCAGGCTCATCGAGGAACTCTCTCCCAACGACGCCGAGCTGGGCAGGCTCGCGACTGCGCACCAGGCCTTCGAGGTGCAGCTCGATGACATGAGCCAACGTCGGTACCTCTCGGACGCCGAGCGCGTCGAGGTGGCCCGCATCAAGAAGCAGAAGCTGCGGGGCAAGGACCGCATCCTCCAGATCCTCGCCGTGCATCGCCGCTCGGGGAGCTAGTCAACCCACCAGCCTCGAGTGAGGTCTGGAAGGTTGGAGGGAACATGTCCGACAGGAAGCTACGAATCGGCGTCGCCGGCGCCACGGGCGCCGTGGGCCGCGAGATAGTCGCACTGCTGCATGCCGTGGACCTGCCCATCGGAACGATCGTACCGATGGCTTCTCCCGCTTGTCGCACCCACTCCGTGGACGTCGGTAGCGGCAGCGTGAGGGTCGAGAACATGCTGTCCGAGGTGGTGGCCACCTGCGATCTGGTGTTCTTCGCGGTGCCCCCTGCGGCGGCAGTCGGCGCAATCGACGATGCGATGGAGCACGGCGTACCGATCATCGATCTCACCGGAACGCTGGGCTCTGAGCAAGGCGTCCCA
>CAZVHW010000209.1:0-1705 GCA_964626835.1 uncultured Enterobacterales bacterium
GTCACACGGGCGCCCTCCTCGACAAGGCCGATCACCTTGCGCAAGGCCACTCCACCGCCGCCGACCACCAGGCAGGGCCGTTCCCGAAGATTCAGCATCACTGGGTACATCAGACGCGACCTCCCGCAGGCTTCGCGGCCTTGCGAATGTGGACCAACCAGTCTCGCTCCTGACGGGCCACCGACATCACCGCATGCCCTTCCCGGCCGGCGCTCTCCGGGACCTTGCGTGCCCCTTCGTCGTCGAGCAGCAAGGCCAACACCTGACCCGGAGCCAACCGTGTGAGGACCATCCTCGTCTTGGCCCAGTTGAGCGGACAGACTACCCCCCGGAAGTCCCGAAAGGCATCGCTCTGGACCAGTGGTTCATCCGACGCCGAGGGGACGGTACCGGTCACCGGGCTGAACTCCAGTCGGGCGTCCATGCTCTCGTAGAGGCTGGAAACGGTGCCCAGCAACGTCTCGGCGTCATGGCTCCCGAGCACTGCCGATGAACTCCGGTCGCTGGACTGGAGCGCCTGCAGCGCGCGACCGAGCAGGGCCCCGATCGGCCTGCCGACGAGTCCCGTTTCCACGAAGTGGCGCTCGAACTGGACCAAGGCCTCTCGACTCGTGGCGGGCTCCTCGCCTCGGGTCACCAGCAGCGCCCGCGCCGCGAGCACCGCGGCATCGAGCCAGCGGCCAGCCTCCAGTGCCTCTCTCGAACTCGCCAGGTCCACATCGACGAGATCGATCACACCGGCGCCACACTCCCCGGGACCCCGGCCGGCCAGGGAGAATGGCGCACAACTACCCCAGTCCACGTGGAACGCTTCGTCCTCGGACCGACCGGGGACGGTTCCAAGGGAGCTTGCCAGCGCGTCAGCAGCCTGTGGGCCCGCGGCCACACAGAAGGCCTGGAAGCCCTGCTCGACACCGAAGGCGGTGTACGCGCGTAACAATCCCTCGATGAAGTGCGGCGCGCGGCGCGCAGGAACGATCCAACTCCCGGTGGCCAGGCGCGCCTGTCCCACGCCGAGCCGGCCACCCAGCCGAAGCTGGTAGTGGGGCACCAACCTGCCGTCGACCCTCCGCGCGGCACCGAACAGCCCGATGTCCGCCACCGAGTGGCGGCTGCAGCTGTTGGGGCAGCCGCTGATGGCGATGCGCAGCTCTCCCAGCGCATCCAGATCGAGTGGACCGTGCTCGAGATGCTCAGCGATGGCGAGCGCTGCACCCCTCGATCGGCACAACCCCAGCTTGCAGGTGGCAGCACCCGCGCAGGCCACTAGATCCCTCAGGATCGGCGCCGTACTCCCAGCGAGCCCGAGTCGCGCCAGCTCGTCGTAGGTGTCGCCCACCTCGCCGCGTCCCACTCCACGCAGCGCGAGGTTCTGGCGGACCGTGCTCCGCAGCTCCCAGCCAGGATGGGCAGCGAGCAGCCTGCCCAGGCCACGAGCCGTCGTGCCGTCCAGGTCACCCAGAGGCAGGGCGAGCAGGATCTCGTGCCGACCAGGCTGCTTCTGCGGGCCGACGCTGCGCCGCAGCCACTCCGATGGCGCCTCCGCGGATTCGAGGGGGACTAGCTCGGTGGGGAGGACTTCGGCACTGCCTGGCTCGGGCAGCGATCCTGCCGCCGCACCGCCCTCGAGCTGCTCGGTGACGAGCCGGCGGAAACGAGCGATCCCCATCTTCCTGAGCACGAAGCGCAGGCGGGCGCGATGTTT
>CAZVHW010000209.1:1715-11606 GCA_964626835.1 uncultured Enterobacterales bacterium
TATCGATCGAAGAGATCGCGGACCGCCCTGGCGATGTCCACCGCACGAGCGAGCGGAACAAAGTCGTACAGCTCGTCGGCCAAGCGACTGCCGGAACCCAGGCCGCCGCCCACGAGAACCCTGAAGCCGAACACCCCATCGCGCTCGGCGGCCACCAAGCCCAGGTCGGCCACCGTCGCTCCGGCGCAGTCCCGATCACAGCCCGATATCGCGAGCTTGAACTTGCGGGGCAGCATGCCGAGGCCGATGTCCCTCGTCAGCGCGGACTGCAAGGTCTTGGTCCAGGGTGTGACGTCGAACAACTCGTCGGGGCAGATCCCCGCGCGACCGCAGCAGGTGACGTTTCGCACGGTATTGCCCCCACCGCCCCTCGTGCTCAGTCCGGCGGCCGAGAGCTGCTCGAGGGCGGGGAGTACGTCGGCCAGCGCCAGGTCGTGCACCTGGACGTCCTGCCGTGTCGTGACGTGGAGCCGCCCGCTCCCGTGTCTCTCGGCCACGGATGCCAGGCTCACGAGCTGGGCGCCGGTCAGCACACCACCGGGCAGGCACACCCTGGCCATGAAGGCGCCGGTCTCGCGTTGCTCGTACACGCCCATGGGCACGCGCACGCTGCGCAGCTTCAGCTCCGATGAATCGCCAGACAGGTGAACCTCGATGGCGCGCCGCAAGCGCGCCAGATCGTTCCGAGTTGCGGTGCTCGGAGGGCGAGAGGGGGACCTTGCAGAGCTGGGCATGGGCTCACTCCGTGGGCAAACCTTCGTCGCCGAGCAGGTCGGCGAAGAAGCTGGTGTACTTGAAGCCGCCGTCGGGAGAGATCGCCACGGCGAGCCCCTCCCGCTCCCGCGACAACTCCGCGGTGGCGTGGGCGATGGCGCCGGTGGACGGGCCCACGACCAGCCCCTCCTCCCGGAACAACCGCCGAGTCATGGCGTAGGCGTCGGCGTCCTCCACGCGGATCACCCGGTCGACGAGCGCGGTGTCAAGGATGGCGGGCGTGCTCGACTCCTGCAGGTTCTTCAGGCCCGGGAGCCGGTGACCCCGCTGGGGCTCCACCGCCACGATCTCGACCGCTGGATTGCGCTCCTTGAGAAAGCGGCCGACCCCGGTGAGGGTGCCGCAGGTGCCGTAGCCAGCGACGAAGCAGGTCACCTGTCCCTGGGTCTGGGCCCAGATCTCCGGTCCGGTCGTCTCGTAGTGGGCGAGCACGTTGTCCGGATTCTCGTACTGGTTCGGCATGGCGAAGCGCTCCGGCTCGCTGCGCACCATGGAGTGGGCCAAGGCGATGGCCCCATCCTTGGGGTGATCGATGGGGCAGAGATCGTCGGGCGTCTCCCAGACCTCCGCACCCAGCATGCGCAGCAGGATCTTCTTCTCGTCCGGCACGCCTTCGGGGATGGTCACGACCAGACGGAGCCCTGCCAGCGTGGCGAGGGCCGCCAGCGCGATCCCCGTGTTCCCGGACGACGGTTCCACGAGCTCTTTGCCGTGCAACTCCCCGCGGTCGGCCATGCCGCGGAGCAGGAACTGCGCCGTGCGGTCCTTGATGGAGCCGAAGGGGTTGTACCACTCCAGCTTGAGGTAGACCTGCAGCGCGTCCCCGGGAACAACACGTCCGAGGCGCAAGATCGGCGTGGGCTCCTCCACCGAGGCGATCAGCTCCCTGACGTCGTCGTAGCGACGCAATGTCCGGTCGCGGGCCAGGCGCTTGCCGGGGGATCCGTGGGGTACTCGGCTCATGATCATGGCTCCTTGCTCAGGGATTGAGGGTGGATTCCGCACTCGCCGCCACAGCGGCTGGTCCCAGCCCAGCGCCCTGCACGCTCGTGGGTCGGATGGTCGATGGGCGCACTGCAGGGAAAACAACCGACGCTGCCGAAGCCTTGCTCCAGCAGTGGGTTGATGGGCACGTCGTGCCGACGAAGGTAGTCGCGCACCTGCGGTCGGCTCCAACCGGCCAGCGGACAGACTTTCCAGAGACCGAAGCGCCCGTCCCAACAGATACTGCGCGTCCCCGCGCGAGTGGGGCCTTGGTCGCGCCTCAGCCCGGTGATCCACGCCTCGTAGCCCGCCAGGACACGCTCGAGGGGCGCCACCTTGCGGAGCTGGCAGCAGCGCTCGGGATCGCGCTCCCACAGGGCGGGGCCGTGGCGTTCAGCCTGCCGTGCCAGGGTCAGGGAGGGCTCAACGGTTCGGACATGCAAGCCGAAGCGGCGCTCGATCACGCCTCGATGCGCGTAGGTCTCTGGACAGAGCAGGCCTGTGTCCAGCAGCAACACCGGCAGGCGCTGGCCAGCCGTGTGGAGCATGTGCAGGAGCACCAGGGTCTGCGGGCCCAGGGACGACACGAGCGCTGCACGCTGACCGAAGCTGTGCACGACCCAGTCGAGCAATGCCCGGGGTTCCTCCGTTTCCGGTGCCCCAGCGGGAGCCGGCGGTGTCTCGAAGGCGGTAGATGACAAGGGGTTCCTCCAGGAGGCTGGCACGCCGACCGAAGGAGAACCCCCGGCCATCGTGCCGGGGGGAGTGTGTGGGAGGCTAGCTGGACGCGCCCACTCTCACCCCGGCATCGGTACAACAACAGACGCACGGGCTCTGCGCCGCGGCGGTCGTGTTCTCGATGGGGGTGAAGATGGTCACGGTGTCGAGTCTCCAAGTCTACGACAAAGAAAAACCCGCCTGGTAGGCGGGCCGGGAAGGGTCGAGAGGGGGATCTGCTCGCTCAGCCCGGCCCGGGATGGGGACAACAAGCGCAGCTGAGTCGGTGTGTGTCGAGCATGGAAGGACGGTACCCAGTCGTGACGCAGGTTGTCAAGTTTTTCCTTGTAGGGGCGAGACCCCCCCCTCGCCGAGGAGCACGTTCGACTGTTCCCAGCGCCCGCCCGCCATCGGCTCGCAGCCCCCTCGTTTTAGCTCCAGGCGCCGTTCCGGACGCTTCCTGACCGCATCCAGACGGCCAGGTCTTACATCGCAGAAAGATCGCCCCAGCCCCTAAACAGCCCCCGGGAGACTCCGATGAGACACATAGAGGCCGAGGACATTCCAAACGGTGACGACAGCGACACCGGGAAAGTCGGCCCCGACAACAAGAGGAGGAGTAAATGGAGCACGCCACGACCGGAGCTTCCACGCACTGGGACTCGGTGGCGAGTCATGCTTCACCCTCGGTGGGCGCTACCCGGCAACATCGCCGCGTGTCTCTGCGCACCGAGGTACACCTCGAGAGTGACAGCAACTTCTACGCGGGCATCGCGAACAACGTGAGCCAGGGAGGCCTGTTCGTCGCCTCGGAGCGGCTGCTGGCCAAAGGCAGCGTGCTGGACCTGGAGTTCTCCATTCCGGATGGTGGTCCGTCCATCCGAACCACGGGGCTCGTGCGATGGCTCCGCGAAGACCTCGAGGGAATCGAGGGTCCGCCGGGCATGGGTGTCCAGTTCGTCGAGTTGGACGAACGAGCGCGGGAAAGGCTCGAGATCTTCGTCCAACATCGAGACACGCTGTACTACGACGACGACCTCTTTTAGGCGAAACACGCTCCGACCGGAGCGAGATCCATACCTTTTATGACGACGGGAGAATGTTGACAAAAGGGTGCAACCCGTACTGTTGCCTCGTCACGGAGTGAGTTGGGTGCCCACTACGTGAAAGATGGGACGGAGGCCGGTGCGGGCTGCGGGCGGAGCCAGGAACAAGCGCGGGATCTGGCTCCGCCCGCTCATCCTACGGAAAGCGGTTCGGGCGGGGAGCACCCCGCCCAAGACAAAGATGGACCAGGCGCACGTGTCGCCTGGTCCCACGTTCGCCCTTCGGGATGGGCGAGAACCGTCGCTAACGCCGAAGGTCCGCGATCGCCTCGTGGATGATGTTGGGATCCATGCCCTCGAGCTCCGCCAGGGTCATCTCGATGAGGGAAGGATCGAGCTCCTCCGCCTCGGCGTTGTCCAGATCGGGCAGAGCGCCGCGCACCGAAGCCGGGGCAATCTGCTTGCGCCGGCTGCGCCAGGCCTTGATGCGAGGGCCGTAGCGCTCGCGGATGCTGGAAGCGGTCGCGGTGATGCCCATGTAGAACAACCAGCCCGCGACAGCCTCGTCCAGCAGCGGGATGATGTCGGGGATGGCGATGCTCAGGGCCAGCAGCTGGGCGAAGCTGAAGTTGACGAAGGCCTGCACCGGCAGCGGCAGCTTCTTGATGCGCTCCTTCAGGTTGAAGCGTGCGAGGAAGCGCTGTGGGGCGCTGGCTTGTTCGAGGACGTGTTCCATGAAAACACCCAGGTTCGAGATTGCACCCGGGGCTACGACCGGGAAGCCAAGGCTATTTCAGGCATCGTTTCCCCCTGGTAGGATGGAACGTCATTGCGACGTGAGGTGACGAGTGGTCCCCGACGCCTGGATCGCCCTGCTCGACCTGCTGTCCGAGCTCTTCGATCCCAACGAACTGCGCACCCTGTTCTCCACCGACCTCTACCTCGGTGACCTGTCCTCGAGGCTGCCTCCTCCCGGCAGCGCCGAGCCCCTGGTTCCCGCCATCCTGGAAGTCCTGGTGCAGGAAGGAAGGATTGAGAGCTCCTTCTTCCAAACCCTGCGCAACCTCCGGCGGGACGATCAGCCCGCTGTAGCCCGCACCGCGCGCATCTGGTTCGCCCGCAAGGTGCTGCTGCTCCACAGCGGCTCCGACAAGCCGGAGTACGAGCAGCGAGCCCGTCAGGACGCGCGCCTCGCAGCCACCCTCGCAGCCGAGCTCGCCCGTGCCGGACATCGCCCGCTGCTCCCCTACCCCACCCCAGCCTTGACCCAACCCAGCCTGCTGCTCGAGCGCGGTCTCGAGGACTGTGACGCCGTGGTGTTGCTGCTCTCCGCAGCCTCCGCTTCGTCCTCCGCCACACACCTCGCCCTCCAGCGCGTCACCGAACGGCGCGTAGCTGGACCCTGGCCCGCCCTGCTCACGCTGACGACAGACGTTTCCGTCCCTCCCAAGGGTCTCACCGCCCTGCTCGATACAGAGAACATCTGGCCATGCCAAGATCCCGCCGCGTTTGCCGAGGCCAGCGCCGCGTTGCAGGAGCGCTTGCAGTCCCTCGCCGGACTGGCGGCCAGCGGTGGCCCCCGTTCGACGACTACGGAGCCCTGGCCCGCTCCGCTGGGCACCGTGGGTGCCTATTGGGGGCCGGGTGGCCGCCCCGCCCCCGTTCCCAGAGACGAGGTCACGCGGCGCGCGCTCGCCGGTCACGGGCTCGACTTCTGCCAACTCCTACTCGAGAACGCGCCGCTCGTGGCGCAGGTGGAAGGCCGCCTCACCGTCGAGGTGGACGCCTCTGACGCGGACAAGGCCGTGCTCGACACCGCAACCAAGGCATCCTTGTGGATCGAGCGCCTGGGCTCCCGGCGTGGGATGGCCCGCGCCCGGGCGTGGGACGCTTACTTCCGCGCGCGACTTCTCGACGGGGTTGAAGCCGCGCAACCCGAGGTCCCCTGTCCTTCGCTGCGCTGGGGAGGTGCGGGTGTCCTGGCCGAGGTGCGCTGGCGCGGCCGCGACTGGGTGCCCCTTTTCTTCAGGGACATCCCCCCGGTGGGATGGAACCTCAGCCTGGGGGCGTCGAGCATGGGCGAGGGCATCGATCCCGCGACCTGGGGCGTGCGGGAGTTCCAGGAGGAGCTGCTGGTGCTGGGTGGCCAACCCAGCAAAGGGCAGCCCCTGGCCCTGCGCCCCTTGCTGGTGGACACGGACCGCTTGGGGCCGGACCAGGCCCTCGCCATGGCCCGGCACAACGCGATGTCCGCCGTCGCCCTCCGGGAACGCCACGATGGGATTCCCTTGGTGTCAGGCGAACCGTCGACCCTGGACGAGCTCGGCTGGGTGCACCGCGCCATCACGTGCGACGACGTAGCGACGAACACGGACCTCACCGTCAAGACCCGCGGTATCACCCGCAGGATGGACAACCTGCTCGTGGCCCCCATGCCCCTCGAGCTCGGCATCGACGTCGTCCGCGTGCTGCGCTTCGAGCTGGGCGACGACGACAGCCTGCTGGACGGCGAGATCCTCGAACGGTCCGACGCCGAACCCGA
Organism: uncultured Enterobacterales bacterium; assembly: GCA_964626835.1. GTDB lineage: Bacteria > Myxococcota_A > UBA796 > UBA796 > JAFGLY01 > CALDOK01. Next base: position 7,779 of record CAZVHW010000209.1, read on the forward strand.
GCTGGTGCGAATGCCCGTAGCCCTCGTGGCCGCCGATACCCTCAGACGAATCTTCGGGCCCAACGCACCGCCACCCGAGTGGACCGATGATCTCCCGGCCTCCGCCACGGTCCAGGGCCTGAACGCCGACGACGTCCACGTCTTCCCCTGGGACCTGCGCCGGCGCCGCGAGCTGGCCCTGGGCGGGGGCATGTCCGACAGCAAGGTGGACCCCCGCGAGCAGGAGCGCCACCGCCGCTGGCTGGACCGCTTCGGGCCACACTTCCTCGACACCAACGGCGACCCCCGCACGGACAATCCCTCTCCCTTGTTCGTGGGGGCGACGGCCTTCCTGCTGTCCTGCTGGGCTCGCCAGCCGCGCTGACCAACCCATCACTCGCGGCCTTGGACCGCGCAGGATCGCGATCCGATGGGTTCAGAGAGATACCGAGAGCCCCACGCCGCTGCGCACACCCGAGGCTACGACTCGGCGGGAATAGACGGCGTGGACTCCGAAGCGTCCCAACCGTGCACCGAATCCGAGCTGCCAGGCAAACTCGTGGCCGAAGCCGAAGACATCCGTCCGGGACCAGTCCACCCGCCGGTCGGGATTGAACAGCACCGCGGGGGTGATCCCACCCAAGCCGTAGAGCTTTTCCGGGCCGAGGTGGAGGTTGAAGGGGATGTCGATGCCGGCCGATGCTGGAAGAAGGTCGGCACTGTCGACGCCGTAGCGGTCCCAAAACAGGTCGAGCCCCGCATCGGCGCCCCAGTACTTCTTCTGCGGCCCCATAAAGCTACCCAGGCGGAGGTCGAGCCCCGACAGCCCGCCCGACCCTGTCGTCCAGGCCACCAGGGCACGGGTGCGACCCAGCAGCGGATCTTTCCAGTAGTGCACCCCCGCCGTGGCTCCGAGACGAACCCCGGTGTAACTGCCCTCGCTACCGACGAAGCTCGAGATGCCGAACACGGGGCGAAAGTAGGGTTCGAGCTGCCAACTGACCTTCTCGACGTCTGTGCTCCCCGAACGTTCGGGTTGGGTTGGTTCGGCTGCTGCGACCGAGAGCGGGAGCAGCACCATGCCGATGAGGGCGGCCCGTCTCACGGCTAGCCCTGGTCGTCCAGGAAACGCTCGAGCGACTTGTTCACCTGCTCGAGATTTGGCGTGATGAGGGAGACGATGAACTTTTCTATCTTGGGGCCCAGCTTGCGGGCCAGCAGGCGAGGCACTCCAGGGACGCTGGCCATGTCGATCTCCAGCTCGCCCGACAGCAACACCTTGGTCTGGCCTCCATCAACCGTGAAGGTGTTGCGGCCACGGCAGCTGACCTTGTCGCGGAAGACCCGCGTCTTGATCTCCCATTCACAAGTGAAGCCGTCTTCGCGCCAGGTGGCGTAGTCGTCCCAGCGAAGGTTCTCGGGCTTGAGCACCATCTTGAGGGCGGTGGGGACGTCGCGCTGGGCGATCCACACGTTGTGCAGCTTGGTGACGCTCCCGCTGTCATCGCGCGACTCCACCTTGATCTCGCGCACGTCCGGGATGTAGGCGGCGATGTCGGAGAGTCGATCGCGGTAGGCGCGGAAGACCGCTTCGCGGGGGTGGTGGACCATGGAAACGGAGTGGATCTTCATGGGGGCTCCTGCGCGTGAGGATGCTGCCTATCAAGGCCGGCGCTCGGGGGCCGCTGGCTCCGGGATAGGATGCTCCCGATGTCCTCACACCGCCCGCGTCGTCCTCGCGCGCCCACCTGCTTGTTGCTCTTGGCTGGAGCATGCGGGCCCGTGGACGACGCACCCACGGTGGCCCCCCTCGACCTGTCGGAACGCTCACCACCGCCGACGGAGGTGCACTCCCAAGCTGCACCCTGGTGGTACGAAGAGGGGATCCTCCCGGCGGTCGAGAGCCTCGGCGCAGGCGCGGAGCACGTCTGCGGCCTCCTCGAGGGCGGCCTCGTCCGGTGCTGGGGTTCGGACGATCACGCCCGACTCGAGGTACCCGATGGTGCCCACCGAGCCCTCGATGTCGGCGGCGAGCACGCCTGCTCCCTGCTCGAAGATGGCTCTATCCGATGCTGGGGCCGCGACGTGGCGGGCTCCACCCGGCCTCCGCAGGGTCGCTTCGTGCAGGTCGCCGCGGGCTTCGGGACCAGCTGCGCGCGGCGGGAGGATGGCAGTCTCACCTGCTGGGGCTGGAACGGGGACGGCCAAGCCAGCCCACCTGCAGGGACCTACCGCGATGTCACGGTGGGGTATCGGCACGCCTGTGCGATCGACGATGGAGGCGATGCTCGTTGCTGGGGCTGGGGGGCCGACGGCCAAGCCCAGTCCCAACCCGGACCGTTCGTGAAGCTCGCGCTTGGGCAGACCCACAGCTGCGGCCTCCTCGAGGACGGCACGCTCCGATGCTGGGGCGCCGAGCCCAAGCCCGAAGGTGTCGGCGCGACGATGTCCACGGACGGCGCCCCTGTCTCCCCACCATCCCGCGACGGCTGGGTGGGAGGCATCCTCACCGTACCTCCCGGGCGCTATCTCGATCTGGGTGCGGGGGGCCTCAACAGCTGCGCCCTGCACGAGAAGGGCTCGGTGATCTGTTGGGGACACGACGCTGCGTTCCAGTCGCGGCCACCCGCAGGCGACTACACCCACCTCGCCGTAGGCTACTTCCACGCATGCGCCATCGAGCGACAGGACGGCCCCGTCTGCTGGGGGTGGCGGGGGCGCATTCCGCCACCGCGAGGTGCCGAAGCTGCGATGCCCATCACGTGCCCCTGGGAAGGCCTGGGCTTGCTGTACCTGACCCAGGACCGGCGGGACGAGGCTCGCGAGACATTGGAACGGGCGGCCGAGCTCGTGCCCTGGCTCGAGCACGACAAGTACAACGGCCTCGCCCGCATCTACATGGACGAAGGGAAACTCACTCGAGCACGCAGCGCGCTCGACCGTTCGGTAACCATCGATCCCAACCCGAAGAACGACGCCTGGGACCTGATGAGGGAGCTCGGAACACTCGAATCCGCCACGGCGCCTTGAACGATTTGCCGAGGCCGCGGCAGCTCCAACACCGTCGGCCTGAACGACCGAGCCGCAGCCACCACCTCCCCAGCCATGGCCACGTTACCTTCCTCCTCCCGCAGCCCCGATCTGCTCGATGCTGGTACGCCCCGTCCTCCCCTCCGAGCACACCGCCCTGCGGGCGCTACTCCTGCAGGATCCGCTTCCAAACATCTTCCTGCTCAGCTTGCTCGAGCGCGAAGGTGTCAAGGGCGAGCGCTCCCGGGGTGTCTTCTACGGCCTCTGGGAGCCGGATCCGCGGGGCGAGGGCCAATATCGTCGCGAGCTGGCCGCCACGGCCTACGTCAGTCCGTCCGGGCTGGCCGTCCCTTGGGCGCCTTGGTCCGAGCATGGCACGGTGCTCGGGCGCCACGTGGACCGGCTGCACGCCTACCAGCTGCTCATCGGGCCGCGGCTCGAGAGCGATGCCTTCTGGCGAGCCGGTGACCAGCTGAGGCCCGTGCGTGTCCACTACGACCAGAGGCTCTATGTCGCCAACAAAGCCACCAAGGGGCCAGCGGCCGAGGGCCTGCGCATGGCCCGCGACGGAGACCTGTTCGAGGTCGCCCGCTTCGCCTCCCGCATGATGCTCGAGGACCTAGGCTTCGATCCCGCGGACCGCAACGCCAAGAGCCACCTGATGGCCGTGCGAAGGCGCATCCGTGAAGGCCGCACCTGGGTGGTGGAGCAGCAGGGACAGCTGGTCTTCAAGATAGACCTCGGCTGCTCGAGTTCCCAGGGTGCCCTGGTAGGCGGCACCTACGTGCTCCCAAGCCTACGGGGCCAGGGCCTCGGTAG
>CAZVHW010000210.1:0-11569 GCA_964626835.1 uncultured Enterobacterales bacterium
GGATGGCGGATTGGAGCCTTCGGAGGCTCGATTTCGTGAGAGAACCTAACCCGACGCCATCACGATAACGAGCGTTCGAGGCGTCATGCGGACAGTTTCTGACATATTGCCACCATCGGCGTTGGCGGCGTGGGATCCGCCTGTTGGGCGCTGGGGTGACACAAAACTGTGCTCTCACCCGTCTGGTCCAGAGGCGCGCCAGTGCCACGCCACGGCGCTCCTGGCGCTTACTCCGCCCGCTGAAAACGAAGCTCGTAGCTGATGGGCACCGGCAGGTAGTCGCTGCGGTAGGTGACGCGCGAGAGCAGCGTGGCGCCGTCGGGCTGGAGCTCGAAGGTCTGCTCCCGGCCCCCCAGTTCGTTGGCGAAGGTCTGCACGAGCTTGTCCGGGCGCACCAGGTTCTGGCTCACCCTGTAGGTCTCGTCGTCTCGGATGGCCTGCCAGTCGAAGGGGCGACCATCGTAGCTCGACGTGAACACGGTGGTGTTGCCGCAGGCGAAGGTCAGAGCGTTGTCCGACATCGTGAAGACCGGCACCGGGCAGTAGCGGGTGACGTGGCGTAGGTAGGGCCGGATCACGGGTCGGAGCAAGGGGTTGAAGGCCTGTGCCACCCGCTCGATGCCTTCCTCTATGGAGGCCCGATCCATGTCTTGGTCGGCCTGCACGAAGCGGCCCTCGAGGGGGAAGGTCGAGGTGGGCCCCACTGGGGTGGCGGACGTGCCGGTCGTGGCCTGGGCTTGGTAGGCCAGAAACGCCGAGCCGAGCAGGATGATGCATCGGTCAAGGCGGACGGTCTTGGGGCGTGCTCGGGCCATGGCTCACGAGGGTAGCTTCGGTCGGCGGCACCAGCTACTGAAGCGAAACTGGCTCAGGAGGGCGCGAGGGCTCGGACGATGGGCACGTCCTCGCCGACGTCGACCAGCTCCACCTCGACCCCGTAGGTGGCGCGGAGCAGGTCGGGTTGCAGCACCCGGGCAGGCTCGCCGTCGCCGACGATCGTTCCGTTCTGGAGGAGAATCAGGGTGTCGGCGTGGCGGGCGGCGAGGTTGACGTCGTGGCCGACGACGAGTGCGGCCATGCCCCGCTCGCGGGTGAGGTCGCGCACCAGGCCATAGACCAGCAGCTGGTTGCGCAGATCGAGGTGGCTGGTCGGCTCGTCAAGCAGCATCACACGCGGCTGCTGGGCGAGTGCGCGGGCGATCATGACACTCTGGGCCTCGCCCCCGGACAGCTCCCCCAGCGTGCGATCGGCGAAGCGCAGGGTACCGGTCCGCTCCAGGGCGTGCTGTACGTGCTGGGCGTCTTGGTTGCTGGCCAGACCCAGGGCGCCTTGGTGGGCGAAGCGGCCCATGGCGACCAGCTCGCGCACCGTGAAGGAGAAGGCCGAGGACGGCAGCTGGGGTACGTAGGCCAGGGCCAGGGCCCGCTCCTTGGCGGACAGTTCCCGGACGGACCGGCCATCGAGCCTGACCTCGCCGGCATCGGCGGCGTGCTGGCCCAACAGGCAGCGCAGCAGGGTGGTCTTGCCGGAGCCGTTGGGTCCGAGCACGCAGCAGAGCTGCCCTGGTCGTAGCTCGAGGTCTATTCCCCTCAGTACCGGCTGGTCCGGCTCGTAGCCGAAGTGAAGACCCCGGACCTCGAGCAGGGGCGCGCTCACGACTCGATCCCCCTGAAACGGCGCCGGAGCAGCACGATGAAGAAGGGCCCTCCAGCCAGAGCCGTGAGGACCCCCACCGGCACCTCGGCCAAGCCCACCCACTCGCCCGCGGTGCGGCAGGCGGTGTCGGCGAGCATCACGAAGACTGCCCCGAGCAGGCCGGCCACGATGACCAGCACCCGGTGATCGGGGCCGAAGATCAGGCGGCAGGCGTGGGGCACGATGAGCCCCACGAAGCCGACGGGGCCGGCCAGGGCGACCGCCGCTGCCGTCATGAGCGAGACCACCACGAAGGTCTCGACCCGCAGGCGCTGGACCGCCACGCCCAGGGAGGCGGCCACCGCGTCGCCCATGCCCAGAGCGTTGTAGGCCGAGCCACGGAGGAGCAGGTAGACCCAGCCTGCAGCCACGCAGCCCGTAGCGGTCCAGGCCAGGCCGGGTTGCGTGAGCAGCCAGTCGGGCACCTGGCCCATGCCCCAGCCGATGAAGCTGGCGATGTCCTCGGGCGAGGCGAAGAGGAACAGCACCAGGATGAGGGCCCCGTTGAAGACGTTGACGATCACCCCCGCGAGGAGCAGCACGAACGGATCGAGCCGCCCGCGGCGTTGTGCGATGCCCCAGACGACGAAGCAGGTGGCCAGGCCGCCGAGGACCGCCAGGAAGGGCTCTGAGAGCCAGGACGGCAACAGATCGCCGATGGGCAGGGCGCGACCGAGCAGCACGCCGACCCCTGCACCGCTCGAGATCCCCAGGATGTAGGGTTCGGCGAGCGGGTTGCGCACCAGTCCCTGCAGCGCCAGGCCACCCGAGGCGAGGGCCAAGCCGATGAGACCCGCGGCGTAGACCCTCACGGCTCGGAAGTGCCACACCTGTGGCGTCAGCTCGTAGCGGCCCACCGCCGTGCAACCGAGCCAGACCAGCACCGCCAGCAGCCCCAGCCCGAGGAAGGTGGTCGCCATGCGCCCCGCGGTGAGGGGAGCGTGCGGGCTAGCCATCGTCGGCCCGCGGGTGGAGCATGCGAGCGAGTTGTTGGGCGTGGTCGAGCAGCTTGGGGGTGGGCAGGGTCCACGAGCTGTCCGTGACGACCCACACACGGCCGTCGCGGGCCGCGGGCAGGTCTTCGAGCGCCTGCCAGCGTGCGCGATCCCGATCGGCATCGCGGGGTGACGACCAACAAACCAGCACGTCGGGTTGGGCGGCCAGGACATACTCGACGTTGAGGGTGGCCCAGCCCTGATGCTCGGCGGCGGCGTTGGTGCCTCCGGACAGCTCCATGAGTTCGTGCAAGAAGGTGCCGCTGCCTGCGGTTCCGGGTTTCTCGGAGCCCATGACGAACAGCACGCGAGGTCGCTCGAGGCCGGCTGTCTGCTGGCGGATGGCCTCGAAGCCAGCGTCGAGGTCGCCGGCTTGCCGCACACCGAGATCTGGCTGGCCCGCGATGGTGGCCAGGCGCCTGAGGGCGTCGCTGATGTCCGAGAGGGTCTCGATGGAGAAGTGCTCGATCTGCAGGCTTGGATCCAGCTGCTGCAAGGGGGCGTACTTGTCGGCATCGCTCTGGATGAGGAGCACGTCGGGTTCGGCAGCCAGCACCGCTTCCGTGCTCACCGTGAGGGCGTCACCCAGGACGGGGCGCTGCTGGCCGTCGGGAAGCATGCAGTAGCGTGTGACGCCCACCACCTGGTCGCCCAGGCCCATGGAGAAGAGCATGGCGGTCAGGGCAGGGGCCAGGCTGGCCAGGCGTGGAGCTTGGGGCTGGGCTGGCGGCTCGTGGGGTACCGGTTCGGAGGCGCACGCCGCCAGAAGCGTGAGCAGCAGGGGGACGAGGAGACTGGCGAAGCGATGGCGCATCCGCGGGCCTCATATCCCGGCGGGCGTCACCATCGGTCACCCCTGTTCGCTCATGGGGGTGAAGGCCTCGATGCGGACGTAGCCGTTGTCCACACCCCACTGGACCGAACGGGCCACGCGGCCCAGGTCGGACCCCTCGGGCACCTTGCCGGTCGAGACGATGCGCACCGCTCGGTTTCTTCCGCTTTCCTTGGCGATGTACAGGGCCTGGTCCGCGAGCTGCACCGCCTGCTCGAACTCCAAGAGGCTGGGCTCTTCGTCGAAGAAGGGTAGGGACACGTAGCCGAGGGAGGTGGTCTTCTTTACCGCTCCCCCTTCCCCATCGGACACCAGGAAGGTGGTCTGCTCCACCTGCTCTCTGACGCGGCGAGCGTAGTGATCCAGGTGGTCTCGGTCGCTGAATCGGAGCACCACCAGGAACTCCTCGCCACCCCAGCGGACCACGAAGTCATCCTGCCGGACCGAGCGGCGCAGCAGGTAGGACATCTGCTGCAGCATGCGGTCACCCGCCGTGTGGCCAAGGGTGTCGTTGATGGCCTTGAAGTGGTCCACGTCGAAGAGGAAGACCCCGTATACACCCGTCTCGGTGGTGGTACGCCGGCGCGTGCCCGAGTGGCGTATCTGGACCTTCTGTGAGATGAAGGCAGCGATCTCGGGGATGATCACCTCGGTCACGAAGCGGCGGTTACGCAGGCCGGTGAGGGGTCCACGAGGGTGGTGTCGCGCAGCTCTTTCGCCTTGGTGTGCAGCGCTTCCTCGAGCGCGGCCTCTCGGAGAAGCTGCTGTGAGAATCGTCTGTGGTGGAGGCGGTAGCCCAGCACGATCGCCCCTAGCGCGAGCAACACGTAGGTCCAGATCCACTGCCATGGAAGGCGTCCGATCTGGAAGGGCAGGGTGGCGGTGGGGGTGTCCCAGTGCTCGTCCGTGCTGGCTTGGACCTCGAAGCGGTATAGGCCGGGGGGGAGCTGGGGGTAGCGAGCCGTGCGGCTCGCGCCGGCTTCGATCCAGTCGTCGTCTTGCCCGTGCAGCCGGTAGCGGAAGCGTGTGTTGCGCGGCACCAGGTAGGAGGTGCCCAGAAACTCGATGGCCACGTCCGTCCGCCCCTTGCCCAGGCGTGCCGTGCTCTCCGGATCGGGGAGGGCCATGGGCTCGCCGTTCACCCAGAGTCTGCTGGGGATGACCTCGGAGGGAGGCCGCTCGTCAAAGGCGCGCAGGGGCTCTACGACCACGACGCCGCGGGTGGTGGCCGCGTAGATGGTCCCATCCTGGCCGCTGAGGAGGTTGCGCTGTGAGCCACCCTGGCACTCGCTCGTGAGCATGCCGTGGCCCTGGTCGTATCGGCTGGCATCCACGGCCTCGATGTCGCCCGCGAGGAGCCTGGCGACGTCCTGGCGTTTGAGGTGGACGATGCCGCTGTCGGTGGAGAGCCAGAAATCTCCGGTGTGATCCTGGACCAGGTCGTAGACCTCGCCTGCGGGGAGACCTTGTGCGCGGCCGATGGTGAAGGCGGTCTCGTCCTCGGCCTCGTACCGGGTGAGCCCCGACGCCGTCGCGAACCACAGCGTGCCGTCGCCCGCTTCGTAGATACCGTGGTCGTTGTCGTCTACCAGACCGTCTGCGGTCGTGAACCGATGGAATCGTCCGTCCCGCAGTACCGCGGCGCCTTCACCGCGCGTGCCCACCCACATCCGGTCTTTGGCGTCTTGTATGATGGCGGTGACGCCCACCGCTGGGAGGCCAGACTCAGGACCGAAACGTCGGGTGTCTTCTGCAGCGAGCAGGTCGATTTCGCCCGTCTGGTGGCCTACCCAGATGCGACCCTGGTGATCGCCCTGGACGACCGCCGTTCGGTTGGAGGAGAGCTGGTCTTCGGTGGTCAGCACGGTGGCGATGCCTTCCTCGATCCGGATCAGACCCTCGTTGTCCGAGCAGGCTCAGAGTACACCTTCGCGGTCCAGGTACATCGACAGGATGACCGCTTCATCAAGCGGTTCGTACAGGCCTTCCAGGGGACCGGCCCTGTCCCCGTAGAGCTTGTAGATACCGTCGCCCCCGGTCCCGACCAGGAGGGCGCCGTCCGTGTCCTCTATGATGGACCAGACGTTTTCGTAGGCGAGCCCGTGTCGTGCGGAGACCGTGTGGAGTCGGTGATCGACCAAGCGCAGCACGCCGGTCCCGTTGGTCGTGATCCACAGGCTGCCCTCACGATCCTCGAGCATGTCGGTGATGAGGCGGGCGTGCAACCGGTTTCGGTCGTCGTGGTCCGCGGTGCCGGGGACCAGGCGATGGGCGCCCTTGTTGTTGGTCCCCACCCAGAGGGCTCCCTTTTGGTCTCGCAGCAGGCTGTGGACGAAGCTCGACTCCAGCGTCTCGTTGCTCATTGGGGCGAAGCTAGCGGTGTCCCAGCGATACTCGAACACCCCAGCCCCCGCCGTGCCTACCAGGAGGGCACCTTTGTCGTCGATCAGCACCGTGCTGGCGGGTGCGGCCAGCCCGGGAAGCACCTCGAGGCCCTGGGCCCCCGGGGGGGCGTAGAGCACGGAGCCCGTCATGGCTGCCAGGTAGGCGCCTCCTCCGCTGTCCGTGGCGATGTCCAGCACGGCGCTGGCTCCCGTTACCGCTACCGGGAACTGCTCGAAGGTTTGGCCGTCTCAGCGGCAAGCCAGCGCTCTGTTCGTCCCAATCCAGAGTCCCCCGTTGCTGTCCACCGCCAACGACTGCACGTTGTCTCCGCAGAGCCCGTCCTCCTCGGTCAGCAGCAGGTGGCCGTCCGTGTGGTAGTCGAAGCGCAGCAGCCCGCCGCCGGCGGTACCCACCCAGAGCACGCCGGGCTCGTCGTCCGCGACCAGCGCGGTCGCGTTCAGGGTAGGGACGCTCGGGAAGTCGGCTTGAGACCAACTTCGGAAGCGGGTGCCCTCGAACCTCGCCAGGCCCTCGCTGGTGGCGAACCAGAGGAGACCTTCTTCGGTCTGGACGGCGGCATTGACGGTGTTGCGCGGCAGTCCGTCAGCGGTGCTCCAACGGTCCAGGGAGTGCTGGCCGATGCTCCTGTTGTAGTCCAGGGCCCATGCATCGCCGAGGGGGAAGGCCAAGGCCATGATGAACAGTCGGAGGGATGAGGACGGGGCCATGGGGCTTCGCGGTCAGATCGGCTGGGAACTCAGGCTGTGGGTATCTCGATGTCGGGCTGGCACGTCATCTTCGAATGGACGATACCACGGACGCACGGGGGGAACGGTTCCGGTTCATCGGTCAGGTGAACGCCCGCCTCGAGGCTTTTTTCGATAGACTCCGCCTGAGGTCACCTCGATGCCTGTTCGCCAGCAACCCCATTCCCCTCACCCTCAGCTCGCGCTGCTCGAGCTGCTCCACGTGGCGGGGGGGCTGTCGGTGCTGGCTTTCGGTGCGCTGTTCCTGCTGTTTGGGATGCGTGGTCCGGCGGCCGTTGAGGCCTCCTACACCCTGTTCACCGCCTGCACCCTGGCCTGGCTGCACTTCACCAAGCGCGGCTTCCACGCTGTGGTGTGGATGCACGTCATCATCGTGGTCCTCGTTCCGTTTGGCGTGAGCGTTGGCTTGGGGGGCTTGATGCCGTCGGGGGGCTTCATGGTATGGGGACTCATCGGGCCTCTTGCGGCCATGATGTTCCTGGGTCAGAGGGCCACCTGGGTCTCGGGAGGGCTCTTCCTCGCGGCCCTGACCACCAGCGCCGTGGTGCCGACCTTCGAGGGGAGTCCCTGGGTGACGCTGCCCCAGGCCTGGATGATGCCCGCGCTCGCCGTGGCCAACATCAGCGGTGCCTCCATCCTGGTTCTGGCGACCATGTACTACTTCGTACAGCGCCTGCGCCACGAGCAGGATCGTGCGGATGCGCTGCTGCTCGGGCTCCTGCCTCTCGACGTGGCTCGCGTGCTCGCCAGCCGCCGCGGCACCGTCGGAAGGCAGGGCTCGGGCGCGTCGGTCCTCTATGCGGCCATCGCGGACTTCACGCCACTGTGTGACCGTCTCGCACCTTCGGAGGTCATCGACCTGGTCAACGCTCTCTTCTTGCACTTCGACGACCTGGCGGCGGCCTTCGGACTGGAGAGGGCCAACACCGCGGGTGATGCGTACATGGTCATCGCGGGCGTACCCAAGGTGAACCACCGGCACGCCCACGATGTGTCGAGGTTGGCGTTGGCCATGCGCGCTGCCGTCGCCTCTCGGCGCTTCGCGGGACAGCGGATCGATCTGCGGGTCGCCATCAACAGCGGCCCGGTGGCCGCCGGATCCATCGGTCGTCGGGCGTTCCTCTTCGATGTCTGGGGGCGGGCGGTGAACCTGGCCAGCCGCATGGAGTCGGACGGGGAGCCGGGGTGCATCCAGATCACCCGGGAGAGCTGGCAGCTGGTCAACGACGAGTTTGTCTGTCGCCCCGCTGGCTCCAGGACCCTCCTGGCGAGCGGTGCCATCGAGGTCTGGGATCTGCTCGACGACAAGGCGGCTCTGGCCTCCTTGTGAGCGTGGCCCCGGGGGAATGGGCGAGTGCCCGTGGCTACCAGATCCAGCCGATGATCAGTACGGCGCAGGCCGCGGTCGCCAAGACGCCGTAGATCACCTTGGTCCCCGTGGTGATGAGCAGCCCAACACACTGCGCCACGCCGGCCCCGAGGGATTCCCAGAGCAGCTGGCTCATGGGTGGCGTCGGGAAGTCCGGATCGTGGTGTACGACAGCTGGCTTGCCCACCAGGTCGCCCACCATGCCCCCCAGCATCGGCCCGGCGAAGAGCAGCAGCAGCGCGGCGATGGCGCTGGCGACGAGCGTCAGACCAGCCGTGACCAGGGAGGTTGCGGCCCCGATGCCACCGATGTGCACGGAGAACAGCAGCGCGATCATCAACCCGAAGTAGGCACCCACCATCGCTCCGCGGCCCGTCCCACCGAGCTTCTTGCCCAGGATGGGCGAGAACAGATCGATGGCGGTGACCACCACTCCCAGCAGCAAGACTACCGCGAGCATGGCCCAGCTCCACCCGCTCATGGGCTCGCGCATGATCTGGAATCCTGCCACGACCAGCACGGGCCCCAGCATGGCCACCGGTGGGCCGGGGAGGATCGGCAGCAGGCCGAAGACGATGCCTGCCATGGAGCTGCAGGCCCCCATGACCACGAGAACCGTTCCGCCGATGCCGGTCCAGTCCATCAGAGCAGGCCTCCGCCCAGGATCAGGCGGCTGATGGAGAGTGCCAGGAGGAGGACTCCGCCGACCAGCGTGCCGAGGAAGGGGGCGGGGTAGAGATCGAGGGAGGGATCGGCCTTGCGGACCTTCTGCAGGCCCGCGATGCCCAGCGCGGTGGGCGCTACGCAGAGGAGGGCGCCGAACCACTCGAGCAGACCGAGACAGGGGGTCATGCCCAACATCACCACCGACGCCGCCAGGATCAGCGTGACCCTGGAGGGCAAGAGCAGGCCTGTGGGATCGGGGGTCTGGGTCATGGTCGTTGGAGAGACGAGGGTGGTACGCGTGGCCGCCACGTTTGTTGCCGGCGACATGGCGTGGAGGACAGCCTATCTCGACGGTACAGCCACCACACGGCCCCAGGTCGGCGGGGCGTGGACGGGTGGTTGCGCCAGGCCCGGCGTCGTGAGCGCGACCTGAGCGCGGCTGGGATAGACCACGACTCGGCCCCCCCGAGGAACCCATGCGCTCTCGCCTTTTCGCCTGGCTCACGCTCTTCGCCGCTTGTCATCCGGCGGGGGAGACCGGCGACAGCGGCCCCGTCGCGGATCCGGAGGCCGTCCCCTACCTCCTGGACGAGCAGGGCCGCGCGGTCATCCACCGGGGCATGAACGTCACCGGCGCTGCGAAGTGGGCGGAGGACTACATCCCGGATGTGAGCGACGAGAGCATCGCGACGATGCTGGCGGCGGGGGTAACCTTCGCCCGCGTGCTCACCTTCTGGGACGCGGTGGAGCCCGAGGAGGGGGTGTACGACCAGGAATACCTGGCGCTGTTGGACGCCTTCCTGGATCGGATGGACGACGCCGGCCTGGACGTCATGCTCGACATGCACCAGGACGTGTGGGGGGTCGGCTTCGGCTCCGACGGTGCGCCCCTGTGGAGCTGTGAACAGGCCTACTACGACAGCTACGAGCCCCCCAGCGGGTCCTGGTACCTGGCCTACCTGAGCGACGAGGTGCAGGCTTGTTTTGACGAGTTTTGGGCGGACGCCGCCCTGCAGGAGCAGTTCGGGCAGGCCTGGGCGCAGCTGGCCGTCGTGGGCAGTGCGCACCCCTCGGTGGTCGGCTACGACGTGCTCAACGAGCCCTTCTGGGGCACCTCGAACCAGGAAGAGTTCGAGGAGGAGCTGCTGCCTGCCTTCTACGATCGGGTGCTGGCTGGAATCCGCGGGGTGGACGACGAGCGATGTAGTTTCGGCGCCTGGGAACGCCCGTGCCGCTTCGTTGCTCTCGAGCCCTCCACCCACGTCAACTTGCTGCAGTCGCGGCTGATCTTCCCCGAGGAAGAAGGGCTGGTCTTCGCGCCCCACTTCTACCCGACCTATGCCGAGGAAGGCACGGGGTTTGACGGGGACCTGGACAACGAGGTGGCGCACCTCGAGGGGATCATCGAGTACGGTCAGGACGAGGGTATCCCCGTGCTGCTGGGTGAGTTCGGCATCTTCTCGGCCCAGGGCAACGAGCACGACTACGTGCGGGGGCTGCAGGACCTGTTCGAGTCCCACGTGGGCAGCACGGCCTACTGGTCTTGGGACCCGAACGACAGCTACGGCGTGGTCACCTCGGACGACCAGGCTGGGTACATGCTCGGCGCTTGGTCTCGACCGTGGCTCCACCGCCTGCCGGTGGTGGATCTGGTCGTGGAACCCCTCGATGACGGGATGAAGGCCAGCTTTTCGGTGGAGGATGGGGACCAGTTGGTGGCGGTGGTGCCCGAGGCCTGCGCCGGTGCGGCGACGGTGGAGGGTGCGGAGATCGTGAGCCAGGATGGGGTGCGCTGGATCCTCGAACCGGACGGTGCCGGTGCGGTCGAGGTGAGCATACGAGGCTGTGAGGACGGCGAATAGCCGCAAGGGGTGAGACCATGACCATCGAGCTGCGACGTACCCACGAGACCCTCCGCTTTCACAGCCCCCTCGAGGGCATGGCGCTGGTGGAACAGCAGGTGGAGAGGCGCCAAGACCCCTTGCTGGGGCACTGGGCTGCCTGCTCCAGCGGACTGACGGGCAAGGGGCAGTTCTTTTTCCACGACACCGACCAGGCCCTGATGGACCAGGTGGCTGCCGAGACCAAGGAGCGCTGCTTCTTCTGCCCCGAGCGGGTCGAGGCCAGCACGCCTCGGTATCCGGAAGATCTGCTGCCGGGGGGGTGCCTGCGGAAGGGGGAGTGTTTCCTGTTCCCCAACCTCTTTCCTATCGCCCCGGTGCACGCTGTCGTGGCGCTGGGGGAGGCGCACTACCGCCGCCTGGACGACTTCCCGGCGGATCTGTTGGCCGATGGGTTGGGCGCCGCGGTGGAGTTCGTGTGGCGGTACCACGAACGTGATCCCGAAGCCTGCTACTTCTCCATCAACGGCAACTACCTCTTTCCTGCGGGCGCTTCGTTGGTCCATCCCCACCTACAGGTGCTCGGGGGGCGGCACCCAGCGACGGCGGTGGAGCGGCTCCTGATTGCGGCGTCGCGTTGGGAGTGGCAGCACGGCGGTGGATACTTCTCGCAGCTGCTCGAGCACGAGGAGCGGGCAGGTGATCGCTGGATAGGGCGTAGCGGGCCAGCCTGTTGGCTCACGTCATGGGCGCCGGCAGGGTCCAACGAGGTCATGGGCGTGCTGCCGGGGCACCGGGCGCTCGGGAGCCTGGACGACGCCGCGGTGCGCGGCCTGGCCGAGGGGCTGTCCAAGGTGCTGGCCCACTATGCGCGGCTTGGTTTTTCGACCTTCAACTTCTCGATCCAGGCGGGTGCCTGCGACGATGCTGGCGGTCCGTTCCCGGTCCACCTGCGGGTGATCTGCCGGCAGAACGTGGCGAAGAACTATCGGACCGACGGGTACTTCCTGCAGAGGAT
>CAZVHW010000211.1:0-11525 GCA_964626835.1 uncultured Enterobacterales bacterium
GACGCAGACGCAGACGCAGACGCAGACGCGGATGCCGACGCAGACGCGGATGCCGACGCAGACGCGGATGCCGACGCAGACGCGGACGCAGACGCGGACGCAGACGCAGACGCGGACGCAGACGCGGACGCAGACGCGGACGCCGATGCCGACGCGGACGCCGATGCCGACGCGGACGCAGATACGGATGCAGACAGCGACGCTGACGCTGACAGTGACACAGATACGGACACCGGGTTGGAGTCCACTGTCGAGCTAAGCTTCGACCTGGACGGATCCTACACCGGCGCCACGCTGGGCCTCTACCTCGTGGACCCGAGCGCCGGGCCTGACTCGAGCCAGCTCTTCGCCTCCACCACCATCAGCGGCACTCCAACGGTCATCGAAGTGGACGAACCCGACGCCTCCCTCCTCACCGAAGAAAGCTCCGGCTTCTACATTGCCCGTTTCCAGCCCTTCCTCTTCGACGATGACGACGGTGACGGCGAGCATGACTCGGGCGAGGCAATCGTGGGTGTGGGCTGGACATGGCCCTCCTGGCTCGAGGGCAAGATCCCCGCCGACTACACCAAGCACGCCGCCAGCGAGGGATGGAACGCCCTGGACTACGACAGCGGCGCCTTCTCCGTGCTCTCGTTGGGAAGCTTGTCGGCCATCGCCTTGAGCGCCGACATGGGCGAGGTTGACGAGGTCACCTTCGGCGGCAGCTACTCCGGCTCGACCTCGACCAGTTCCCTGGGGCTGGCGGTCATCTCCCCGATGTACGTCACCAAGGCCTCGTCGGCGGGGACACTGCGCTTCGACGACGCGATGACGGACCCCTGGGAGATCACCATCGACTCCGAACCCGACTCCACGGTGATCATGAGCGAGAAGAGCTCCGGACTCGACATGTCAATGGAGGCCGTCGTCGCCTACGTGGACAACGACTCGTCAGGCAGCCTCACCACGGGCGACGATGCCCCCTACTCCGCTTGCCTGGACGGCATCATGTTGGTCGCCGGTTGGATCGAGCCACCCACAGAACTGCTGGAGGGCTACTACTTCCAGATGGCCACCGGCGGAGCCGGCGTATCCAGCGGTTGGTCCCTGTCCGTCATGGACGTCACGGGCAAGACGACACCCGAAGTGGTGGACTCCGCTGACTACTATTCCTTCGACATCTCGGATGCCTGCTTGCCCTGGTAGACCACTACCGATGTTACTCTCCGGCTCACGCTGGATCACGACCATCATCCCAGCACGTACGACGCTGTTTCTGCCACTCTGTGCTGCAGCGCTGCTGTGTGCCTGCCATTCCTCGCCCCCAACCGACAAGCCCCCCGCTCCACCCCCCAGCCAGGCCGAGCGGGAGGGCTGGTCCGCCCTGTTCATGACCCGTGGCGACCGCCACACCATCATGCAAGGCCGGCACGGACGCCTCACCCAACACCCCGGTGGCTTCAACGTCCTGGCCATCCAGGAGCCCCTGGGGGCCTTGTCCATAGGCCACGACTTCTACTGGCGAACCGATGGCTTCGAGCGACGCCTCACGGCCGAAGGCGTCACCGAACAAGACCACGACCTGGATAGCCACGAGGGCACCCTTGTGCGCGCCGTGGAGATCATCGAGGAGGAAAAGCGCTACACCGTGCTGCGCAAGCGCGACCGGCACTACACCATCCTGGCCGAGTCCGAACGTTTCGGCGGGGGCGACGACGAGATGTCCCTCGACCTGCACGTCATGCTGGACGAGGGAAAGACCTACGTAGGTACGGAATACCGCGAAGACGGCGCCAAGTGGATCGCGGACGAAAAGGCCAGGGAGACCAACCTGCCCCACAACGAGACCGTCAGGCGCGGCATGCGGCTACGCATCTTCGATGAAGAGCTGAAGCTGCTCCGGGAGAAAGACCTGCTGGCGGAGCTCGCGGGCGCACAGGTCCCTCACCAGTACTGGGGCATGGGGGGGTGCGTGCTGAGACACGAAGGCTACCTGAACGTCTTCGCCGTGGCCCCAGTCGGCGACTTCGAGAGCTTCTCCCGGGGCGAGAGCCGCGGCACCCGCCACGTCTTCGTGCTGCGCTACACCGATGCGCTCGAACAAGTGGCGACGTTTGGCCCCCTGTCCGAGCCGAAACTGGACGCCTACTGGACCACGGGCTGCGCCTACCACCGCGGGCGCTACTTCATCAGCTACACATACCGCCGGCCGGAAGACGGCCCCGTGCTCGGTGACCCCACCTGGGACGACGGCCACGTCGGCATCGACATGTACGACGACGACTTCAACCTGCTCCAGAGCCTGATGGTGTCCTCCACCTCCCAGGTGGAGATGGGTGACGGCAAGGGCGCACACCGCTCGTCGATCTTCCCCGATGGCGACCAGATCTGGGTGGTCTACGACCAGGATGGCACGGTCTACGTGGCCCAGGTGAAGCTATCCTACTAGGCGGTAGGTTTCTGGTTCCGGACTCGCGGCGCGTAGAAACGCCTGATGAAGCCGGGGTTCTCTTCCTGGAACAGGATGGAGGCCACCCGGTCGGATTCTTCGATCATGCGCTGCTCGAACCAGCAGAGCAGGCCCGCGACCCCGCCCACCGAGCCGGTCATGGCGTGGTTGACGCAGCCGCACCAGTGCATGCAGCGGTGCACCACCGCGCAATCGGCGCAGTCCTCGAGGACCTTGTTCTTTTCGGCGATCAGGGCATCGCGCCGCACCGGATCGATGCCCTCGAACACCTCGCCGATGATCACCTCGTCGCGATCGTCCATGCCCACCAGGCGGTCGCAGGGGTAGAGCCGGCCGCGTGGGCTGACGGCGACCTCTTCGCAGCCGAAGTCGCAGCGATCGCTGCCGGCGTAGCCGAGCTTGAGGTGGGTGACGATCTTGGAGTCGAACATGTTGAGGGTGAAAGCCGCGCCCCGGCGGTAGGCGGCGACATAGCGGTCGCCGAGCTTGTGCAAAGCTGCCTCGAAGCGCTCACGGGCGGGTTCGTCCCACTCCGCCTCGTAGTTGACGTTCATGCTCAGGTTGCGGGCGCCCAGCTCGAGCAGGGCGTCGAAGCTGTCGCCCAACCAGTCCACGTTGAGCGGGTCGATGACCGCGATGACCTTGTTTCCAGGGCGCTTGGCGAACAGCCGACGGCCGTTGGTGGTGACGACGTCGTAGCTCGACGTGCCATCGACGAAGCCACGCGTAGCGTCGTGGGCCTGACGGCAGCCATCGATGCTCAACGCGACGTAGACGTCGTTATCCAGGAAGAAGTCCAGCTTCTTTTCGTCGAGCAAGACCGCGTTGGTGACCACCAGGTGGTAAAGCTCCCCAGAGGTCTGCTCGGACCGCTCACGGCAGTAGTCCATGACCCGGCGGATGAGCTTCATCTCCATCAGTGGCTCGCCGCCAAAAAAGCTGATGCGGTGCTTGCTGCCGGGCTGGTCGATGGCCAGCTCCACCCCGGCCTTCGCCACTTCCCAGGACATGGGCCGGGAGAACTTCTCGCCGTTGTAACAATAGGTGCAACGCAGGTTGCAGGCGTGATTCAGGAACAGGGAGACGCGCATGGGCAGACCCCTATCTCGAAAGGCTAGCGCGCGGCTTCCTGGTCGCCCAGGATGTCGTCTTCGTCTTCGTAGGAGTCGACGAGCAGGTCCACCGCCATGAAGCTGGCGTGGGTGCGCCCGGTGGCTTCCTCGTACGCCGCGGCCAAGACGCGAGCGATCTCGTTCTCGACGGTGTCGAAGCCGTCGTCGTGCTCGTAGGCGGTGACCGCCTCGGCCCCCAGCACTGCATCCACCGACGCGAGCGCTTCTTCCGCGTTCTGGTAGAGCCAGTCGTAGAAAGCGGCGTTGTCCAGCACGAGGATCACGCGGTACTGGATCCAGCCCCAGGGGTCGGAGAAGTAGAGGTCGCGGCTGCCATCAGCGGGGAGCTGCAGTGTGTAGGTTTCAGCGGTCTCGGCGACCATGCCATCGATCTCGCCGCCGGTGTCCACGCCGGGCTTGGGGTTCAGGACGCCGTCGGTGAGCCAGTCGCAGCCGGCAGTGGTGGCGACCAGGCCCACCAGCAGCCCAACGCCCGCCCGGCGGGTGTTGCGCTTCAGGAATGCCTTGACGTGGGGGTACCGAGGGGCGGAGTGAGCGGTCTTCTTGCAGCGTTTCATGGTGACCCCCGGTTAGCCAATGTCGCCATCGATGTCGTTTTCGTCGGTGTAGTGCACAATCTCGAGCGTGGCCTCGTGAAGAGCGCTCGTGTCGGCACCAGGCGCACCGGCCATGGCGTCAGCCAGGGCCTGCTTGATCTCGTTCTCGATGATGGCGCTGCCGTCATACTCGCGGAAGTCGGTGAGGGGGTGCGTGGCAAGCGCAGCGTCCACGGCGGCCAGGGCCACGGCGGGGTTGTCGACCAGCCACCGGAACAGCGCGTAGTCCTCGACCACCAGGTTCACCCGGTAGTCGATCCAGCCCCAGGACGGTTCCTCGAACTGCAGGTTGTGCTCGCCGGTCTCGGGAAGCGCCAGGTAGTAGACCTCGCCGGTCTCGCCGATGTCCCCCGGGATGGCTCCCGTGTCCACGTAGGCCGTGTCGATATACGCGATGTCGCCATCGACGTGCCACGGCCAGACACAACCCGTCGCGGTGACGCCCACCACCAGGCCCACGCCGACCTTGCGAGAGTAGAGCCGAACGTAGCGACCGATGTCGGGATAACGACCACCGCGGTAGCTGGTCTTCTTCTGGCGCTTCATGGGGTTTCCTCCTTCAAAGGATAGCGCGGGGAGTGAGCGTCCGCGCGCCACGCCGAGGTTCGAGTACAAGCAGTGACAGCACGAACCGTGCCACCCCCTTCGAAGCCGCGTTTTCGGAAAATGACGACCGGAATGAGACGCGCACCACGACACCAACGTCCTGGCCGTCGGGGGCATCTGCTACCTTGGGCTCACCACGCCCCACCCGCGGTGTCCATGCGTCACCTGCCCGCCTTGCTCCTCCCAAGACCTACAGCGACGCGGACTACGCGCCGGGCATGGACGCGGTGCGCATGACGGCAGGCGCGATAGCGGAGCTCTCGGGCGTGCAGAGCGTGGACTGAGGGAGCGATGAAGCGCAGGCTCTTCAACCACGCACGCTGCTTCGAGGTGGACGCTCGAGCCGGGCGGTTCACCGTGAAGCCCCTGCGCGCCTGGTACCTGATCACGGCGGTCGCCTGTGGGTCCATGGGCATCGCTCCCTGGCTCGTGGCGCGCTTGGGACCCTACGATCTCACCCTCGGGGGCTGGATCGTGCTGCTCGGCTACTGCGGCGCGGCGCTCGTCATGGCCGCCTTGGGCCTCTCCCCTGGCAACCGCCTCATCCACATGGACATACAAGCCGGCGAGGTCACCGTGGGCGCACGCTTTGGCCTGGGCCCCGGTCATCGCATCCCCGTGGGTGCGGTCCGCTTCGGATACCGCGAGCGTCTCATGCCCGTGGGTGACATCGTGGGCTGCCGTGCCAGCATGGCGTACGGCGCCATGGGGGAGCTGACCATCCTGGAGACCACCCGCGACCACGCTCGGCTGCCCAAGCGCTTGGCCTACGCCCTCGAAGAAGCTCGCCGCAAGAGTGAGGCAGCCCAGCTGGACCTGGCCGCCCGGGAGATCGAAGCGGCCCCGCGCTTGACGCTGCGGGACGCCGGAATCGTCATGACAGCGTTCCTGGTGGGTCCGGTGTGGATGTGGCTGTACCTCGCGTGACGAGCTCGACACCGCCTCGCCACCTGAGCATGGTGTGCAGGTCATCCCCCGCCCACCGAGGATCCTTCATGAAGTCCGCCCAGTTCATCATCATGCCCGTCGGCATCGTGCCGACCGGAGGTGGCGGATGAGTGCGTAAGCACCGCCCTCGGGAAACCAGGGAGCCCCGCCACCGGCAACGGAGGCGGGGCTCTCGGCGTTTCGGGGCCACCGCCTCATCCCACCGCGACCGCGCGATCGCCACACAGTGAGGACGAAGCCATGTCACGCGCGACATCCACACAGACCCCAACCACCGCCGTTCCAAGCTGGCACGAGATCATCGCCTTGGCCGTGCCCGTGGTTGTCTCCAAGCTCAGCTTCACCGCGATGGGCCTGGTGGACACCGCAATGGTGGGCCGCCTGGGCGCTACCGCCAGGGAGCCGTGGGCCTGGCCCACACATGGATCTTCACCCTGGGCGTACTGGGCCTGGGCATGCTCGGCGTGGTCAACACCTTCGTCGCTCAACACCACGGCGCCGGCCAGCCCGAGGAGACGGGCCGCGTCCTTGGCCAGGGTGTTCGCTTGGCCGTGCTGGTGGGCGGAGCCACCCTCGCGCTGCTCTACCTGTCCATCCCGATCCTGGGCATGCTGGGCCTGGGCGAAGGCGTCGCCGATCTGGGCGGAGCCTACATGGCCTGCCGCTTGCTCGGCTTCCCCGGTGTGTTCGGCTACTGGGTATACAACGGCTACCTCGAGGGGCTGGGCCACACGCGCACGACCATGCGCATCGCCCTGCTGGCGAACGCCGTGAACATCCTGCTGGATTGGCTGCTCATCTTCGGACCTGGTCCCTTCCCCGAGCTGGGTGTGGCAGGCGCCGGGCTCGCGACGGCCTTGTCCAACCTCTTCATGCTCGGCTGCTTCGTAGCGGTCGTGCACAGGCCGAAGGGTACCTACACACGCCGCTTCGGAGCGAGCCTCGTCCACGAGCCCCTCCATCGCAGCAGGATGTTGGAGATGGTCCGCGTTGGCTGGCCCATGGGCATGCAGTTCTTCCTCGAGGTCGGTGCCTACATGGTCTTCGCCGTCATGATCGGCTGGCTGGGAGCTGCCGCACTCGCCGCCAACCAGGTCACGCTGCGGCTCATGAGCATCAGCTTCATGACCACCTGGGGCCTGGGCGTGGCGGCCACTACTCTCGTGGGGCGGTACATAGGCGCGGGCGAGCCGGCCGTCGCCGCCGCCGCCGGCCGACGTACCATGGTGCTCGGCCTGGTCATCACCGGCGCCTGTGCACTCCTCTATGTCGGGCTGGCGCGTCCCCTCGCGTCCCTGTTCACCACGGACGCCGAGGTGGTACGCCTGGCGGTGATGCTCCTGCCCATCGCAGCGGTCTTCCAGGTCTTCGACGGCATCAACATGGTCTCCTACGGGGCCCTGCGCGGAGCCGGCGACACCCGCTGGCCCATGTGGGCGGTAGCGGCCATGAGCTGGCCCGTGGGCATCCCCCTGGTGTGGGCGCTCACGCTGCCCGCCGGCCTCGGAGTGCGCGGTGCGTGGCTCGGCACCTCGATCATGGTGGCTGGCATGGCCGCATTGTTGTGGACACGCTTCCAACGGGGCCGGTGGATCCACACGGGCCCAGTGGTCACGGCGAAGTAGCCGGCCCGACCGGGCGCCCGGGATTCCCCTCTCCCTATCCAAGGGAATACCCGGATGCCCCGCGCCCGGCGAGGCGCCCGAGCCTGTCAAAGAGATGTAAAGGGCCAAACGACTGAAACACCAACGAGAACCCCAGATCGAACGCCCGATGCCAACCGTGAGACCTTCGAGGCTGCTATCGTGACATCAGACACTCGAAGGACCAGGCACCATGCTGAAGATCCTCATCCTCATCGCCACCGCTGGCCTGCTGACTCTGATCTGGCAGGTCAACCGCGCCAAGCGCAAGAAGATCGCCGGTGGACACGACGCCGCGACCCCCACCGAGTCTGCCACGTCTGACGGGGCTCCAACAGAGCCCGAGTTCGTGGGGCAGCGTGCTGCCGAGACAACGGACGAACAACAGCTGTTCGCGCCCCCCACCAAGCTCAGCCCCCTGGAAGTGCCCATGATCCAGGCTCGGTTCGAGAAGCTGGAGCTCTGGCAGAACCTCAGCGAGTACCAGTCCGACCGCCTGCGCCAGATGATCCTCGAGCACTGTCAGGAAGGTCGTGTGGCCCACTGGTGGTCCCCATTGGTGGGCTTCTCGAAGTACCTGGACTACCAAAAGGGCGAGCTACCGGCCATCATCATCGACGCGACACGCCTCGGTGCCCTCCAGGTCCGACGAAACATATTCAGCTTGGACTACCACATGCGTCGCAGTGGCATCCACCTCGAGGACATCCAGTCCGGGGAAGGCGGCGAGATCGAGCCGGACCAGAAGCTGACCGACGGCTCGATCAAGGTGGTCTACAAGTTCCGCGATCGCGCCTTCCGTTTCCCCGTGGCCATCACGGACGGCCAGCTGGACGTCCCGGGCATGGTCCGTACGCTCAACGGCCTGCTCGAACGCCGAAGAGCCTCCAATCGATTCGTGGTGCTCCCTCCACACGGTCAGATCTGGTGCGTCATCCACTCCTCCCTGTCCACCGCGACACAGGCGGATCGGTCCAGGTGGGGCCAAATGCTGCTGCCCGCAGCGCACCGCGAAGAAGACGTCGAGCGCGTCTCCGAAGATATCCACAGTGTGGTGGAGACCGAGGAGAAAGCGGTCGAGGCGGACAACGAGGACAAGCAAGACAAGGCGGTCGAGGCGGACAACGGGGACGAGCAAGACAAGGCGGACGAAGCCTACCTGTTGGACGACGACGAAGACGACGCCGATCCCGAACCTCGAGACTGAACCTCGACCATCAGTAGACGTAGTCGTCGTCGTCCAGTACGCAGGCGCCTTCGCCACACGTGTGCTCGATGGTGCCCTCCGACCCCGCGGTCAGGAAGGTCTCGATCTGCTGGTGGACCGGCTCGCAGTGGCGCGGGAAGTAGTGGGCACCGCTGTCCTCGGCCGGGCGATTGGTCTCGTGGGGACGCCCGAGCTGCGGATCGAACTGCACCAAGGCGGCGGAACCGGGGCCCAATGGGCCGGCGAGTTCCTCGAGGCCGTACACCGGCTCGACCGCGGTTGAGAGCAGCGGGACGCCCACGGACCGAGCCAAGGCGTCGGTGCACATGTTGGGCACCTGCTCGTCGCCCAGGGATTCCTGCCAGAGCAGGGACCGACCCGCCAGGTGCTGCACGTGGGTGATCGGGTCCACCGGGTCCCACATGAGCTGGGAGACCGCGTAGAGCATCTGCCGCTCGAGGGGTTCCTCCACGCCGTACTCCATCATCGTCTCGAAAGAGGTCCAGTTGCTCGAGCGCTCGAGCATGGTGGACCAGATGGCCCCACCCACGTGGAGCACGGCGTAGTCGATGTCCTCGGTGTGAGCCATGAGGTTGGCACCGTTGATGCCCCCCAGGGAGATGCCGTGGTAGTACACGCGCTCGGGATCGATCAGCGAGCCGCTGCCATCGCTGGCCTGCAGAAACTCCGCGTCGGCGAAGCGGGAACGCACCAGGCGCGGCAAGACCGAGGCGTTGGCCACGCCCTGGATCATCTTGTCGGTCAGGTGGTGGAAGGTGCCAAAGTTGCTGGCCACCTGGGCGGCCGCGGCCAGGTCGCGGGTCGTCAATCCCCGCCACTCGGTCCCGATGAAGACCGCACCGAGCCGGTCGGCCAAAGCCTGCACGGCCATGGGATCCGTCACCTCGCGGAGGTAGAGCCCGGGGGACGCCAGGATACCGTGGCCGAAGACCACGACTGGCGCCGAGCCGGCGGGCGCCTCGCGCAGGGACTGGGGAAGGAACACCAGCCAGTAGACGCCGTCGTCCCCCTGCACCAGGGGTAGATCGTCATCACCGAGATCGAACGCGCCCTCGTCGTTCAGGAAGCTGGTGAGCTCCAGCTCTCCTTCCACCACGCGCCAGGCGTGCTCTCCCAGCGTGTCGCCATTGTCCGTGTCATAGCTGATGTCCACGGTGGTCGTAGGCAGATGCTGGGGGTCATCCGGCAGGTCGGCCAACGTGGCCTCGAGCACGTGGTCCAGGTGAGCGTGCATCACCGCCTCGCTGCCGGTGACGAAGTCCCAGGCCAGGATCAGCTCATCCCGGGGGAGGTCCAGACCGCCCAGCTGGTCGAACAGGTCCTCGAAACGATCGGCGTCGCCCTCGAGCGCGATGAAGGGCGTACCGTCCCGCAAGCTGGCGAAGCCCGGTGGCGCCTCGACCGGGGAGCCGTCTTCCTGGCTCAACCCAGACGTGAGCACCACCGCGTGACGCGTGCCGAACGCCATGGCCTGCAAGGGTCGGATGAGTAGGGCGCGGTCCTCGCCGTTGACGGTGTCGGGGTGAGCGTCCAGTTCGGCGAAGAGAGGCAGGCGCTCCCCGCTGTCGAGGTCGATGAGCTGCACTGGGCAGGCGGGGTCCAGGGCAGCGGCGGGATCGTGCCAGCTGGGCAGGACACTGGCGTCCAGCGCCGTGTCGGGCAGGACGACGAGGGCGGTGGCCGCCACGGAGAAGCCATCCAGCCTGTTCAGCCGCGCCACCTCTACCGGCGAGCCCCCCTCGCTGTAGGGCAGCAGGTCTTCGGGAAAGGCCACTCGATAGCCGGTAGCGCTGGTGGAGTCCTCGTCGAGCAGCTGCATGGAGGGAAAGGGCCAGAACGGATTGTCGTCCACGAGGAACTGCGTGCCCTGGACAGCGCTGTCGCCGGGATCGGGCGTGCACGCCGAGGCCAGCACGAGCGACAGGCAGGAGAGTAGATGAGCCATGGGACCCTCGCTGTGAACCACGGAAACCGGGGGCCCACCATAGCCCGACGAGGGTGCGCCCTGCGATAACGGTCCGACCACGAGAGGTCCCCCGATGCGCACTGTCCTCCCACTCGCGTCCCTGGCCGCTCTCCTGGCAGCCAGCAGCCAACCCGCCACCCCCGATCGCGATCAAGCCAGGCTGACGACGAGCCAGCGCGGCACCTCTGCCATCCAGATGGCTCCGCGTGGGCACTGGGCGGCCGCCTCGAAGCACTCAGCCTCGAGACCGTCCAGCACACGCTCGAAGTTCGCCCGAACGTCCAAGCGTCCCACGGCGAACATCTCCGGACAAACCTCCGCACACAAGCCGCACACAAAACAGCGGTCGGGATCGATGCGAACGCGCATGGCCACTCCTCGGTTCCATTCTTCGCCCGAGAGGCGCTCGACCGCTCGTGAGCGACATTACGCGACATTCGAATTCGACGCCGAGCATGGAAACCATCGATCACCAACCTGCACGGCATTCGAATGATACAAGGCTTCGTGACAATGGAATCACTGCTACAGCGCGCCGCCGACCTGCTCGGCCGAGAACAACTCGGTCGCGCCATTGTATTCGGCAGCACACCCATGTCCCTGGCGGGCCTGCCTCGCGAGCCCCGCGATCTGGATCTCTTCGTTGCATCGGACCTCTACCGGACGCTCATGGACGAGGGGCTCGAAGAGCGGCGTGACGCGCAGGGACACCCCTTCCTCGCGCTTGCACCGGACATCGAGGTCTGGGCCAGCTTCCCAGGGGTCCGATGGGACGAGGTCGCGGCGAGGGCCCGGCTCGACCCGCGGGCACGGGGCCTACGCGTGGCAGATCTGAGCCACGTGCGGGCATACAAGATCGCTCTCGGCCGATCCCGAGACCAAGCCGACGTTCGCGCCATCGACGCCCTGCTGAGCGCCGTCGACTGATCGAGCTTCAGATCCCTGTTGGCGCA
>CAZVHW010000212.1:0-11438 GCA_964626835.1 uncultured Enterobacterales bacterium
TGGGTTCGCGGGGCTCGGGCTCTGGGGGCTCGGGGTTGGGTTCGCGGGGCTCGGGTTCGCGGGGCTCGGGTTCGCGGGGCTCGGGGTTGGGTTCGCGGGGCTCGGGGTTGGGTTCGCGGGGCTCGGGCTCTGGGGGCTCGGGGTTGGGTTCGCGGGGCTCGGGTTCGCGGGGCTCGGGTTCGCGGGGCTCGGGGTTGGGTTCGCGGGGCTCGGGGTTGGGTTCGCGGGGCTCGGGCTCTGGGGGCTCGGGGTTGGGTTCGCGGGGCTCGGGCGCGGGCTCTGTTGTGAAGGGCTGGAGGGCGGCGAGGGCGGCGGTGGTCTTGCAGACCGCGCATGGTGGCCCTTTGGGAGGAAGACAGGATGTCGTCGAGGGCCCACGTGAGGGCGGCGAGAGCCTTGGCGACGCCTGTGCGCGTTCTTCGGGGGTGGGCAGGTCGGTGCGGACCGGGGCGTTGAGGTGAAACTGAGTCGGCCTGCTCCCCTACTTCGCGCCGATCACGGCGGTGGCTGGCGGGCGCTTGGGGTGAAGTCCAGGGGGAGCCCCTAGCGGATGTTGCCGACTGCGGTGGGGACCATGCGCCAGTAGACCTCGCGGATCTCGAGGGGCAGGGTCACGCCTTGCTCGATGGCGGTGGCGATACATTTGGCGACACTGGCGGTGCCTCGCACCCAGCGGACGGCGCGGCCGATGCGCCCGGCGATGTGCTCGTGGAACTCGCGACCACGCCGTACTCGGGGCGCGTGGCTTTGATGACGAGACCCAGCAGGGTGCGGTGCTCGAAGCGCTGCTGGGTGGCGTTGGTGAAGACCCGCCCGAAGTCGAGGATGAGCTTCTCTGTCGGCGCCAAATTGGAAATGCTGCCCCCAGCCAGGGGGGGCAGGCGCGCGCCGAGGTCGCCGGACCCGTTGGGCTCTTCGAAAGGCGATGGGGTGGAGTCCGGGCAAATTGGACCGTTTTGCCCATTTTGACCGCGGCCCGGGTGGAGGCGGGGAAGGAGCATGGAGGGTCCTCCCATGGGTAGTGAAGCAGGGATGGTAGCAGAGGAAGGAGAGGGCGCCCCAACCCGCGGGGGGGGCTATGCCCCCAGCTTGGTGAGCATGGCCCACCCGTTACGGCGCCCGGCGGAGCATGTGCTGCGCATCGGGACCGCCAGGGATTTCGACCATATCGAGAACCGCGCAGGCTTCGGCGGCGGAGGCCTTGGAGATCTCGTAGTGGTTGATGCGGGCGTGGCCCTTGCGGGAACGGCCTTCAGCCAGGTTGAGCGCCGCGGACTGGGCAGCAACGAGCCCCTGGTTCTTCAGGCTGGCGGTGCCCCGGGGAAACCGGGCGGTGAGGTACCAGCGGGCCACCTGGGCGAGGAGCTTGTAAGCATTGAGAGTTTCGTGATCGAAATAGTGAGCGTGCATCGAGTTCTCCGGGGGGCCGCAGGGTTGGATGGGGCGCGGCCCTCACCCCGTGGGGGGCCGCGCCACGGCCAACCCGAAGGCCTGGAGGAGAACGCCAGCACGCTAGCGCCTTGACCACGAATCCCGCCGCGTCCAGCGCATGGCCCAGGTAGTGCGCGCCAGCACCGAGCACCGAGACCCGCGTTCCCGCGTCCCCGCGTTCCCGAGCAGCCGAGCCACGCGTTCCCGAGCCACGCGTTCCCGAGCAGCCGAGCAGCCGAGCCCCGCGTTCCCGACCCCCGCGTCCCCGCGTCCCCGAGCAGCCGAGCCCCGCGTCCCCGCGTCCCCGAGCAGCCGAGACCCGAGCCCCGAGACCCGAGACCCGAGACCACGCAGGAGGGCTAGACCAACCCGTGCACACCCTTCACGTGCTGGTAGCTCATGTCGCTGACCTTGCGGATCACCGACGAGCGGGAGCCGATCCAGCTGGTGTAGTGGCTGGTCCGGGATTGTTTCTCGATGATGCCCACCACCACGTAGGGTAGCCGGCCACCCGCCCTCTTCTTGGCGGCCAGGATGCCCATGTCGCCGCAGAGCATGGAGGTGGAGCCGGTCTTGTTGTAGACCAGAGTACCCACCGGGATGCTGGGAGCGCCGTCGTACAACCGGTCGCGGCCGGGTAGGTTCATGTAGCGCAGCATCTCGGCCGAACGGGGGAGCTTGTCGAACCACGCCGCGCGCAGGAAGCGCCCGTAGTCCGTGGCCGAGGCCCGGTTGCGGTAGGTGCGTCCTCCCGCCGCGATGGCCTCCACGACCCGGGTGTGGGGCACCAGGCTGGGGTAGTGCGCGTGCAACACCGCGTTGACCCCCTCGGGTCCGCCCAGCCGCCCGATGACCCAGTTCGTCGCGGGATTCGAGCTCCTCTGGATCATGAGCTGCAGCTGCTGCTTGCTCTTGGGACCGTAGCGCAGCTCCTTGGCCTCGACCTGGTGGAAGAAGGCGAGCATCACCAGCGGCTTGATCATGCTGGCGGCCTGCCGGGAGTCGTCCCCGTTGATCACGGCCAGGGTCTCGTCCCGTGCCAGGTCGTACACCAGCCAAGAGGTCGTCTCGTCCTTGGCCACCAGGCCTCGCTTGCGAAGACCCTGAACGTAGTCGTTGATTCGGTCCGAGAGTTCGGAGCGGCCGTCCACCAGATCGTAGGGATCGGCGGCCGGCTCCACTGGCTCCACGGGCTCCACGGGCTCCACGGGCTCCACGGGCTCCACGGGCTCCACGGGCTCGACCAGATCCGGGGGCCCTATCGAC
This sequence comes from uncultured Enterobacterales bacterium, assembly GCA_964626835.1. Taxonomy (GTDB): domain Bacteria; phylum Myxococcota_A; class UBA796; order UBA796; family JAFGLY01; genus CALDOK01. Next base: position 2,698 of record CAZVHW010000212.1, read on the forward strand.
AGCGCCGCGTCACTCGACCCGGTCCAGACGATCTCGTTGTTGCGTTCCTCGATGAAGCTGGCGCTCACACCGGTGCCGCGCAGCAGCTTGTCGTGCCGCTTGGCGGCCGCAGCGGTGCTCTCGACCTCCCCGTAGCGCTTGTAGACCAGGGCGAAGTTTCCCGCGTCGGTGCGCTCGATGTACAGAGCCTTGGCCACCCCCGAACCCAGCATGCGCGCGACCCGATCCCAAGACGCCTGCAGCGCCGCAAAGTTGGGCCCCAGGCCGTAGGAGACGTTGTAGAGCCGCCTGTAGGCACCCGAGCTGACCGTGCTCGCCAGCACCTCGTCACTGCCCGCGCTGTTCGACAGCCGCCCGGCGTGGTCGGCGGCCAGATCACGAGCCTGCTGCTCGCTCCCCAGGAACCGGTAGATCACGGCATAGCCACCGGCATCCCGCGACACGATCTGCAGGTGGGCGGCTTCCCGAGCGGACAACACGCCTTCCTCGAGGGAGCCCAGGTGGTCCCGCGCGTCGTCCAGACCGCTGACCCAGTCGTAGTACAGCACGTCGAAGGTGTTCGCCGCCCAGGCGTAGGGAGGTCGCAAGGCTACCAGGGCTCCGGCGGCCAGGGCCCGGTTCAGCAACAGCAGGACTTCGCGGCGAGTGGGCATGATGGGCTGGTGGTGGTCCTGGAAACCCTAGCCTTGACCCAGCCGTCCCTCAACTCTCCCTTCGCTCGCGCCCTGCACGTCCCACCACACCAGCGCCGAGCGCACCGTTGGAGGCCAGCGCCAGCCTTCGTCGCAGGCGACGAGGTGGCGCCGCAGGATCGCCTCGAGGGCCTGGTCGTGTTGGCTGGGACCGGCTCCCAAGCCCAGCCGGCCCTTGGTGGCCTCGAGGGCATAGGCCATGGTGGGGTGGGTCCACGCACCCCAGGGAGCGCGCTCCTCGACACGCACGTGGGGCACGATGCCCATGTGGAGCAGCGCGTTCAGGGCCACGGTGAAGTTGGCGCTGTCGTACGGATGCCCGAGCACCAGGCGGGCGGCCTCGGCCATGGGCCCGGTGTGCACGGGCACCCGCAGGAGCAGGGCACAGGTCCGCCTGGCGGTGCGCTCCATGGCCCGCACGAAGACCTCGAGGTCACCGCAGCTGTACATGGAGTGGGAGCAGAACACCACGTCGTGAGGCGACAGGCGAGCAGCGGGCCACGACTCGGGCACGACGGTGACGCCCTCGGCGCCTTCTTCCTCAAGGGCCTCGGCCAGGGTCGCTCGCATGGCTGGGGAGGGCTCCAGGGCGGTGACCGTGGCACCCGTCTTGGCAAAGAGGATGGCCCAGGAGCCCGTACCCGCACCGATGTCCAGGATGGAGACACCCGGTTCGAGCCAGGACTGCACGATTCGGCGGGACGAATCCGGCCGCATCCATCGCCGCTTCACACGCTGGCGAAACTCGGAGGCACGCCCTGCCCACTCGTCGGAGGGGAGCCGGCTGTCGCGGTATCGCTGCTGCATGGCCACGAGCTCGGTCCACAGGGCGAGCCAGTCTGTCTCTTGCGCCATCGAATGCCTCCTTTTGCCCCACCCTAGCGTCTCACGAGCGAGGATCAGTCGGCCTCGCCGGGTTCGGGCTCTTCCGGGGGGGGCTCAGCTTCCTCGCACTTGCTGGGGCCCTTGATGCGGTCGACCTTGCGGCCGTAGGCCAGGATGAGCTTTTCGGGATCCAGCTCGACCTCGGGCTCGCCTTTCCAACCGCCCACGTCGAAGCGACCCATGCCGTCCTTCACCGGAACGGGGCCCGCCACGATGCGACCGGTGGGGGGATTGAGGAGCTGCACCGGGGCCTCGAAGGTGCCGAAGGGGATGTCGGTGACCAGGCAACCGTGCACGTGGTAACCCTGGTCTTCCTGGTCGATGCGGACCTGCATCGTCAGCTTCGGGATGCTCCCCGCGTGCACCCAGTAGTCGAAGTAGGCTTCGAGGTCCTGTCCCGAGGCGGCTTCCATCAGCTCCTGGAATCGTTCGGTGGTGAGGACCTTGCCGCGGTAGTTCTGGGCCATGTGGTCGATGGCCACGAAGAACGGCTGGTCGCCCATCTTGCGCCGAAGCATGTGGGTCAGGAAGTAGAAAGCGTACTCGGAGCGCAGCTTCTCGGGGACATCCGAGATGTAGGTGGCGCCGGTCAGCGAATAGGGCCGCCGGTAGCGGTTGACCTGCTTGTAGTTCACTTCCCGCTCGGTGGGATCCTCGAGGTTTTCCCTCACCACCTCGAGGCGCTCGTCGAAGGGATCCTTGCCGATGGCTGCCCGGACGTAGAACATGGCGTAGGCGTCGGACAGGGCGCGCTCGAGCCAGGCGTCACGCTCGGTGGCGGGCGCCAGGGACTGGCCGAAGTACTGGTGCGCAACCTGCCGCGCCACCATGTACTGGGCCAGGTAGGGGTTCTCCTCCTCGACCAACGAGGCTTCGCCCACGTCCAGGTCGTCCCCCGCGGTGGTGTACTGCTTGACCGTGCTGACCCCCACCAAGCCATAGGCGGTGCTGTAGAAGCCCGAGCGCACCGCTTCTCCAGCGAAGGTGCTGGCGCCCTGCCACACCTCGACTTCCTTCTGGGGGAAGGGGGGCAGGAAGCGGTTGAGGAAGGCGACCACCCGCCGCACCTCGGGGGGGAAGGCCGGCAGGCCGCTGGCCTGTTGGAAGAACAGGTGCACGCTGACGGCCGGCATGTCGGAGGCGGCGGCCTCGTCTCGCTCCTTCCACTGACCGATGGCGACACCTACCTCGCGGGCATTACTGCCCTCGGTCTCCACCCAGCGGCGCCCGGTGGCGTCCAGGTCTTCCCACTTGTCGATGGTGTCGCCCGCCGCAGCGACCGAGAAGGTGCGCAGGGACACGCCGGGCACCGCCATCTTCAAGTGGAAGTCCCAGGCGTTCTCGTACAGCTCGGGGAGTAGCTCCGGGAGCACCGGCTGGAAGCCCGTGGTCGCCCCCAGGGGGCGGCCCTGGTAGGACCAGTTGGCGTACTGCCAGTCGGCTTCCCAGTCGAGCTGGATCACGACCTCCTCGCCTTCAGGCACCAACTCGGGCAACAGGGCGATGATCTCGTACCTGCGCTCGGTGCGCCGATACAGCGCGCGGGATTCACCCGCCTCACCGATGTCCACGCTCTCGCTCAAGGACGCCTCGGCCTCGGCCGCAGTGGACGACTGCACGGTGTCGCTGGCTCCGCCGCTGCTGCCGGCATCCTCGGAGCTGCCCGAGCCGTCCGTGCCGCTCTCGGCCGTGCTGCCATCGTCCCGCTGGTCGCGATCGCCTCCGCGTCGTCCTCGGACATCCCTGTGCGCCAGATCGGCGGTCAAGGCCACCCAGGCCAGAGGCGTGCCGTCGACCGTGGTCAGCTTCTTCAGCTTCCAGCTACCGTCCACGGACCGGCTGGTCGGGAGGCTCATGACCACGTGCCGTTGAGCGGCCCCCACGGGCTTCACCTTCAAGGTGGAGGAGATCTGTGCGTGCTGTTCGTTCGAGAAGAAGTTGGCGGGGCGGGCTTCGATCTCGATGTCTGCGTGCACGGGATCCATGCGCACCGGTGGCCGCGGATCGTCCACGCCCACGACCGAGGCCCAGGTCCGACCGGAGAACCGCTGAAAGTGCAGCGACCCTTCGTTGTCCTGGCCAAAGGTGAACGCGGCGTCGTGGTAGCCCAGCTCCGACTGACCCAAGCCGTCTCGGTAGCAGGTGAGCCAGCGGTCGTAGTCCGCCGATCCCAAGGTCGCTCCCTCTTCGGCAGCCACGCCGTAGCGCGTACCGGTCTGGAAGTCGGCAACCAGGCGGAGCTGCTCACCCGGAAAGCCCAGCTCGCCGTGCAGCAGCCGGTCTTGGCGTAGCATCGCCACGGGATCGAGCCCCAGCTTGACCAGCTCGTTGCGCCGATTGGGCAGCAGGCTGGTGGCCACGACCTTCGCGCGCAGCCTGCCGCGCTCCTCGGTCACCACGTACTCGGCGTCCACGTCGCCATCCTCGCCCTCGCGGTAGATCACGCCGCCACCCAGGGGCTCGAGGTCGTACAGCAGCCTCTGGACCCGGGGATCGGCGGTGATGATCATGCCCCGCGTGATGGGGGTCTCGAAGGAGGCCTCACCAGCGGCGATGGCTTCGAGGTCGGCCGGATCGGCGCCCATCTGACGAACCATGTGGTTGGCGAAGGCCGCTGCGTCCCCGCTCTCGGGGAAGCTCATGGCCATGCTGCCCTTACCCACGAAGACCACGCCGACTTGCCGCTCGGCCACGGGAGCCTCGCCGTTGTAGACCGGGATGAAGACACCCTCGTCGAAGCGGTAGGAGCAGACCCCGTCCTCGAACTCCGTTCCGTCGACGCGGTAGGCGGTGTCCGCCATCCAGAGGGTGTTGGTCGCCCGCCACCACTGAGTGAGCGTGGCCTGATCCACCGGCGCCAGCGACGGCTGGGCCGGGGCGGGATCCTGGGCGCGGCCCGGAACCGACAGGAACATCAACAGGGCCACGAAGGGCAGAAGCGCGAGCAACGGACGTGAAAGCCTGGACATGGGGATCCTCCCAGCGTGTTCGTCGCGGGTCAGGACGGAGAGCATACCGGCCCCTGCCGGGTTCGTCCCGACCTTCCTGACCCAGTGTGCGACAAATGGCCTTTCGTTGACCCACCACGGACCAAAACGCGCCCACGCCACGTGTTCCTGACAGGATTGTCCGAACCGCCGCCGATGGTCGTGGTCGACAGGAGGGAAGAAAGAGGTCCAGGTGGATCACCCCCTCGTCATCATCGCCCTCTTGGCCGTCGCGCTCGCCGCGGCGTGCCTGCGCCCCGGAATACACGAGCCCGCGCGGGCCGAGACCGCCCCGCTTCCCATCCAACCCCACGAGGATCTGCGGCTACCCACCGCCCTGCCTTGGGTGCCCCGGCCCGACCTGTCCGCTCCGAGGGCGGTGGTGTCAGGCGAGCTCTCAGGGAGCTGCGACGCCCTGGAGGAGCCGGGCGAGTGGGACACCGGGCAGGTCGAGCACGGCGAAGAACTCCACGCCCCCGTGATCCTCGGCGCCATGGACCGCAGCCTGGTGGCGGCCGCCATCGCCGCGGACTCGGACCGGTTGCAGGCATGCTGGGAGCGCGCCACGCCCGGCAGCGAAGGCGAGCTGGTGATGCTGCGACTGGTCATCGACGCGAGCGGCACCGTGCTGCACACCGAGGTGGAATCCAGCTCGAGGTCGGAGCCCGCTACGGAGGCCTGCCTCGCCGGACGGACCCTCTCCCTCCGCTTCCCCAGCACCTGTGGGGGAATGAACATCGTCACCTGGCCCTTCCCAAGGCCCGTCGGCGAAGGTGAGGTTTCCGGCTGACGGGAGAAGCTCGACGGGCCCCTCCCTCGACCTCTCGGCGCGGAAGAGAATGTCACGAAAGTTCTGAACGGGGGTTCACTCAGCGATCGCATTGGTGGTAGAGTCTTGAATTCCAGTCTTGACACCCCACGCGATGCCTAGCTGCGTCGCGCCATCCACCCCCGGCAAACCTGCCGAACCCCGGAGAGCCCAATGAAGCTCCGTACCATCCTCCTGCTCACCCTGGTCATGGGTCTGTGCATCGGCTGCGGCGCGACCGAAACCGCCCCAGCACCACAGGAGCCCGCAGCGGCCCCCGCGCCGCCCCCCGCGCCGCCCCCTGCCGAACCCGCTGCCGAAGAAGGCGGCGACGACGCCGAAGCCGCTGCTGACGCCGAAGGCGAGGCGGAAGCCGAGGGCGCCGTCACCCGCACGTCCGCGGGCGCGGCCGGGGAGAAGACCTCGACCGGCGACGCCAAGGAGGCCAACACCAAGACCTCCACTGGCGACGCGAAGAAGGGCAACACCAAGACCAGCAAGTAGCCTCGAGCGGGGTCTGCCCGCCCCGGGCCCACCTCCCCCCGCGCGTCCCAAGGGCGCCCGGGGGTCGCTGCGTCAGGCTCTGTCAGTCCTCGTCGTCTTCGCTCAAGATCACCTTGGGCCCCCCCCTGCCGGCCAGGTGAAAGCGGGGATCCGGACCGCTGGCAGCGGAGAAACGAGCGCGCATGCGGAAGCGCGAGCTGCTCGGCTCGAGCACCCGGTAGGCCTGGCCGCGGGTCTTGGTGACGACGCGCGCCTGCATCATCGGCTGCCCGGCCTGGCAGCGTCGGCGCTCGTCCGTGGCCACGCGCACCCGGTAGGCGAGAGCCGCTGGACCTGGGTGGCTGAGGGCATCCTGGCTGCGAAGCTGGGGCACGCGAAAGCGCGAGCCAGGCCGCAACACCACGCCCGATCCCTCCCGGTCCACGCGTTCCATCCCGCCGCGCTTGTGCATGGCGCAAGGTGTGCTGCGAGGCAGATCGCTGCCGCTTTCGGGGAGACCGGATTCACTCGCACCGGTCCGAACGGACGTGATGGACGGGTGACGGCGGCGGACCAACTTCATGGGCAACGAGATTCTAACCCGATACCCAGCAAGCATGATGCGCTGGCTTTCGAAGCGCCGCCGCGCGCGGCTCGAGGAACAGCCCTGGCCGGACACCTGGGACGGATACCTGCTGTCGAGCATGGGCGCCTGGGAGTTGCTGAGGGACGAAGAGCGCCAGCGGCTGCGGGGCATCGTCCATGTACTCATGGCCGAAAAGCGCTGGCGGGGCTGCGCAGGGCTGGAGCTGACAGACCCAATCCGAGTCCTCATCGCAGCCCAGGCTGGCCTGCTCTTGCTGGGACTGGAGCACGACTACTACTGCAACGTCACCGAGATCCTGGTCTACCCGGACGCATACCGAGGGCGACAGAAGCAGCGGCTGCCCGGTGGCGTGGTCAGCGATGCTCCCGTCACCAGGCTCGGTGAGGCCTGGGTCCGTGGCCCAGTGGTGTTGTCCTGGAGAGCGGCCCGCCAGGGGGCGAGGGATCCGCGGGACGGCCACAACGTGGTCTACCACGAGTTCGCCCACAAGCTCGACATGCTGGACGGCACCGCAGACGGCGTCCCTCCCCTCGGCAGGCACCCGAGCTACCGCCGCTGGTACCAGGCCATGACAGAGCACTACCAGGCCCTGCAGCGCGATCTGGCGCAGGGACGCCGTGGCCTCCTGCAGGCCTACGGCGCCACCGCCCCCGAGGAGTTCTTCGCGGTGGCGGTCGAGGCATTCTTCGAGCAAGGCCGTCGGCTCGAGCAGGAAGCCCCCGATCTGTACGGTGTGCTGCGAGACTACTTCCGCCAAGACCCCGCCAGTTGGAAGCGGTCCACGAAACGCGGGACCGGCCCTGACGCGGGTTAGTCGCCCATGCGGCTCCTCGCGTCGCTCCACGAGGACAGAACGACCTGTCGTCAGCCGGAGAGGCCCGGCCAGGGCGCAAGGCACGCCATCGCAGACGAGCGGCTTCGGGTACGGGTACGGGCCTATGGCCACTGTTTCTTGATAGACTGCCTCGACACAGGAGGTGGTCGTGGCCACACCGACAGCGATGGGGCTCCGGCCCTTCCGAACCATTCCCGGCGACGAAATCGCCGAACTGGAGCGCCTGGCCCACAAGGTCTTCTTCGACCTCGGACAGCCGGTCTTCCGTGAGGGCGACCCCGCCGACTACGCGCTGCTGCTGCTCGACGGCCGCCTGAGCGTCACCGTCGCCACCGACAAGGGGCCGCGCACCGTGGGCGACGTTTGGGCGGGAGAGGTGGTCGGCGAATCAGCCCTGTTCCTCGAGGGTGCCGTGCGAAACGCCTCGGTCCTGGCCGAGGTGCCCAGCGTGGCTCTGCTCATCGACCACGCCTTCCTCGACAAGGCCAGGGGAACACGAGCCCTCGCCGCGGCACAGAACCACCTCATGGCCACCACCGCCCGCCGCATCCGCGCCACCAACCACGCCATTCGAAAGGTGTGGCAGGAGCGCCGGGCCGAAGCCTCGGCCTCGCAGGCCAGCCCCACCGGCGGGCGGGTCAGCTTCCGAGAGCGCCTAGCGAAGATCTTGGGAGGTTTGTCGTGAAGATGATCGAAATCGCCAGGCAGCTGCTGGCCACCCACGGCCTGGGCCCGGAGCTGGAGCAGGTCCTCGCCAGCGTACTGGACTCCTGCTTCCTCCACCTGGCCGAACAAGGCGACGTCATCTGCAAGGAAGGCGCACCGCCGCGCGACGTCTACTTCCTGCTCGAAGGGCAGGTTCTGGTGCGCATGCGGGACTACCTGGGCGTCGAAAAGGACCTCGCGGTCCTGCACGGTCCCAGCATGTTCGGCCACATGGGCATGATCGACCGCTCACCCCGCAGCGCCTCCTGCATCGCCTCCACCGACGTCCGCCTGGCAATCCTCGGCCGAGAGCTCTACACCAACCTGGTGGAAGACATCGGCCCCGCAGGGGACATGTTCCGCCGCCTGCTGCTGTCCGCCATGAACCGCCAGCTCACCACGGGCAACAGCGCCCTCAAGCGGCTCTTCGACCGTGCCAAGGGCGGCCAGGCCGAACCATCCACCCGGGACCTCGACAAGGTCAGCGGCATGCTCGAAGGCTGGCATCCCCGCGACTGACAGCCGGATCTCGAGTAGGGGTGGCGTCCACCAAGGCGTAGGAGGACCGACGACGGCTCGCTCGCTCTCAGTCCCGATCGCCCTGATCCTGGCCGCCTGCAGCGAGGCGCCCGGCCCGCCAACATCTGCCGAACCGCAGCGGGAAGCCGACACCCGCCCGTCCATCCTGCTGGTCACCCTGGACACCACGCGGCCAGACTACCTCTCATGCTACGGGGGC
>CAZVHW010000213.1:0-11422 GCA_964626835.1 uncultured Enterobacterales bacterium
CGGAGACATAGCCGGCAGGTGCGTCGCAGGTGACGACGCTGTCGTCGGGATCGCCGTAGCCGTCGCTGTCGTCGTCTGCGTAGAAGGCGTACTGCGAGCTCTCGTCCGCGGAGCGGTCCAGGCTGTCGGCGCGGCCGTCGCAGTCCTCGTCCACGTCGTCTTCGTCGCATACCTCCTGCGATCCCGGGTTGATCTCGTATTCGCTGTCGTCGCAGTCGGTGTCGTCGGTGACGTAACCCGAGGGTTGGTCACACTGGGACGAGGGTGTGAGCGCATCGCCGTAACCATCACTGTCCGCGTCGGCGTACCACGTGTCGTAGGTGGAGGTGTCGACGGAGCTGTCGTAGTCGTCGGTGGTGCCGTCGCAGTCCTCGTCGGTGCCGTCGGCATCGCAGACTTCGTCACCGTCTGGGTTGACGTCGTCTCGGGTGTCGTCACAGTCGGTGTCGTCCGCCACGTAGCCAGAGGGTGCATCGCAGGCGTCGGTGCTGGTGTTGTGGTCACCCCACCCGTCGTCGTCAGCGTCAGCGTACCAGGTGACGAACGTGGACGTGTCTACCGACGGATCGTCGGTGTTCACCAGGCCATCACAGTCGTCGTCGGTGTTGTCCGTGTCGCAGATCTCGGTGGCGCCTGGGTTGACGCGGCTGTCGGAGTCGTCGCAGTCTTCCCCGTCGGTCGAGGCGATGTAGCCCGAAGGGGCGTCACAGAGCTGGATGGTGTGCGCGCTGGAGCCGTAGCCGTCGCTGTCGTCGTCGCGATACCAGTCCAGGAGAGAACCGGAATCCAGGGAGCTGTCCAGGTCGTCCACCAGACCGTCGCAGTCCTCGTCCGCGTTGTCGTCGTCACAGACCTCGGTACCGGCTGGGTTGATGTCGGCGCGGCTGTCGTCGCAGTCGGTGGCGTCGTCCACGTAACCGGAAGGCTGCGAGCAGCTCGTCTCGCTGGTGGAGGTGCCGCCGTAGCCGTCCGTGTCGGCATCCTGGTACCAGGTGGTGGCGTCTTCCGCGTCGTCCTCGTCGGTGAGACCGTCGCAGTCGTTGTCCGTCTCGTCACAGTACTCGATGGCTCCCGGATAGGTCGACGCGTCGTCGTCGTCACAGTCGCCGTGCTCGGCTGCATAGAGGGAGGGCTGGTAGCAGGCCACCGTGGTGGTGTCTTCGAGGCCGTACCCGTCTCCGTCTTCGTCGAAGTACCACGTGTCGGCACCCAGCGCGTCGTCCTCGTCGATGTCGCCGTCGCAGTCGTTGTCCGCGCCGTCGCACAGCTCGTCGGCTTCGGGGTTGACCTCGACCCAGGCGTCGTCACAGTCGCCAGCGACGTCCACGTAGCCCGAAGGTGTCTCGCAGCGTTGGATGGAGATGTCGTCGGAACCGTAGCCATCCCCATCGGCGTCTTGGAACCACTCGACGGCGTCGCTGGCTTCCTCGTCCACGTCGCCGTCGCAGTCGTCGTCGATGCCGTTGCAGTGTTCTTCGGCGTCGGGGTTGATGCTGGCGTCGCCGTCGTCACAGTCGAGGCCGCCTTCGCTGGCGACGTAGGCTTCCGGACGCTCGCAGGTGAGCACGGCCACGGCCGGGTCACCGTACTCGTCACCGTCGGCGTCGTAGTACCAGGTGGTGGCGTCGTGGGCGCCATCTTCGTCGATGTCGCCGTCACAGTCGTTGTCGATGCCGTCGCAGACCTCGTTGGCGGAGGGGTTGATGGCGGCGTCGGTTTCGTCGCAGTCCAGGTCCTCGGTGTAGCCGTCGTTGTCGGCGTCTGCGAGAGGCTCGGGGAAGAGGATGTCACAGCCGGAGAGGGCCAGCAGGGCGAGAGCGGTGAGAACGGTGCGCATGATGACTCCCTTCTACCGTGCGTAGATCTGCATGTAGTTTTGGGCGGCGCCCGCGGACCCCGTGTTGAGGCCCAGGGGTTCGGCGAAGCCCAGCGACGTGGACTCGGAGTCCGTGTCGGCCGGTTGGGGGCCCAAGCCCCCCGACGTGGCTGGGTCGTCGAACGGGCAGCCCGCGGTCGAGATGGCGCTCCAGGCCGGCCCGTAGGCATGGTCGGTGCAGTCCGTGCAGCCGCAGGTGCTGGTGCCGTCGTGGTCCTGGGCGTTGAAGAAGAGCTGGGTGGAGCAGAGGTCGTAGAAGGCTCCGATGGTCCCGTCGCTCATGTCCCAGCCGTCGCCTGCCGCCCAGCAGGTGGTGCCGTCCCACCAGGAGACGTAGCTGCCGAGATCGTCCGCGCCGTCCCCGACGTCGTGGTAGCTGGCCCAGTCGCCCGAGGGCTGGTGCAGGAACATCATGTCGGCGAAGGCCACCTGGTGGAAGGCGCGGGACTTGTAGTCCTCGTCGCGGTCGTCCACGTCGCCGAAGACGGACTCGTCGGTGTCCCAGAAGTGGCGGTCGTTCCAGGTCCAGCTGTCCTCGCCGTCGTCGCTGACCACGGCCAAGAGGGTCCAGCCGCCGCTGTCGGTGGACATGTCGCAGTAGGCCTCGAACACGCCGCTGCCCTCGGGATCGAGCCAGTAGGTGTCGTCCGTGGCGCTGGGCAGGGCCGAGAGCACCTCGGCGCAGGAGATGGCCGGGCAGTCCCGCTCGGTGCCAGGCGGACAGATGGTGACCGAGGTGGTGTCGGTGGGTCCGTCCACCTCGCTGTCGTTGGGGGTGACCGTGCAGGCCCAGACTTCACCGGAGGATGTGTGGTCGGCGAGGATGGTGTCGCCGGTGAGCGTGGTGGTGGTGGCGGAGGTGAAAGCGACGTCGTCCAGGGTCCAGGTGAAGGTGTAGTCGATGGTGTCGAGATCGGTGTCGGGGGCTTCGACCTCGACGGAGCAGAGCAGGTCGTCGCCCTCGGCCGGATCGAGAGGATCGATGGCGATCTCCGGGGCTTCCGGTGTGGTGTTGAGGACGGTGACGCTCTCGGAGGCCAACGCATCACCGTCGATGCTGCCGTCGTTGGGGGTCACGGTGACCTGGATGACCTCGTGCTTGGAGAACCAGTCGTCGCCGGCGAGGCTCGAGGAAGTCTCGCTCACGGAGCCTCCGTCCACCGTCCACAGATAGTCGATGGTGACCGAGTCGCCGTCGACGTCCGAGGACGTCGCCGTAGCGGTGAGAACGCCGTCGGTGAAGACCTCGGTGGGGGAGAGGGTGACGGAGGAGACAACCGGAGGCGTGTTGACCACCGTGGCAACCGAGGATGTGGCCGAGGCGCCGTCGGTGGCGTCGTCGCTGGGGGTGACCACCACGTAGACGGTCTGGCTCTTCGAGAAGCTGTCGCCCGACAGGGACGCGTCGGTGCCCGAGGCGGTACCGTCCACGTACCAAGCGTAGGCCAGGCTGACGTTGTCGCCATCGGAGTCGTCGGTAGCCACGGAGATCGACAGGGTGTCGTCGGTGGCGGGTGCGGTGGTGGAGATGGCGAGCGCCAGCACCTCGGGGGCGGTGTTGAGCACGGTGACCGCGTCGCTCGAGACGGACTCACCCTCGTCGATTCCGTCCCAGGGGGTGGCCACACAGCTGATGCTGTCGGCGCGGTCGAATGCGTCACCTTGGAGGGTGTCTCCGCCGTGCTCGGTCTCGACCGCGTTGATGATCCAGGTGTAGACGTAGCCCTCGCTGTCGTTGTCCGAGTCGGTCCAGCCCGAGGGAGCGCAGTACAGCGTGCTGGCCTCGTAGACCTCTTCGGGGGTCAGCGTGACTTCCTCGGCGACGGGCAAGGCGTTGGCCACTACCAGCTGGTTCGAGCGCACCGCCGCGCTGTCCACGAAGCCATCGTCGGCCACCACGCTGACCACCACGCGTTCGTCGCGCGCGAACAGGGTGGACGCCAGGGTGTTGTCCTCGCCTTCTTGGACCATGGCCCCATCGACGTACCACGTGTAGGTGAGCGTGATGTCGTCGCCGTCGGGGTCGGCGGCCACCACGGTGGCCTCGATGGTGTCGTCCCTCGAGGCTCCGTCGGGGCCAATCTCGACCGAGGTGACGACGGCGGCCTGGTTTTCGATGTCTACGCTGGCCGTGGCGACTTCGCCGTCGTCGTAGCCATCGTTTGGCGTCGCCGTGACCACCCAGCGGTCACCTCGGGCGGTCAGGCCTGCCGCGAGGGAGTCGCCTTCGTGGGTGGTCTTCGTGCCTTCGAGTGCCCAGAGGTAGGTGACGGTGACCGTGTCGTCGTCCAGGTCGTGGGTGAAGACCTGGGGCGCGAGGTCATCTGTGGCCAGCGGGGCGTCGGGGATGATGCCCACCTCGACGGTGGGAGGATCGTTGATAACCGTGACCGAGGTCTCGTAGGGCGCGCCCTCGCCCTCGCCATCCCAGGGGATGACGCGGACCATCCAGGTCTCCCCACGGCTGGTCTCGCTCCAGGGCACCCAGCTGCCTTGCAGGTCGGCGCGGGCGGTGCCGTCCGTGAACCACTGGTAGCGATAGATGATCGGATCGAGGTCGGCATCGGAGGAGGCGATGGCGATGCTCGACTCCAGATCGTCGGCCGTGGTGGGGTAGTACGGATCGATCTCCACCACCGGTGCCGTGGGCAGTGGATTGTAGTTGGCTTCGCATGCGACGCCGGCGAGTGCCGGGAGGGCGAGAAGCAGCGGCTTGTAGGCCATGGGCGACCTCCAGAGGGGGGAGAGGTGCGTTTCCACGTGCGTGCGCGCGCGCAAGCGTGTGATCACCATTAGCTCGGCGTGGCGGCTTGCGCGTAGTCAATGGAACGTGACGGCAGCACGGTCCCGACCGATGGTGTGGGAGAGAACCCGAGCCGCGTCCGGACCACGATGACAAGACACGGCATGACCCTGGCCTGCCCACGCTGGATCCGCAGCCCGCTCCATGGTAGTCGGCCCTTCCGGTGCGTATGACGCCGTGGCAGGAGACGACCATGCACGACGATCCGTCCCCTGGTTCCGCGAGGCGAGTTCTGCTTCGGCTCTTTGGGCTGGTGCAAGGAGTCGGGGTCCGGGCCTTCGTCCATCGCCTCGCCATCGAGACCGGACTGGCGGGGCTCGTACGGTACGTTTCCGGGGGCGTGGAGATCGAGGTCGAAGGACGCCACGAGCAGGTCGAGGCGATGCTGGATGCCCTTCGTTACCGGCTGCCGCCCTTGGCTCGAGTCGACCAACTGCGACAGCGCGAGGCCGACCCCGAGGGCGCCGAGGATTTCGTCATTGTCGAGTCGGTGCCCTACGACCGCTCGCTCACCACGATGGGGGGCTTTCCTCTCTGCCCAGACTGCGAGGCAGACCACCGCGCATCCCCGGACCGTGACTTCCTTGCTGGGCCCAGTGCCTGCCCGGTGTGCAGCCCCCAGCTGTCGTTGCTGGACGGTGCGGGGAAGCTCGTGGACCTGGCCGATCCCCTGACCGAAGCCCAGCGCCTCCTCCGGGAGGGTCGGGTGCTCGCCGTCAAGGGGCCGGGGGGCTACCACCTGGCCTGCATCGCCGACTGCCAGGCTGCCGTGGCGCTGTTGCGCAGGCGGAAACAACAACCCGACAAGCCCTTCGCCGTCATGGCGCGCGATCTGGATACGGTGCACGAACACTGCCTCGCCACCCGTGCCGAGGCGCGGGAGCTCGAGGGTTTCCGGCGGCCAATCCTGCTACTCCGCCAGCGCCCTGACGCTGCCCACCGTCTGGCCGCCAACCTGGCACCCGGTCATCGCTGCCTGGGCGTCATGTTGCCCGGCTCACCCTTGCACCACCTACTCGTCGCTCCCGACGACCTGAGCGTGCTGGCCATGACTTCGGGCAATCGCTCCGGTGAGCCGATGGTGGCCAACGACGCCGAGGCACTGCGCCTGTTGTCACCCTTCGTGGACGCCTTCCTGGTGCACGACCGGCCCATCGCGAGCCGCTGCGACGACTCCTTGGGCTTTGTCGAGGGCCAAGACACCGTGCTCGTCAGGCGCTCCCGCGGCTGGGTGCCCCTGCCGGTGCCGCTCCCCGAGCCCATGCCATGCACGCTGGGTCTCGGGGCGAGGCACGACAATGTCTTCACCCTCACCACGGGTGACCGCGCCTTTCTCTCCCAGTATGTCGGGGACACCGGCCAGCAGGACACGCTGGACTTCTTGGAAGAGGCGCTTCGAGAACTGGAGCATCGCTTGGGGGTGAGGCCCGCCGTGATCGCCCACGGCTCGAACCCCGACTCGGTCACGGGCCTGCTGGCCCGGCGCCTGGTCCAGAAGGCAGAGGCCAGTGGCCACCCGCTGCCTCGGCTCGAAGCGGTGCAGCACCATCACGCTCACTTGGTCTCCGCCATGGCGGCCCACGGGCGTATGGAGCCCACAACGGGCTTGGTGCTCGACGGCGGAAGCCTAGGCTTGGACAACACCATCTGGGGTGGGGAGATCCTGGTGGGTGACGCCACCAACGTTCACCGGGCGGGCCACCTTCGAGCACTCCCCCTCCCCGGGGGGGAAGCCGTGACGTACCGACCCTTGCGCGTCGCGGCGGCGTGGCTGCACGCTGTGGTCCCCGAAGCGAGCGATGTGCCTCTCGCGCTGTGGAGGCGCGCTGAGGCAGGAGAGATCGACCTCATCCGTCGAATGGTGGACAGCGGCCTCGACACCCCCTTGACCTCGAGTGCTGGCAGGCTCTTCGACGTCGTCTCGTGTCTGCTCGGTGTCGCGGACAGCGTATCTTACGACGGACAGGCGGCCCTCGAGCTGGAGCAGCTGGCCTTGGTGGGTGAGCTCGGTCGAGCAAAGCTGCGCATCGACGTGGTCGATGTCGACGGGAAGATTGTCATCGATCCGCGGCCGTTGCTGCGCGGGCTTGTTGGCTGCGTGATGCTCGGCCTCCCTCGAGCCGACCTGGCTCTGGCTTTTCACCAGGCGTTCGCCAAGGCCCTGGTGCGCAGCGCGGTGAATGTCCGGGATGGTGGCGGGCCCGAGCATGTCGCCCTGTGTGGAGGCGTCTTCAACAACCGAATTCTCACGCGGGCTTGCGTCGAGGAGCTACGGGCCGAGGGTCTCGAGGTCTTGCCTCCGGCTACCATCCCCGTCGGTGATGGGGGCCTGTCCCTGGGACAAGTGCTCGTGGCCGGAGCCGCAGGCTGCGGCTGAGTGTCCCGTCCGTCGGCGTAGCTTTGATGGAACGTGGCAGGCGTGGCTGAATCGACCACCGAAAACAGGCGGAGCTAGCCGTCTCACCGCGGACCGAGCCCGTCGGGACAGGCCCGGATGGCCATCTTCACACCGGGGGGGCTTCTGCGCCAGCTACCTGGTCTTCGAGCTCCGGGGTAGCTCATCCCTGGCCTCCCCCCCTCTGGAGCTTTAGATAGGCAGTTCCCTCGCGCTCGCTCTGGAGAGCCAGGCCATGCTCAACATCGGCATCAGCGAGATCCTCCTGATCGCGGCGCTGCTGCTGGTGGTCGTGGGCCCCGAGCGGCTGCCCAAGATGCTCCGCATGGCTGGGCGTCAGTACGCAAAGCTCCGCCGCGCGGCCAACGAGCTGCAGAACGCATTCATGGATGAAGGCGACTTGCTCGACGTCGACTTGGGCGGGCTCGACGCCACCTCCCCACCGGGTCTGGCTGTCAAGAAATCGGAGCCCTCGCCTTCGACCCCAGACGAGCAGAGCGAACCCGCTGAACCGGCGGGCGAACCCAGCACGAGCAAGGCACGCCTGCGCGACGCGCAGCGGTCCAAGGCGGCTGAATCGCAACAGCAGACCGAGAAAGCAGAGCCTGTCGAGCCTGACGAGTCGGTCCCGACAAACCCCCTGGACTCGTCCGACCCGGTCGAGGACGAAGCTCGAGGGGAGAGCTAGCCATGGCCACGGACAAGGAGCGAGAACAGGCCCGCCTGCAGCAGCAGGCCATGCCGCTCATGGACCACCTGCGAGAGATGCGCACGCGGCTGATCCGCACCGGCATGGCCGTAGCGGCCGGTGTCGTCCTGTGCTTCTTCTTCGCTCCCGACATCTGGGCCTTCCTGGTCGCTCCGATGAACGACGCCCTGCGAGCGAACGACGCCGGCACCATGGCCATCCTGGCGCCCCTCGAGGGTGTCGTCACCTACCTCAAGGTGGCGGTGGTATCGGGCTTCTTCGTGGCCACGCCGATCATCGCCTGGCAGCTCTGGTCCTTCGTCGCCCCGGGCCTGTACGCGAGCGAGAGGAAGATCGTCCTCCCGCTGGTCTTCGCCTCCACCGGCTTGTTCGTAGGAGGCGCGGCGTTCGGCTACTTCGTCATCTTCAAGTACGCCTTCGGCTTCTTTCTCTCCGTCACGGCGGGCACCGCCGAGGCCGTGATGTCCATGGAAGCCTACCTCAAGACAGCCACGCGTCTGCTGCTGGCTTTCGGGTTGTCCTTCCAGCTGCCGGTGGTGGTCTTCTTTTTGGCGCGCATCGGACTCATCGATGCGCGCGACATGATCCACGGTTTCAAGTACTCCATCGTGGCCATCTTCGTGGTGGCCGCGGTCATCACCCCTCCGGACATCCTGACCCAGTCGCTCATGGCCGCTCCGCTGATCCTGCTCTACGGCGTGGGCATCGTCATCGCGGCCATCGTCTCTACCAAGAAGCGCGAGTAGCCACGGCGACGGCCGCTCCGGTCATCCGAGCTGCGGTCTGACTTCCCTCTCCAGTGACTCCAGGAGACGGCATGCGTGACTCGAACGGGAAGCCCTACGACATCGCGATCATCGGTGGCGGCATCGTGGGGGCTGCCACCGCCCTCGCGCTGTGCCAGCGGGAACGGATCTCCATCGTCGTGCTGGAAGCCGAGGACAGGTTGGCGAATCACCAGACCGGCAACAACAGCGGGGTGATCCATTCGGGCCTGTACTACAAGCCGGGGTCCCTCAAGGCCACGCTCTGTGCCGCCGGCCGCGAGGACATGTACCGCTTCGCCGCAGAGCACGACATCGCCCACGACCGCTGCGGCAAGGTGGTGGTGGCTACCAACGACGCGCAGGTGGCCAAGCTGGACGAGCTGGAGCGACGGGGCCACACCAACGGCCTCGAGGGTATCCAGCGGATCGGGCCCGAGCAGATCGCCGAACACGAGCCGCACGTTCGCGGTGTGGACGGCTTGTTCGTGCCCCAGACTGGAATCATCGACTACCGACAGGTCACCGAGAAGTACGGCGAGCTCATCCAGGCCGCCGGTGGAGAGATCCGTCTGAAGTCCAGGGTGTTCGGCTTCGCCAAGGAGTCGGGCCGCATCGTGCTCGAGACCGAGACCGGCGCCGTGCCCGCCCGCAACATCATCAACTGCGCGGGCCTGCAGTCCGACCGCATCGCCAAGCTCTGCGGGGTGGATCCCGGCCTGCAGATCGTGCCCTTCCGCGGGGAGTACTACGAGCTGGTGCCAGAAAAACACCACCTGTGTCGCACCTTGGTCTACCCGGTCCCCGACCCGCGCTTCCCCTTCCTGGGCGTGCACTTCACCCGCATGGTCCACGGAGGCGTCGAGGCGGGCCCCAACGCGGTGCTGGCCTTCGATCGCGAAGGCTACAAGCACAGCGACATCAACCTCCGCGACGTCTTCACCTACGGGACCTACGGCGGGTTCTGGAAGATGGCGTTCGAGTACTGGCCCATGGCGCTGGGGGAGTTTCACCGCTCCTTCTCCAAGACCGCCTTCGTCAAGGCCCTGCAGGAGCTCATCCCCGAGATCACCATGGACGACGTGGCGCGCGGCGGCGCTGGCGTCCGCGCCCAGGCCGTCGAGCCGGACGGCTCACTCTCCGATGACTTCCGCATCAAGGAAGCCGAGGGGCAGTTCCACGTCCTCAACGCCCCCTCGCCGGCGGCCACGGCATCCTTGGCCATCGGACGCGAGCTGGCGGCCCGGGCGTCGAAGAGCTTCGACCTGGGCTAGCCCGAAGGAAGCACCCCCCCGGTGGCCAGATCACCTCGGCCGTGGTTCACCCTGGGAGAGTGGGCTCCGCAGGATTCCATCTCTCGCAGCTCGGTGTCGGAGGCCGGGTAGAAGCCGAACTCCTGCAGCACCCGCAGCTTGGGGCGGATGTTGTTGGCGAGGTCGAGGTGAAAGAAGCCAGGAAAGAGGTCGCGGTGCTGTTGGATGAAGTCGAAGGTGCCCGCGTGGGGGGAGGTGATCTCGACATGGGCGAAGCGGCTGATCTCGTGGCCCGTGATCATGTACTCGGGGAAGATGTCCGGTGCGAACTCGAGCTTCGATGGGTCCACGTTTTCGCGGAAGATCTCGGTCTGGGGGAGCAGGCAGAGCATGGAGGGCAGGATGCGGGCACCCATCATGCGGAAGGAGATCATCTGGAAGACGCTCTGGTAGAACTGCTCCATGGTCTCGAAGGGGTAGCCCCAGACGTAGAAGAGGTCCGTGCGGCGAAAGATGCGTGTAGCCTTGGAGACGACCTCGACAGCCTGGGCACTGGTGAAGCCTTTCTTGCAGGCAGCAAGGATCTCGTCGGAACCGGACTCGACGCCGAAGCGGATCTCCACGCACCCGCAGTCCGCCATGCGTCGCATCATGTCCTCGTCCGTGAGGTTGATGCGGCCAAAGGCCTTCCAGAGCAGGTCCAGACCGGCGCGCTCGAGCGCGTCGCAGAAGGCCATGACCCGCTTGCGGCCCGTGAGGAAAAACTCGTCCTGGAAGAGGATCAGCTTCGCCCCACCGGTTTCCTTCAGGAAGCGCATCTCGTCCACGATCCCTTCGACGGAGCGGTGACAAGGGTCGAGGCTCCAGATGGGGGCGACGGAGCAGAAGGTGCATGGATAGGGGCAACCGCGGGACGTGATGACGCCGAAGCCGGTGTAGCGGTCGAGGGGGACCTGATGCCAGGCAGGCTTGACCGATGCGTCCAGGTCGCGGATACGTGGAGGGGCCGGGGTGTGGACCACGGCGCCGTCGTGGCGGAAGCTGACGCCGGGGACGTCGTGCAGATCTCCGCCGTTGTTCAGGCTGGCGAGCAGCTTGGGGGCGCTGATCTCTGCCTCGCCGCGCACGATGACGTCCACCCAAGGGAAACGCTCGAGGATTGGCTGCTCCACCGACTTGGGGCCCACCCCCGCCAGCACGAGGACCCTGTCGGGGTAGCGCTCGCGGAAGGCCTTCATGGCCAGCAGGGTGAAGGGCAGCAGGTTGGCCATGCAGCTGAAGCCCACCACGGGCGCTGGGTCGTCGAGGAAGCGCACGATCTCCGCCGCGGAGAACAGCTCGTCTGCATCGTGAAGCTGGTAGTCCCGTAGATCCACCCCGAAGCCAGCCTGCTCGAGGGCCGCGGTGACGTACAGCGGACCCAGGGGCAGGTGCCGCTCGCGCTCTACCTTGTCGTAGTACCGCACGTACAGCATGTTCAGGTTCAGGATGGTGATGTCGGCCATGGTGGCTCCGCGCGGGCTCGCTACTCTTCGTCGGGCAGGTCCGGCGCGGCACCTCCCGAGCGCATCATCTCGTTGTCCTCGGCTCGGTCTGGCGGGATGTCGGACATGATGCCTCGG